>NZ_JBITMD010000007.1:0-477631 GCF_044465905.1 Nonomuraea sp. NPDC049480
AGCCGGCCACCTGACAATCCCGGACACGATCACCACGGCGCAGAGCGCCGCGGTGATGCTGCCGCGCCCAAGTTAGGGTTCTGTTTTCGGGCCAGTACGCGGGCTTTCCGGCGGACAGCTCGCGGGACACCTCATCGGGACGCGCGAGTTCCTTGTCCGTGAGGCCCCAAGACGGATGAAGAAATACGACACAAGGTGTCGGGTTTTGGGTCGAGCATGGTTGCACCGGTCGCGTCGATGGCGGGCGTGGGCCGGGCCCTCGGATAGACAAGGACCTCAATGCGCGAAACGTCAGAAGAGCTCAAGGAGCTCCAGGCCCTCCTCGACGCCTCTCTCTCCGGCTCCACCTCGCACCTCCGCTCGATCATCAACACCGAGCGCACACTGACAGCAGAGCAGCTCGCTCAGACCCTCACCGGCATGTGTACCCTCGCCCTGTCCACCGTGACGGCGAAGGGCGAGCCGCGGATCAGCGGCGTGGACGGGCACTTCCTCCACGGAAAGTGGCATTTCGGCACGGCGCGCGGCGCCGCCAAGGCCCGCCATCTCGCCGCCCGCCCCGCCGTCAGCGCCGCGCACATGCGCGGTGAGGACCTGGGCGTGTTCACGCACGGCACGGTGGAGATCCTCAACCCCCAGGACGGCGATCCGGCCGCGGACTGGCCAGACCTGCTCGCGTACTTCAAGGATTTCTACGGCGACGACTCCTTCGACTGGGACAACGACGTGATCTACTACCGGCTGCATCCGCACTGGATGACCGTCTACGCCCCCGATATCGCGAAGCTCACTGCCGCGTCCCAGTCCTGATCCGCAGCACAGGCCTTGCGACCGGCTCCACCGGCACGGGCGGCTCCTCCTCGGCAGTGGCCGCCCATGCCACGTAAGCCGCCGGTGAACGATCAATGAGCAGATCGAACATCTGGTCCGAGCCGTCTCTCTCGTAGGCGGCGCGCCCCGTGCGCCAGCGATCGTCCGATGCGGTGCGCCACAGGCAGCAGGTGATGAGCGGGGCGTCCTCGAGTGTGAAGCACATCGTCGAACATATGGACAACGTGTCCCCCTGACGCTCAACGTGGTCTCCTTCCGCGTGCTTGTCGATCGCCGCCTGCAGGTCACGCTTGGCCCCTGCGAAGTCAAGCGGGCCCCGCTACCGGCCGACCCCGCCAGGAGCGTGCCCCGTCCCGACGACCGGGAGAACAATGCGCGAAGGGCGTGTGGCGTCGTGCGCGACCTCTTGGTGAGCCGGGCGATAGTCCGTTCCGCTTTCGAGGGGTTCGCCGGTGTTGAGGTTGCGATCCCAGCGAGGGAAGTTGCTGGAGGTGACGTGGACGCGCATTTGGTGGCCGGCGCGGAACACATAGCTGGTGGACCACAGGTCGACGGCGTGTTCGCTGAACTCGCCCGGCGAGGTGACCGCTCGCACGATCCCGTCCACCACGTTGCGGGAGACGCCATGGGCGTCGACGTCGCAGAGCCGGATCACCCAGTCCGTCGTCGGGGCATCGGTCGCCGCGTGGACGAAGGCGCGGATCCGCCCGGTGACCTCCACGTCCTCGGCCAGGGGCTCGGTGGTGTAGACGAGCACGTCCGGCCGTGCCTCGACCCGGGCCTGGTCGAGCGGACCCGGCCGGAACTCGCTGGACATCAGCAGCGCGCCACCTGTCGTCGGCACGGGGTCGGCCGGGTCGTAGACGTAGGCGTCGCTTCCTTCACCGGCCTTCGGGGGGTCGAAGGCCAGCCGGCCGTCGGCTCGCAGGAACAGGTCCGTGTCGACGGCACGGGTGAGTGGCCACTCCTGCTCCTCGCGCCACTCGTTCGCTCCCATGACGAACAGCAGCACCGGCGGCAACCGCGGCTTGCCCTCGACGCCGGAGTCGCCGGCTGCGGCGTCGGGCGCCAGCCACTGCCGGAACCATTCGCGCTGGAGGTCGGCGAGCCTGCCGCGGAAGCCGAGAAGCTCGGCGTTCGCGGCCATTCCGAAGTTGATGTCGCCTACCTGCCCGGCGGTGTTCGTGTGCGTCCACGGTCCCATGATCAGCGTGGCGGGCCGCCCGGCCGCGCGACTGGCGGTGAAGTTGTCGAGCGTTCCCTGGCAGAAGATGTCGTACCAGCCGCCGACGTTCAGACTGGGCAGGTCCACCTCCGCCTGGCGCCCGGCGACCCGGCAGGATGCGCTCCACTCCGGATCCCGCCGCGACCGTTCGAAGCCGAGTTCCGGGACCTGGTGGCGCTGGAAGGCAGGATGGCGGCCGGCCGGCAGTTCCCAGTAACCGGATGTCGCGGCCCCGTCCAGGTCGTGGACCAGTGTCCCCAGCGCCTGCCCGAGGGCGGCCGGGTCGTCGGCATGACGGCGCAGCATGGTGTCCACCCCTTGCATGAGCGACCACGGCAACGTGATCCCCAGCTCGCTGGCCCCTCCCCGGGCGAAGAGCCCGTCGTCCGGCTCCGACCAGGTGACCTGCGGGGCGATGGCCCTCAGCTCGGGAGGCTTCGACAGCGCGGCCATCCACTGGGTGTTTCCGAAGTAGCTGGCTCCGAACATGCCGACCGAGCCGTTGGAGTCCGGGAGCGCGGCGGCCCATCGGACGGTGTCGTAGCCGTCGTCCGCCTCGTACGTCCACGGCTCCCAGTCACCCCCCGAGGCGAACCGGCCCCTGGTGTCCTGGATGACGACGATGAACCCGGCTCGCGCCAGACCGAGAGGGTCGAGCAGTGCGGCCAATGCCGGGAAGTTCTTCCCGTACGGCAAACGGGTCAACAGCACGGGCCAGGGCCCGGCCGTCGCGGGCCGGTAGACATCGGCATGGAGCACGGTGCCGTCACGCATGGTGGCAGGGACGTGGTGTTCGACTGTCACGTTCAGCATGGGCCGACCTCCTCTGACGGTGTGCCGTCGGCACCACCGCACCCTGACAGGACACACCCGTCACCGGCACCCCCGAACGGGTGTGTTCCCCGTCGCGGCACCCACCCGTCCGGGTGTGCCGGGCGGAGGGGATCTGCTGTCCGCTTGAGGCGTGCCCGTGGCCGTACCTGGCTCGTCACCGGCGCCGTACGCCCATGGCCGTACCGGGCTGACGTGATGGGGTCGGCGCGACGGCGTCGCAGGACTCGAGTGCCTGCGATGAGGACGACGGAGAAGGTGCGGCGGCGGGTGACCGGCGCGAGAGCAGGTATCCCGTCAGTGCGGCGAGCAGGCCGGCCAGGCCGGCCGCCGCGAAGCCGCCCGCCGGCACGGACACGTCGATCGCCACTCCCACGACCGGGGAGCCGAGCGCGAACCCCGCGCCCAGCGCCGACGACTGCAGGCCGGTCGCCTCACCTCGCACACTGGCCGGCGTCAGCCGGCTCACCGCGTCGGAGACCGTGGAGAGGGTCGGTGCGGTGAGCAGCCCGGCACCGATGACGGCCGCACACAGCCAAGGCCAGTCATGGGCAAGTCCGGCCGGAATCGTCACCAGCCCGAGCAGGCCGAGCAGCAGCCAGGTGGGCATCGGCCGGGGCAGCGCTCCGTACACCAGACCGCCCACGACGGACGTCACCCCGAACACGGCGACGACCACGGCCGCCCACGCGACCTGACCGGCTTCTTCGAGAGTGGCGACGATGGCCAGGTCGACGCCGGCGAGCAGCATCGTGGCGCCGAAGCCCATCGTCAAAACAGCGACCATGCGCGCTCCCAGCCACTCCCGGCGCCGGGGCCGGCCTGCTGCGTCGCCGTCCGCCTCGTCCTCGGCCCGCAGCGGCGGGTCGAGCAGGGCTATCCCTGCCCCGCCGACGACGATCGCGGCGCCCACACCCCATGCCACCACGCCGGGGGACACCTTCGCCGCGCACAGGATCACCACCGCCGGGCCCACCATGTACGACAGCTCGCCCACCACCGACTCCAGCGCGAACACCGCCCGCCGCTGCCCTGCCGTCGTCATCGCGGCGATCGCCTGCCTGGTAACCGATTGAACCGGCACCATCAGCAGACCGGCGGCGAAGGAGGCGCCCAGCAAGATCACGTACGGCAGCACGGGCACGGTCAGCCAGAACACGATCTGCGGCACAACCGTGGCCAGCAGCACGGTACGCAGGCCACGCCGGTCGATCATCCGGCCCAGCAGCGGCCCGCCCAGCGCGACACCGGCGGTGAGCGCCGCCGCCACGGCTCCCGCCGCCGCGTAGCTCATGTCGAGGGCAAGCACGACGTACATCGTCAGCGCCATCACGTCCGCCGTGATCGCGGCACGAGCGAGCAGCGAAATGCCCAGCAGTGGCGTCATCCCCGGCACCGCGAGCACCTGTCGAAATCTGGTCACCGGTTTGACGGTAGATAATCCGTAATGCCATAGGAAGCCGTCAATTTGTTGGACCAGGCATAATGAACGCTTATGGCACGTGATCTCGAGACCGCACTGCTGCGGTCGTTCGTCACCGCCGTGCGAGCGGGCAGCATCAGCCGTGCGGCGGCGGCGCTCGGCCATACCCAGCCCGCGCTCAGCCAGCAGTTGCGCAAGCTCGAGAGGGCCGTCGGCAGGCCGCTGCTGCACCGGGCGCCGTCCGGCGTCTCGCCGACCCGGGCGGGCGAGGAACTGCTCCCCTACGCCGAGCGCATTCTCGCGCTGTCGGCACAGGCACTCGCCGAAACGGGACGTGCGCTCACCGGGCATTGCGGCGTGGGACTCCTCGAAGATCTCGCCGCTTCCCGCCTTTCTCAGGTACTCGCCGACCTCGCGCGACTGCACCCCGACGCGACGCTTGAGGTGCTCAGTCTTTCCAACGCGGCGATGCGGGAGGCCTACGACACGGGCCGTGTCCAGCTCGTGCTCGACGAGGTCGCAAATCTTCCCTGGCCGCCGCGCTGGACGGTGCGGCTGCCGCTGGTCTGGGCGGTCGGGCAGGGTGTCGCCGCCGACGCCGATCCGCTGCCGGTGGTGCTGTTCTCGAACACGTGCGCCTGGCGAACGTCGGTGCTGGAAACGATGGAAAGCACCGGGCGCCGCTGGCGGGTGGCGTTCGAAAGCAACAGTCTCGCCGGAGTGCTCGCCGCTCTACGGGCCGGGCTCGGGGTCGCGGCGCTCCTGCCCGCCAACCTCGAGCCGGCCATGGCCTGCCACGACGCGGCCGCGTTGCCTGCTCTGCCGGACGTCGAACTCGGCCTTGCCCGCCACCCCGGTACCGAAGGTGATGCGCTCATCGACGCCGTGGAGACCGCCCTGCGGCGGATGATCTGAGCCGCACGCGGCGACGTCCCGGTTTCGCGGCTGGGGCGTCTTGTCTGTTCGACGTGCGGGTTTACGTCCGACGAACAAGAGCCCCTGGCCGACGCCCCCTTCCCGATACGCGCCGTCACGTTGCAGGACAACGTGCGGCACGTGGTGGACATCCTCCGCCGGCTCGCCGAACGAGGCGTCGAGCCAGCGCTGAGGGCGCCGGGTCGAGCGTTCGTGCGTGTTGTTCGCTTCCTCGCCGGCTTCAGCCACGTTCGAGTACAGCGAGAGAAACTCCGGCGCGGCTTCGAACCAGCGGTCGTGTAGTGGCGTCCAACAAGATCACAGCACCAGAAGGGACTCATGTGATCATCTGGTTGAGCGGCACCTTCGGGGCAGGCAACCATGTCACCGTGGATGGCCTTTCGATAGGCGACCGGGGCTGCGCATGACGCAGGGTGCCCTCGCAGCCGTGAGCGTGTCCCAGGCATGGTGATCCGCAAACGCGCCCCACGCTCCACGCAGCGAATCGACGTGACCCGCCTTCCCGACGACGTCGTGGCGCTCATCGACGCCCTCGAGCCTGGTGAGAACGTGGTCCTCACGCGTGACGGCGCGTCGATCGCGACGATCTCCAGCACCATTGACGTGGTCCAAGGCGCCATCGTCGATCGCGACGCGCCAGACGAGGCCAACGATCAAGCACCGATCGACTACGAGAGCGTGACGGTCGTGGCCACCGCGATGGAGCTGTCGACCGCGGCTCGGGTTGCGCTATCCACCCAGCTCGGGGCCGACTACTTAGTGCTCGATATGCATGCGGCTCCCGCGACAACCGATGTGCTGCTGGTACCTCCAGGCAGCCCGCAGCTGATCACAGCGCTCCGATCGATGTTCCCGAAAGCTCGCGTCATCGTCACCGAAATCGAGGACCACGAACTCGGAGTTCAGTATCACGGCCCGGTCCGACGACTACTTGACGCCGGCGCTGAGGCGTATCTACCTCCGGCGACCCTCCCACACCTGGCCAGGCAGCTTGACTACACACTGAGTCGAGGGCGCGAGATCGCTGGCGGGGCCGCGACACCACTGCAGATCGCACCGACCGTGGAGCCGGCAGATCCGGACGACGAATGACCCCGCGCTTCTTCGCCGGACGTCCTGTTGGGGCGGTCAATCGGATCATTCAGGCGAGATGGTGCTTGAAGAAGGCGACTGCTTCTTGAGCCACTTGGTCGCGAACGTTGTTGGTCGCCGTGGGTGCGAAGAAGTCCTCGTGGCGGACATGAGAGCCCGCCGTGCGGCCTGTCGCTGTGGGGATGCCGTCCAGGTAGGGCCTGATCTCGCGGAAGGGCGCGATCGTGTCGGCGTCGCCCCAGCAGATCTCCACGGGCACCTGAATGGATGCCAGGCTGTCAGGCGTCACGAAAGGTCCCCATCCGGGAGCAATCTGAAAGCCAGCTCGGATTCGGGCGTCGGTCAGGTCGCCTCCTGACCTGTCTGCCTCGATCAGTAGCTCATGCTGCGTGGCTTTCTCCCGCAATGCCGCCAGGACCCCGGGGAATTCCGGGATCTCGGGCAGTGGGATAACACCGGTCAGGACAGCGGCCACCTTCTGTGGGTCGATCCGCGCGCCGGCCAATGCGGCGACGGTGTAGCCGCCGAAGGAGAAGCCGGCGGCACCCACCGGGCCGAGAGTCTCCTCCCGGGTGAGGGTGTCCAGGGCGAAGGAGATGTCCCGGGGACGTTCCCATCCGAAGAGGAAGCCCTCGGGTTCGTAGCCGTCGATGAAGTTGTTGCCGTGATGGTCGAGGGCGACGACCCGGAAGCCTGCCGTCACCATTGGGCCCACCAGCCATTCCATGGCGCTTCCTGAGCCTCCGGTTCCATGCGACACGATGATCATTGGAGCGGGTGTCGCCGGCGGTCGCTGAGGTTCCCACTGGTAGAGACGGATAGGACGAGGGCGGCTCGGCTCGCGGAGATCACGACGCGATTCGTCATGCAGGACACGTGTCCTGCTCCGAGTCTGCCCAGAGATCGTCATGGCAGCATCGTAGGAAAGGTGCTCAGGCGAGAGGGACGACGCCCCTTCCGGCGAGAGCTTCGGCCAGGCGCTGGGATTCGCCGCTGGTCTCGATCATGTGAGCGTGATGCATCGGTCGCTCAACGGTGGCAGCGGCCATGACCTTGGGCAAGATCGATAGATTTACCCGGTCGTCGACCAGGACTTCCGATGACCGCCTACAGAGAACCTGAGGCAGTCTCATCGGACCTGAGGCACTGGCCCTGGTACCTCCGGCCTCGTGAGACGAACCCCCTCGGACCTGGATGTAGTGTCCTGGGGCATGGAACACGTCACCGGCATCGGCGGAGTCTTCATCCGAGCCCAGAACCCTGACCTCCTGAACCGCTGGTATGCCGAGCACTTGGGCATCACCCCAGCACCGGAGTCCTACGACGTGTCGTCGTGGTGGCAGCAGTCCGGGCCCACCGTCTTCACCGCGATGGCCGCCACCTCCGAGCACTTCGGTGGCCCGGAACGCACTTGGGCGATCAACTTCCGCGTGGACGACCTCGACGCCATGGTCACCCAGTTGCGCGCCGCCGACATTGAGGTTGAGGTGCATGGTGAGGACTACCCCAACGGCAGGTTCGCCGACCTGAAAGACCCGGAGGGCAACGCCGTCCAGCTCTGGCAACCCGCCGGCGCCGACGCTCGAGGTCCGGCCTGACCGCGCTTACAGCCGCGATCTGTAGGCCCGGCTTTACCGTGCAGCCCCGCACGGCACATCGACCGGGTAGCGGCGCCTGGAATGTGATCCATTGCAACCACGCCGCCAGGAAAAGTCCGCGTCGGGTGATCTACGAGGTCAACGGAGAACGAGGGTCTGCCTCGTGATCACTGAGACGGAGGACCCGCGAATCGTCTCATCCCATCTGATGCACCGCAGGTCAGATGGAGGCCATACCTCACATTGAACGAGACAGGACAGCATGGCTCCTTCACCGACCTACGCTGCGGTATCGCAGGTCGGCACCGGTGATCCACTCGATGATGGAGTGGTGTCGGGGCTCCAGCCGAGGAGGTCGCGGGCGCGAGTGGCGCGTACGCGGCTGTTGGAGCCCAAGGCGTGTACGGCGAATTGGGGGTCCCAGAGGTTGCTGAGCGAGTCGGGATCCCAGGGTTGCGGGGTGGGCATGCCGAGGGTGCGGGCGAGGGCCGAGGCCATCGCACCGAAGGATTCCTCGCCGCTCTCGACGAAGTAGAACGTGCCGGGAGGGGACTTCTCAAGAGCGAGGGTGTACAGGTCGGCCAGGTCGTCGACGTGGACGTTGGACCAGATGTTGCGGCCCGCGCCGACGTGGCGGACAACGCCGTCCGAGTGCGCCTGGCGGATCAGCGCATCGATCAGCACGCTCTGACGGCCCGGAACCCTGCTCCCGCCGTAGACGAGGCCGTTGCAGAGTACGGCCGAGCGCACGTCCTGCTCGGCGGCGGCCAGCACCAGCCGGTCGATGGCCACGCGTGCCGCACGGATGGGATGGTCCGGCTCCCAGGCGTTGAGGACGTCCTCGCCGAAGACGTCCTCCGATCGTTCGCCGGTTGTGCCGGTGGCCCCGGCCTTGGACTCATCGCGGATCAGGCCGGTGACGGCGTGGCCGGACTCGATCAGCCGCGCGGCAACGGTGCCGCCGATGAGGCCGCTCGCTCCGGTGACGAAAACGTTCAATGGGAAGTCCTCTTTGCCGGTTCGGGAGTTCGGGACGAGGAGATCCTCGTCTCGCTCCCATCCGGGGCCAAGCCCTCTTGCCGATCCGGCAAAGGCGGCCTTCCCGCCGCGCTCGGCGATCCAGGCTGGGGAGCGCGGTCGCCGGCTCGTCGCGCCGGGCCACCAGACCGTCGATTACACCGCCGGACCAGTGCGGCATCTTCATCTGGCCGCCCTCTTCGCACTGGTTCCGATGCTTCCGTGGAGGTTGGTGGGGTTTGGCGGCCATGCTCTCTGATGAGTAGATGGAGCGGCTGCGTTCGTATCCGGCGCCCGTTCGCGCCTATGACGTGGTGAAAATGCTGTTGCGCAATGGCAACCCCACCCCCGCTGGGCGATGCGATCGCCGCCGCGAGCCGCCCTCGCCAGGGGCCACCGGAATACGGGCGCGAACAGGCCGCGGACCCGATCGTCGCAGGCGAGCAGTCACAGCGGTGGCGGGCGGCCCGTACGCGCCTTCGCCTGTCCTCGGTTCGTGGTTACGCGTCCCAGGTGACGGGGAGGCTCTTGACCCCGTAGATGTCGGCGGTCTCCGGGCGCAGGGCGACCTCGTCTGCTGGTACGGCCAGGCGCAGGGTGGGGAAGCGGTTGACGAGTGCGGGGAAGGCGACTCGCATTTCGACGCGGGCGAGCTGCTGGCCCAGGCACTGGTGGACGCCGTGGCTGAAGGCCAGATGGCCGCCGTCCTGCCTGTGCAGGTTGAGCATGTGGGGATTGGGGAAACGCTCGGGGTCGCGGTTGGCGGTGTTGAGGGACAGGATGACCGTCGTACCGGCCGTGATGGTGTGGCCGCCCAGCTCGACGTCCTCCAGTGCGACCCTGTGGAACTGCTTGGCGACGCTCAGATACCGCAGCAGCTCTTCCACGGCCTGGTCGGTGAGCGCCGGGTCGGCGCGCAACGCGGCAAGCTGGTCCGGGTTCTGCAGCAGCGCGAAGGTGCCCAGCGCGAGCATGTTCGCGGTGGTGTCGAACCCGGCCGACAGCAGGATCAGGGCCATCCCCTGCAGCTCCTCGTCGGTCAGGTCGCTGTCGAGCAGGTCGCTGAGCACATCGTCGGTGGGGTTGGCGCGCTTGGCGGCCACCAGCTCGGCGAGGTACTGCTGGGTGGCGATGTAGGCGGCGATCAGCTCCTCGTCGCTGACCTCTCCGCCGAGGAACTTGTCGATGTTCTCCTGGAAGAAGCCCCGGTCCTCGTACGGCACGCCCAGCAGTTCGCAGATGATGATGGCGGGGATGGGCTTGGCGAACGCGGTCACCAGGTCGGCCGTAGGCCCGGCCTTCTCCATGGCGTCCAGGTGCTCGGCGGTGACCTGCTCGACGCGTTCGGTGAGCAGTCGCATCCGGCGGACGGTGAACTTGCCCACCAGCGGTTTGCGGTAGCGGCTGTGCTGAGGCTCGTCCATGAGGAGGAACTCGCCGGGCGGTGCCGGGGGGACCTCGATGTCGCCGTAGTCGATCAGCGGGTGGTGGCGCATGAGCTCCTTGCGTGAGCTGAACCGAGGGTCGGCCAGGACCGACCGGACCAGGTCGTAGCCGGTGATCAGCCAGCCCTGGTGCCCGTCGGGGAAGGGGAAGCGGCTGATCGGGCCGTGCTCGCGGGCCTGGATCAGCTCCTTGGGCGGGTCGAAGGGGCAGCCGGGCTGACGCGCCGTCGGCATCGTCGTGACGGTGTGGAGGGATTCAGTCATGATCTTTCCTTGTCTCGCGATAGGAGGTGTTGTGTGGAGCTCGAAGGGGGCGTTGCAAGGAATGGCAGCGAGCCACATGCTCTGGCGGGTATGCCGATCCGTGTCGGCGGCGGTGCGGGGCGCTCTGGTCCACGGCATCGGGGCGACATCAGTACCTGGTGGGGGGATCGACCCTCCCACGGTGGAGGCCGGTCGTCACTCGCACCGGCAAGGGTCAGCGGCTGCCGCACGTGTTCCGGGTGGTCCGCTCACAGCCCGGTGCTCATCTCGCGCGAATCTCCCGGAAGCCTTCGGCCGGCGGCGGAGACAAGCCGGGGAAGGGCTGTTCTTGTTCAGGGCGACCGCGCCGCGATCCGCCTGTCTGCCACGCTCATCGGGATCAAGACAAGCCTGACCCGATACGGCCTAGGAGATCTTGCGGCGGTAGGTGTTCATGGCGAAGACGTACGCGACGAGGAGGATGCCGGCACACCAGGCCAGGGCGATCCAGATGTCGGTGCCGACCGGCTGCTGGGTGAACAGGTCGCGGATGGCGTTGACGATGGAGGTCACCGGCTGGTGCTCGGCGAAGACGCGCAGCGGGCCGGGCATGGTGGCGGTGGGCACGAACGCCGAGCTGAGGAACGGCAGGAAGATGAGCGGGTAGGAGAACGCGCTCGCGCCTTCCATGGTCTTGGCGGACAGGCCGGGGATGACGGCGATCCACGTCAGTGCCAGGGTGAACAGGATCAGGATGCCGGCGACCGAGAGCCACGCCGACACTCCCGCCGGCGAGCGGAAACCCATGAGCAGGGCGACGAGCACGACCACCACGAGTGAGATCAGATTGGCGACCAGCGAGGTCAGCACGTGCGCCCACAGCACGGACGAGCGTGCGATCGGCATGGACTGGAAGCGCTCGAAGATGCCGCCCTTCATGTCCATGAAGAGCCGGAACGCGGTGTAGGCGATGCCCGAGGCAACCGTGATGAGCAGAATGCCGGGCAGCATGTAGTTCACATACGAATCCGACCCTGTGTTGATCGCGCCGCCGAACACGTAGACGAACATCAACATCATGGCGATCGGCATGATCGCGGTCGTGATGATGGTGTCCGGGCTGCGCGCGATGTGACGCAGGGATCGTCCCAGCAGGACGACGGTGTCGCCGAAGAAATGCTTGCTCATCGGGGGTTCCTTACTTGTCCGTACTGACATGCGGTGTTTGCCGGGCGTCGGCGTCCTTGCCGCCGTCACCGACGAGCGTGAGGAAGACGTCCTCGAGGGTCGGCTGCTTCTCGACGTATTCGACCTTGGCGGGCGGCAGGAGCTGCTTGAGCTCGTCCAGGGTGCCGTTGACGATGATCCGTCCCTCGTGCAGGATCCCGATCCGGTCGGCGAGTTGCTCGGCCTCGTCCAGATACTGCGTCGTGAGCAGCACCGTCGTACCCCGCGCGGCGAGCTCCTTGACGGCCTGCCACACCTCGATGCGCGCCTGGGGGTCGAGCCCGGTCGTCGGCTCGTCGAGGAAGATGACCGGCGGATTCCCGATGAGGCTCATCGCGATGTCGAGGCGGCGGCGCATGCCACCCGAATACGTCGACACCTTCCGCGCGCCCGCGTCGGTCAGCGAGAAACGCTTCAGCAGGTCGTCGGCGATCTTGCCCGGGTTCTTGAGGTGCCGTAACCGGGCGACCAGTACGAGGTTCTCCCGCCCGCTGAGGATCTCGTCGACGGCGGCGAACTGTCCGGTGAGGCTGATGGACTCCCGTACGTCCGCAGCGTGCGTGGCGACGTCGAAGCCGTTGACGCTCGCCGTGCCCGCGTCGGCCTTGAGCAGCGTGGACAGGATCTTCACGGCCGTGGTCTTGTCCGCCCCGTTGGAGCCGAGCAGGGCGAAGATGCTGCCCCGCGCCACGTCGAAGTCCACGCCGCGCAGCACGCGCAGCTCCTTGTAGGACTTTTCCAGGCCCTGCACATGGATCGCCTGGGCTTGCAGTGTCGTCATCAGACTGTCCTGTCCTCTCTTCCGGTGTCTTCGCCGGCGGCACGCTCGATGGCGCTGGTGAAGCGGTTCCGCTCCCGGGCTCTGTACTGCCCGATCGGGTAGTTCCGCACGAACGCCTCCACGAACTCCACGGGGTCTTCCCCGAAGATGTCGCGGATCGGGGTTCCGTCCGCCGCGCTCTGTTCGAACAGGTCGGCAAGGTCCTCGTACATCGACATCGCGCCGGCGCCGTCCGCCGGCCCGAAGTGCATCAGGTACCGCTCCAGCGCTTCGACTGCTGTGCGGTAGTTCTCGGGAAGCTGCTTGATGCGCGCCTTGTACTGCCGGTAGCGCCGCTTGTCCTCGAGCGACCCTGTGACCATCTCCAGGTACTGCAGGTAGCGACTCTTCGGCTCGCTCGACCCTGTGGCCATGTCTACTTGCCTCCTTTGCGGAGCTGTTCGAGCCTCTCGGCGAGGAAGCTCCAGGTCCTCCAGAACTCTTCGAGGTACTCCCGTCCCTGAGGGTTCAGGGAATACACCTTGCGCGGCGGCCCCTTCTCGGACGAGACCTTCTCCACGTCGACGAGGCCGCGCTGCTCGATCCTGACCAGCAGCGCGTAGATGGTGCCCTCGGCGATGTCGGAGAAGCCCTGCTCCCGCAGCCACGCCGTGATCTCGTAGCCGTACGCGGGCCGGCCGGACAGGATCGCCAGGACGATGCCTTCCAGCGTTCCCTTGAGCATCTCCGTCATCTGCTTGCCCATGGAACACCCCCCCTTCAGCTACTCGGTGTTGCTAACTACTGGTACAAAGTAGCACTGACTACTAGTACTTAGCAACACCGAATAGCTGAGGTGCAATCGCAGATCGCGAGCATGTGGGTGCGGGCGGCCTGATCGCTGCTCGTGAGCGAGCCCGCCGCCGCCTCCTTAGGGGAAGACGGGCTGCGTCAACGCACCGGAGAGTTCGATCCCCGGCTTCACCGTCGCGGACGCGGCGGGAGCGCCGACGGCGACGAGTGCGGCCGCCAGCGCCGCAATCGCTGAACTGTTCATGGCATCCACCATCGCCGGCCGCGCTGATACCGGGCCGTTGCCGTGCTGACACGGCCGCTGACACGACACCGCAGCAGACCTGATCTCCGCCGGGACCTCCGCCCGCGTGGCGCGCCTCTCGACGCGGCAGCCCGCAGCACGTGCGGCGCCTTGTCTGACTTCTCCAGGCCCATGCATATGGATCACGGGCCCGTCGTCACGGCTCGTCGCCCGTGACGCGATCGATGGCGTTGGTCAGCCGTTCCGCTCGCGGCTGATCCACTGACCCTCGGGCGGTTCGGCGAACTCCGCAGGGTCCTCCCCGACGACTTCGCGGATCGGGGTTCCATTCGCCGCTTGTAGCGGGCACGGCCTCGGAGGAGGTGTTACAGCACCCTCCCGTGGGCCCGTCCAACCGGACGGCGCCTACTCGCAGAAGACACGCAAGTGGCCATCGGGCTGGTCCATCTCCACGCTCACCTCGTCGAGGTGCTCCACGAGCGCTCCTGTGCGGTGATCCTGCCCTCGGCCAGTCGCGCTTCGTGACCTGCCAGACCTCATGGCCGCAGGACCATGGTCGGGTAGGTACGGCATGAGCCAGCGCCGATAACCCGTCGCCAAGGTCGGGGGCGGTGACTTATGTTGCAGCCCATGGCGAATATCTCCATGACGGGTCGGTGCGACTGCGGTGCGACGGCCGGCCCGCTGGGCATGTGCGTGGACTACTACCACGGGATCCTGGCCGAGGAGCAGTCGGATCCGCAGATGTACAGGTGGCACGCGCCCGTGGTCGTGACGTATCTCCTGCAGCATCCTTCCAGAGCTCATGAGAAATACCTCGACGACCAGTTTCGCCAGTTGCAGCTCTACGTGGATCAGGGCATTGACGCGCTGCTCCGCCTGGCGGCTCATCAGGTGGCACGGAACAACCACCGGGCACGGCTGGACTACGACATGGCACCGCTGGCGGCATACGCACCGCTCCCGAAGGGCGAACCTCCCGGCCACTTCTGCGCCTCGTTCAGCGGGTTGCCGTTCAGGGACGGCAGCTTTGTGTTTGACGGACATCTGGCGTACGGGGATCGCATCAAAGCCATCGCCGAAGCGACGGTGGAGTCCTGGAGATCCGTTCAGAGCTGATGCTCGAAGGCCGGCGTGAGGATATCCGCGGCGAGTGCTCCAATCGCACGGCCCGGAGGCATTGCACAGCGCCGGCACCGTCGTCATCCCACCCTTCGTCGCCCCTCCCATCCCCGAGGAAGTGCCGGCGGCCATGGCGGCGGCTTTGGCGTCCGCGGCTCCCGGCACACGCCTCGTGTCGATCTGCACCGGTGCCTTCGCCCTCGCGGCCGCAGGGCTCCTCAACGGCCGGCCGGCCACCACGCACTGGGTGGTCGCGGACCTCTTCCGCGACTGCTTCCCGCAGGTGGCACTGGACCCGGACGTTCTGTTCATCGATGACGGCGATGTGGTGACCTCGGCCGGCGGCCGGCCGTCTCGATGATCCGCTGTCTCGTAGCCTGCTTCTGCTCCTTGCTGTACCGCGCCACGCGCTACTTCTCCCGCCCGGGAGGACCCACGCGCCCTCCCCCGGATCCCATCTTCGTACGATCATAATCTAAATTCGGCGGAACCCTTGCGCTCGACCGGCGTCTCATCTTATGGTCGTATGGTCATAATCTAAATGCGGTGCACGAGCAGCGTGCGCAACACTGAGCAGGAGCATCACCATGGGAGTAAGCCCCCAGGCACAGCAGTTCGCGCAGTTCCTTGAGAGCGTGAGCGCGAAGTCCTCGACGCCGGGCCTTGACCTGGCCATCGTCCGCGACATCGTCGAGACGAACCATCGGGCGTCGACCGAGCCGGAAGGCGTGACCTACGCCGAAGTGGACGCGAACGGCGTCCCCGCCCTCTGGTGCATCCCCGAGGGCGCCGACCCCGACCGAGCGCTGCTCCACTTCCATTTCGGCGGGTCGGTCACCGCCTCGATGCACTCCGACCGCAAGGCCGCCGGCCACATCGCGAAGGCGGCCGGCGCCCGCTCTCTCGTCGTGGACTTCCGCCTGGCGCCCGAACACCCCTACCCGGCGCAGCTCGACGACGCCGAGACGGCCTACCGGTGGCTGCTCTCACAAGGCTACGAGCCGCGGAACATCGGCAGCACTGGCCACTCGATCGGCGGCACCCTCGCGGTCATGCTGCCGCTGCGTCTGCTCGCCAACGGCGAGGCGACCCCAGGCGCGATCGTCAGCGTCTCGCCGTGGGCGGACCTCACCATCCGGAACGCGTCGGTGGACGAGAACGAGAAAACGGACAAGATGCTCAGCAGGGGCACACTCGAACTCTTCCGAGGAGCCTGGCTCCAGGACCCCGCTCTGGACTTCGCCGACCCGCAGATCAGCCTCATCAACGCCGACCTGACCGGCCTGCCGCCCACGACCGTCCATTACGGCGAGTACGAGACCCTCGCCGACGACGGCGCCCAGCTCGGCCGCCGGCTCGCGGACTTCAAGGTCACCTCCGAGGTCCACCCGTTGCCCGAAGGACAGCATTCATTCGTCCTGGGCGCGGGGCGCGTACCCGAGGTGGACCAGGCGATCCAGCAGATGGGTGCATGGCTCCGCCGCCACCTCGGCGCCTGAGCGGAAGAACGACTCGTCGCCCGCCGGCGCGGCTCGTCATTGCATCGCGAGAAATCGGCAAAGAAGACGCGTTCCACGGCGTCACCGTCACCTTGGCCGTACGGTGCAGATGCTCATGGATGGCTCTGGCGTCAGAAGAAATGCCCGAATCGATTTACCAGGAGAAATCATGAGCATCACGTACAAGGACGCGCCCAACGAGGCGGTCGATGTCGGCGGAACGAGTTTCGCGTACCGGCGGCTCGGAACGGGCAACGGTGCGCCAGTGATATTCCTCAACCACTTGACCGGGGTTCTGGACAACTGGGATCCCAGGATCGTCGACGGCATCGCCGCCAGACATCGAGTGGTCACCTTCGACAACCGAGGCGTCGGCGCGTCACAAGGCAAGACACCGAACTCAGTGGCCGCGATGGCGCGTGACGCCATCGCCTTCATCCGGGCGATGGGCTTCGAGCAAGTCGATCTCCTGGGCTTCTCCCTCGGCGGCATGGTCGCTCAGGTGATCGTGGAAGAAGAGCCGAAGCTCGTTCGCAGGCTCATCCTCGCCGGGACAGGCCCGGCCGGAGGCCGAGGCATCGACAAGGTCACCTCTCTCACCATCCGCGACACGATAAAAGGCGCGCTGACCTTCAAAGATCCGAAGCAGTATCTCTTCTTCACTCGAACAGCAAATGGCCAGGCGGCGGCCCGGCAGTTCCTGGAGCGACTGAAAGAGCGTACGGACAACCGGGATAAAGCGATTTCGCTAACGGCTTTCCGTTCCCAGCTCAAGGCCATCCACGCCTGGGGATTGCAAGATCCCTATGACTTGTCGGACATTCAGCATCCTGTCCTGGTGGTCAACGGCGACAACGACAGGATGGTGCCCAGCAGCAATTCTGCCGACATGGCTCGACGGCTGCCGGACGCCCAACTCGCACTGTATCGTGACGCCGGGCACGGCGGCATATTCCAGTATCACGAAGAGTTCGTCAAAGAGGCTCTGGAATTCCTCGCGCCATAATTTCTTGCCGGATCGGATCGGCCGAGCAGGTGAGTGCTGCGTACGCCAAGCGGACCGGCCCGCCGTAGAACTTCTGGACGAGCAGTTCCCAACGGCCCGGTGGGTGGGACAGCGGCGCGGTGTCCCACTGGTCCTGCTGCACCGCTTCCGCGGCACCATCGACTGGTGGGACCCGGAGTTCCTGGACTACCTGGCCGCCGAGCACGACGTGATCGTGTTCAACAATGTCGGGATCGGCTACACCACCGGCGAGCCGCGCGACTCCCTTGAGGGATTCGCCGAGGGCGCCATCGAGTTCATCCAGGCTCGGTCTTGCGCAGGCCGACCTGCTCGGATGGCCGCTGGGCGGCATCGTGGCCCCGCACGTGGCCCTGCGCCGCCCCGAGCTGGTGAAGAACTGGAGGCCATCAAGCACCCCGTCCTCCACGCCAACGGCGTGCACGACGTGATGATCCCCGCACACGCTTCCTACGTCGCGGTCCAGCACCTCGACTCGGCCACCCTCATCCTCTACAGCGACGCCGGCCACGCCTTCCTGTTCCAGCACGGCAAAAAGTTCGCCACCGAGGGGACCAACTTCCTCGCCGCCTGACCTCGCCTACGCCACCATCACCGACCTCCCCAGTCGGCCCACCAGACGCGATCAACGCGCCTTTCTCATTTCATCAGGAGCCTTCCATGGATCTGTCCACCAGCACCGTTCTTGTCACCGGAGCCAACCGGGGGTTTGGCCGCGCGCTCGCCGCCGAGCTGCTCGGCCGCGGCGCCACCGTCTACGCCGGTGCCCGCAACCCCGACCAGGTCGACCTGCCGGGCGCCACGCCGATCGCGCTCGACGTCACCGACCCCGCCTCCGTGGCGGCCGCCGCCCAAGCCACAGGCGACGTGACGGTCCTGATCAACAACGCCGGCTCAGCCACCGACAGCGACCTGCTCGCAGGCGACCTGGACGACATCCGCCTGGAGATGGACACCCACTATTTCGGCACCCTCTCGGTAATCCGCGGCTTCGTACCCCAGATCGCGGCCAACGGCGGCGGCGCGATCCTGAACATCCTGTCCGGCCTTTCCTGGGTCAGCTTCCCGGAGGTCGGCGCCTACTGCGCCGCCAAGTCCGCGCAGTGGTCACTCACCAACGCCCTGCGCGTGCAGCTCGCCGACCAGGGCATCCGAGTGGCCGGACTGCACGTCGGCTACATGGACACCGACATGACACGGACGGTCACCGCGGCCAAGTCCGACCCCGCCGACATCGCCCGGATCGCCGTCGACGGCATCGCCGCCGGCGCCTACGAAATCCTCGCGGACGACGCCAGCCGCCAGGCACAGGCCGCACTGGCCGCAGGCGTCACGGCGCTCTACCCGCAGCTGGCCTCATCACCGCCGGCGTGATGGCGCCGGCCTACCCTGAACTGGTTGCGCGCGTACGCTCCGGCGCGCCTCTATGCCCGGCGGGTCCCTCTCACATTTCCCACCCAGCGCCGATCAGCCGGCGACGCTGAACGCACCCCTCAGTGGCAATCGCGCAGGTCCTTTCCGTGGCGGAGCTTTCAAAGACGCCGAGCGGCAAGATCCAGCGTTTCCTTCTTCCCGCGCGAGGCACCTCGTGACGGTCCTTCTGGTTCGGCTCGGGTGGCAGGACGTGACAGATCAACTGACCGCCGAGATCAGCAGCACGACGGCGAGCCCGGGAATCACGATCTGGCGCGGACTCGTCGGTGGCAAGCAGCCAGAAGTCATGCTCCGCGATAACCTCGTCTTTCTCCCCAGGGTGTACGCGGCCGTAAGACGCAACGGCGTGTCCGGCGATCCGGTCGAACCGTCAGTCGTCGATCGGAAGAACCGCTGCACAAGGGTTGGCGATGGCAAGCGCCGTGACCCCCTCTTGATGCCCTCCTTCGAGGCGGAGGCCACGACGGACGGCGGCTCCAGGATGACGCGCATGAGATGGAATGGTGCACCGCGCGGCCATCTTGATGCGTGGAAGACGCGACGCAACACACGTCAGCGGAGACGCTGAACAGGCCCGCCATCGCACGCTTCGTGACCGTTCCGGAAAGTCCTCCCCAGCATTACGGAAGGGAGTAGACCTGGCCGGTCTGCGCACCTTCGACGGAGCGGACGTAAGCCGCGGCTACATCGCTGAGGTCTACCGGCGGGAAGCCGGGAAAGTAGGCCCCGTACTTGTCGAGGTCTTCCCTGAAGACCGTCGGGGAGATGGCGTTGATTCGCTGGGGTGCGATCTCGATGGCGGCCGCCCGCACGAACGCCTCCACCGCGCCGTTGGCCATGGACGCGGCACTGCCCGTGACAACGGGCTCACGAGCCAGCACCCCGGTGATCAGGGTGAAGGACCCACGCTCTCGAACGTGCGGAACGCCCTGGCGCACCAGCTCGATCTGACTGAGCACCTTGTTGTCGAACGCCGCCTGGTAGTCCTGCGGCGTCAACTCGGCGAACGGTTTCCAGGGGACGTGGCCGGCGGCGCTGACCACGGCGTCCACCGCATCCGCCTTCGCGTACAGTGCCGCGATTTGAGCGGGGTCGGAGATGTCGTGGCGCAGGTCGCCGCTGCTTCGACCGACAGCGAGGACGTCGTGGCCCCGCCCGAGCAGCGTCTCGCGCACGGCGGTGCCGAGCGTGCCGCCGGCGCCGATGAGGAGGATCTTCATGGCGACAACGTTACGGCGGCACGGATCCGGCAGTGAAATGCTCTTCAGGCAGCATTTATGCTCGGCGATTATGAATGTGGAGCTGCGTCATCTCAGGGCCTTGGCGGCGATCGGAGACGAGGGCACCATCACCGGTGCCGCGCTCGCTCTCCACATCAGCCAGCCCGCGCTCTCACGCACCTTGGAACAGCTGGAAAGCCGTCTGGGCACCCGGCTGGTCGAGCGCACCACTCGCCGCCTCACGCTCACCGAAGCAGGAAGGCGGCTGTGGGAGCACGCCCACCGCATCCTCGACCAGGTGGACACCGCGCTGACCGAGGCGGTAACCGGGACGCAGCCGCGCTCCATCCGCGTGGCCTTCGCCTGGTCCGCACTGGGCAGCCACACGGTTCCCCTCCTTCGCGCCTGGCGTGACCGCCATCCCGACACGCCTGTGCACGTCTGGCGCGTGGATGACCCCGAAGCGGCCGTACGGCGAGGCGAGGCCGACGTGGCATTCCTGCGCACCGAGCCCGCCCCGGATCCCAGCCTGGCGCGCTGCTCTCTCGTCCGTGAGCAGCGCATGGCGGCCGTGCCCGAGGACCATCCGATCGCCCAGCGCTCGGCCGTGTGCCTGGCCGATCTCGCGGACCAGCCCGTCGTCCTGTGCTCGACTGCCTCCACCACGCGCGCCGATCTGTGGCCCGGCACCCGGCAGCCCTCGACCTTCCAGGTGCCGGGCGTCGACGAGTGGCTCACCACCATCGCTACCGGGGAAGCCGTCGGGGTGACCACCGCGGGCATCAGCTACAACCACCCCCACCCGGGCATCCGCTACCTGCACCTGTCCGATGCCGCCCCCGTGACGGTGTATCTGGTGTGGCCGATCAGCCCCTCTCATCCCGCGACCGATGACTTCCGCCGGCTGGTGCAACGGCAACTGGCGTCCCAGAACCTAGCGACCAAGGATCGCTAGCAGCGGCCGACGGACCTCGATGCGGTGCAGGTCGGCCCGCGTGCAGGAAGACCGGCTCGGAGACGCAGGTCCGGTGCGGGCGATCGTCCGGAGCCTGAGCCCCCCGCCGGAGGCGCTTCTTCTTGTTTTGTCCGAGGCGTTTGCCAGGCTGTGGCCATGGTGCACGAGGAGATTCCTGAGTTCCTGCAGATCACCAGCCCTGACGAGATGTCGCCCGATCTGCGACGGGAGTTGATCGAGTGCTGGGTTGCAGTGACCAACGCCGGAGGCGCGGCCGGTTTTCCCTTCCCGCCTGTCAATTTCGATCAGGTGGCTGTAGTCGCTGATCAGATCATTGCCGACCTCGCTCCACAACGCAGTCGATTCCTCCTGGCCTGCGTCGATGGGACGCTCGCTGGGTGGCTGAACGTGCGTCGTGACGTCAACCCGTTGATCGCTCATTGGGGCACGGTCCATCATGTCCAGACACATACCGGCTTCCGGGGCAGGGGCATCGGGGCTGCGCTGATACACCGTCTGCGCCGCCTCGCGCGCGAAGAGATGGGGCTCGAACAGCTCCACCTCGCTGCCCGGGGTGGAGCGGGGCTCGAAGACTTCTATGGGCGGCTGGGCTGGAAAGAGATTGGCCGGTGGCCTGGTGCGCTTCGGCTCGGGCCAGGTGACGATCGCGACGAGATCCTGATGGTGCTTGAGCTCTGACTACGTGCGGCGGTGGTGCGGCGCCGCGCTGCCCCCGCGGGTGCCTGCATGAGAGCCGCGAGCGCGAACGGTGTGGACAAGACGGGAGACGACGGCGGCCGAGGCGTGCCCGGTGCCCTGCACCGCCACCGGGAGCCCGCGGCTGCCCGCGTACGTCACCGCCGCCTGCACATCGGCGGGTCCGACGGCGCCCACCACCAGGTCGGGACGATGCCGGCGGGCGGTCTGGTAACCGGCGCGCTCCTCGTCGTACTCCTCGTACCGGGGAGCGAGCACCGGCCCCATAATCTGCTCGGCCAGCCGATTCACGATTCTTCCTTCCTGCCGCGGAGCCGGGAGGCCATGAACCGGCCGGCCCGCTCCAGTGCCGCTGCCGCCTCGGCCGATTCGTCGTGCTGGAACACGTGTGGTCGGCGCGGAGCCACCTCCAACGTCACCGCGACCTCGTCGGCTCCGGCGCGCCCGGCCAGCCGTACGGCGTCGTCCAGCAGGAGCTCGCTCGAGCCGACCTGGATCAGCAGGGGCGGCAGCCCGGTGAGGTCGGCGAAGACCGGGCTCGCCTCGGGCGCCGACCTGTCACCGCCGGTGACGTACTGATCGAAGTACCACTCGAGATCGGCGGGAGTGAAGATCGGGTCAACCCCGTCCTTGGACCGCATGCTCGCGCCGCTGAGGGTGAGATCGACCGCCGGCGAGAACAGGACCGCCGCCGCCGGCATCGGCAGGCCCGCGTCCCGGGCGCGCATCATGGTGACGACGGCCAGGGCGGCCCCGGCCGAGTCACCCGCGATCACCAGCCGCCGGGGATCGGCGCCGGAGTCCAGCAGCTCGCGGTAGGCCGCCAGGCAGTCATCGGGCGCGGCCGGGAACGAATGCTCCGGCGCCAGCCGGTAGTCGAGCGAGACCGCCCGGCCGTCGAGGTGCCGGAGCAGCGCGACGGTGAGGTGGGCGGTGACACGCGCCGACCCGACCACGAAGCCGCCGCCGTGGAGATACAGCAGCACGTCCTCGCCTGCCGTGCCGTGCGCCTCGATCCGCAGCTCCAGTGCCGGCCGCCCGGGGATCCGGTACGTGCACGGTTCCGTCTTCCGGTTCATCGACGCCGAAGGCTCGCGGCTGACCACGCTTGCCGAACGCTCCGGGCTCACCAAGCAGGCGATCGGCGAACTGGTCGGCGAACTGGAGGATCACGGTTACGTCGAGCGGGTGGCCGACGCGAGCGACCGCCGCGCGAAGATCATCCGGCTCACCGACCATGGCAAGCTGGCCCAGGTCACAGCGGCCCGGATCCTCATGGACATCGAGCAGCGGTGGTCGCGGCATCTCGGCGGGGACCAGGTCACCATGCTGCGGCGCGCCTTGAAAGAGGTCATCGCCCTCGAAAGCGGTTAGCACTCCCGACCGTGCACCCGGAGCACGACAGACAGCCTCGGGTTCAGCAGGGCCTGGTTCGTCGTCGAACAGGCTGCCCGCTCACGCATGGTGAGACCTGCGGGAAGCCGGGGCGCGCGTTGTCTACAGCAGATTAGGCGCGGTGGGACCACTCGTGGCCGGTGGCGGCGGCGATGATCTCCGCGAATAGGGGCGGCATGACACCCGCAGGCGCCGAGCGGCGGAGGCCCCGCGAAAAATCTTTGGCATAGCGTCGGATCCGGGGCGAGTCGTTCGTAGAACAGGTGAGAGGCGGCCGGAGGAAGCCGCCGGGACAAGGGAGTGATGAGATGACGCAGTACTTGATCTCGTTCAATGACGGCGCGATGGACCACATCCCCAGCGAGGACATGCCCGACGTGGGCAAGGCCTCGCACGCGGTGGTCCAGGAGGCCGTGAACGCCGGCGTATGGGTGTTCGGCGCCGGGCTGGAAAGGCAGAGGGCGAGCGTCGTGGCCACGGACGGGATGGTCACTGACGGCCCTTACCCGGAGACCAAGGAGGTCATTGGCGGGTTCGTGGTCGTCGACGTGGCCTCACGCGAAGAGGCGCTGGCGTGGGCTGCCAAGTTCGCCGTCGCTTGCCGCTGCGCGCAAGAGATCCGGCAGCTCATGCCCGACCCCGAACTAGACGCGATGCTCCGCCAGGCTGACAGGCGATCGTGACATCCCGGCGACGTCTGATCGAGGCAGACCTGCCACATTAGAGCAAGACTTGCGTGGCCGCGCTCGACGACGCGGGTCTGCCATCGACCTGAACTGGGAACGCGGGACAGTGAACATCCGCGGAGGACGGGGCGAGGAGGTGGCGCCGAGAGTGACGGACATCCGGCTCCCGTTCTCACGGAGGTAATCACTGTTTGAGGAAATCCGCGCGTTCGTCTGTAAGGCGACCTGCGTCAGCAGGAACCCTTGGATGAGTCCGGCCCGGACCAGCCGGCGCAGCTCGTCCATGTCGTCTTGCCCGGTCGTCCAGAGCACGACGTGGAAGCTTCGCGCCCGGGCGGCGTCGGTGGCGGCCAGGACGTACTCCATGTCGGATCCGACGATCGCCCGGGGCTGGGAGGGAAAGACGTTCGCGATGATGCGGCTGCGCCCTCCGGCCAGGGCGCCGGCCATGGCGGCGTTGGGTGTGTAGCCGAGCTGCTTCATCGTGGCGAGTACCTTGCGGCGCGTCTCCGGCCGAATTGTGCGTGTCCCGGTGAGAACGTGCGAGACAGTGCCGGTGGAGACGCCGGCGAGGCGTGCAAGGTCAGCTCTGGTGACCATGAGTGAGGTGTCCTGGAGGTCGCGGGCCGGACCGACTCAACTGCCTGCTACGACGACGCGGCGGTAGACGACGACCTCCCAGGGGCGTAGGCGGAAGGGGCTCGGGGGCTGGCCGGCGTCAGGGTAGTTGGTGAGGAGGGTGTCGGCGTGTGCCCACGGGGTGGGATCAAGGGCGGGTGCGACGTGGTCCCGGGACAGGTTGGCCAGGACGAGGAGCTCGGTGCTGTCGAGGCGGCGGGTGAATGCCCAGACCTGTTCGTCTTGAGGGAGCAGGAGGGTGTAGTCACCGTCGACGACGACAGACTCGGTGTGGCGAAGGGCGATGAGCCGGCGGTGGAAATGGAAGACCGAGTCGGGGTCCTTCCGCTGGTCAGCGGCATTGATTTCGGTGTGGTTGGGGTTGACGGGTAGCCACGGGGTGCCGGTGGTGAAGCCGGTGTGTCGGCCGTTGGTCCATTGGACGGGTGTTCGGGCGTTGTCGCGGCTTCGGCTGCGCAGTGCGTCGAGCACGTCGTCCGGGTCGGCGCCGCTGGCGACGGCGTGGCGGTAGTGGTTGAGGGACTCGATGTCGCGGAAGTCGTCGATGTGGCTGAACGGCACGTTGGTCATGCCGAGTTCTTCGCCCTGGTAGATGTACGGGGTGCCGCGGTGCAGGTGCAGGACGGCGGCGAGAAGCTTCGCGGACCGTTCGCGGTATTCCGGATCGTCGTCACCGAAACGGGAGACGGCTCGTGGCTGGTCGTGGTTGTCCCAGTAGAGGCTGTTCCAGCCGTCGCCGAGTCCGTTCTGCCAGCGCGCGAAGGACGCCTTGAGTTCGCGCAGGTCAAGCTGGCGACGGTCCCATTTGGTCTGGCCGCAGTCGAGTGTGACGTGCTCGAACTGGAACACCATGTCGAGTTCTCGGCGTGCCGGATCGGTGAGCAACCGGCCTTCCTCATGACTGATCCCGGGAGTCTCCCCGACGGTGAGCAGCTGTGCCGGATGGCGGGCGAACACCGAGTCGTGCATCTCGCGGAGGAATTCGTGCAGCCGTGGACCGCAGATGAAGTGCGGGCGGCCATCGGCGAGCAGCCCTTGGGCCGCTCCGGCCGTACCCGGCTGGCCGTCGGGGAGGGACGGGTCCTTGGAGATCATGTTGATGACGTCCATCCGGAACCCGTCGACCCCGCGGGCGAGCCACCACCGCATCACGTCGTGGACTGCGGCACGGACCTCGGGGTTCTCCCAGTTGAGGTCGGGCTGTTTGCGGGTGAACAGGTGCAGGTAGTACTCCCCCGTGGCCTCGTCGAACTCCCAAGCGGGGCCGCCGAAGTACGACACCCAGTTCGTGGGCTCCGCGCCGGGTGTCCCCGGCGTCATGCCAGGCCGAGGCGGCCGCCACCAGTACCAGTCCCGCTGCGGGGAGTCACGGGACGCGCGGGACTCGGCGAACCATGGGTGTTCGTCACTGGTGTGGTTGACGACCAGGTCCATGACGAGCCGGATCCCGTTGCGGTGCAGGGTCTCGACAAGGGTGTCGAAGTCGTCGAGGGTGCCGAAGACCGGGTCGATGTCCTGGTAGTTGCTGATGTCGTACCCGTTGTCGTCGTGCGGTGAGGGGTAGACGGGAGACAGCCAGACCACGTCCACGCCGAGTTCGGTCAGGTGGTCGATGTGCTCGACGATCCCGCGCAGGTCGCCCACGCCGTCCCCGTTGGAGTCGGCGAAGCTGCGCGGGTAGATCTGGTAGACGATGGCGTTACGCCACCACGTCATGTGGACACCTCGTTGATCATGTGAGTGGTTGGGTTGGATCCCGTCGCCGTCTCCGTCCGCGGAAGTCCGCAGGCAGATCTGGGCACACCACGCCGTTGCCCGGCAGGCGCCGACCGGCGCCTGCCGGAGGCAGCCTGACCTGCCGCACGGCTCCCGGCTTCCGGGGGTCAATCGGGTCGTCGGCTCACTTGACGGCTCCGGCGACGGTGCCGCGGGTGAGAGTCCGCTGGAAGATCAGGAAGAACGCCACCGCCGGCAGGATGCCCATCAGGGAGGCCGCGGCCAGGCTGGTCGGCGAACTCGTGTACTGGCCCTGAAGGCTTCCCAGGGCCACGGAGGCCGTCTGGTTGTCGTTGGAGACGAGCATGATCAGTGGCAGGAAGAAGTCGTTCCAGGTCCAGATGAAGAAGAACGTCGTCAGGACCGTCAACGTCGGCCAGATGACGGGGACGACCACGTGGCGCAGCACCTGCCAGCGGCCGGCCCCGTCGATTCGCGACGCCTCCAGGATCTCCGACGGGAAGGCGGACAGCACCGATGCGACCAGGTAGGTACCGAACGCGCTCGACATCACCGCGCTGATGATGATCACGACAAGCTTGGTGTCGTACAGCCCGACGCCCTTGGCCAGGTAGTAGAGGGGGTAGATGAGTGCCTCTTGCGGGATCGTGGTGGCCAGGAGCAGGAGCAGGAGCACAGATTTGCGCCCCTTGATCCTGCCGACGCCGAGCGCATAGGCGTTGAGCACGCTGATCAAGGTTCCGAGGACCGCGACGGCGCCGCTGATCAGAATGCTGTTGAGGAGTTTGTTCGTGTAGTCGACGTTCTGCCAGAAGTCCTTGATCGCGCTGAGGTCGAACGAGTTCGGCAGGGCCAGCGGCCCGCGGGCCGTGTAGTCCTCAACTGTCTTGATCGCATTGATCGCGGCGATGGCGAACGGGAAGAGGGTGCCCAGCATGGCGAGGCCGAGAAGGGCCAACACGATCCAGCGGGTGATTCCGCGACGGTGCCTGGATTCGGACCCCGCCGGATGGGCGGCGGAACCGGGCCGGAGCCTGCGTCGAGTGGGTCGTGCGACAGTGGCGGTCGTGTCCACCTGCGTGGTGAGGCTCATGCCTACTGCACCCCTCCGGCTTTGGACTGGATCTTGATGAAGGCCGCGGTCAGGACGATGACGACCACGGTCAGGGCGGTGGCGATCGCCGCCCCGTACCCGACCTGGAGGGTGCCGAAGAAGTTCGAGTAGGAGTAGTAGGAGGGCACGTTGGTCGCGTCCCCCGGCCCACCCTTGGTCAGCACGTAGACGGGCCCGAATACCTTCAAGGCGGCGATCGTCGTGGTGAGCAGGACCACGAAGACCTCGGGTTGCATCTGGGGAATGGTGATGTGGCGAAAGCGCGTGAGCCAGGACGCGCCGTCCAGCTCGGCGGCCTCGTGCAGCTGCGGCTCGATCCGGCCCATGCCGGCCATGAAGATGACCAGCCCATATCCGAGCTGCATCCATACCAGGACCACCATGACGGACGGCATCGCCCAAGCGGTGTCGCCCAGCCAGTTCGGCGGATCGGCGATCCCGAGCTGCTGCAGAACCGTGTTGAGCGCACCGTAGGGGGTCAGGATCCAGCTCCAGACGACTCCCGCCACGGCGATGGGCAGGACCTGGGGCAGGTAGAAGCCGGCCCGCAGGGTGCTGGAGACGCGCTGCCCGAAGCGGGGTTCGATGTAGTCGAACAGCACTGCGGCCAGGATGAGGCTCAGCCCGGTCGGCACGATCGCCATCGCGACGATGAACCAGATGCTGTGCGCGAAGGCCGACCAGAACATCTCGTCGGTGACGAGACGCTGGTAGTTGTCGAGGCCGACGAAGCTAGGTGCCCCGATACCGGACCAGTCCGTGAAGCTGATGGCCACGTTCATCACGAACGGCACCAGAACGACGATGGCGAACCCGATCACACCCGGGGCCAGGTAGCGCAGGTAGCCCTTGCGGGCGGCCAGGGACATCGGCGACACCGGAGGTGTCGCGCGATCGACGGCGGTAGAGACGGTCATGGCGGTCCTCCTTGGGAGGTGCTGAGGCGGGGGCGGACGGGGACCGCGACCGGAAGGCGGTCCCCGTCGGCGCGGACGTCAGCGGACGGTGGACTGCACCTGGTCGTACGGTGTCTTGAGCTGCGCCATGAACTGCGCCGGGGTCTGGCTGCCGCCGACCAGCGTCTGGGTGTTCGAGAAGATCACCTGATAGAAGTTCGGCACCGGCCAGTCGCCGTAGAGGCCGAGGCCGTCGGAGGCGGCCAGCTTGGAGAAGGTCTCGTTCACCAGCTTGCCGGTCGCGTCGCTGACCGCGGCGGGGTCCGCGGCGACCGCGACGCCACCCGCGTTGGCCATCAGGTTCTGGCGCTTCTTGTCCATCGTCAGGTTGATGAAGTCGTAGGCCAGGTCCTTGTTGTCAGCCTTGCTCGGGACGACCCAGATGTTTCCG
This sequence comes from Nonomuraea sp. NPDC049480, assembly GCF_044465905.1. Lineage (NCBI taxonomy): Bacteria > Bacillati > Actinomycetota > Actinomycetes > Streptosporangiales > Streptosporangiaceae > Nonomuraea > Nonomuraea sp. NPDC049480. The sequence goes on from NZ_JBITMD010000007.1 coordinate 28,575, forward strand.
CCGGAGCCCGCGCTGATCCCCGAACCGGGCATCAGGAACTGACCCCACTCAAATGCCTTGATCTTCTCCTTGAAGTCGCTGACCATCCATGTGCCGGCGTAGGTGATCGGAGCCTTGCCGTTGCGGAACAGATCCCAGGCGTCTTCGGCCTTCAGGCCCGTCGACTTCTTGTCGATGTAGCCCTTCGCGGTCCAGTCGGCCAGCGTCTGGGCGGCCTGGGTGAGTGGGCTGTTCGCACTCGTGTCCAGCGGCGCCGAGAGCCCGAAGTACCCGTTCAACCAGTTCCGGTCGGCCTTGGCGGCGGCGAGCCCCCACAGCAGGTGCTGCGCCGGGTAGTCCCCAGCGCTCTCCGCCAGCGGCGTGATCCCCTGAGACTTGAACTTCTCGAACGCGGCGACGAGCTCGTCCATGGTCGTCGGCACGCTCACGCCGTTCTTGGCGAACATGTCCTTGTTGTAGTAGAAGCTGACGTACTCGCCGTACGAGGGGATCCCGTACACCTTCCCCGGGCCCATGAGTCCCCGGCTGTCGTAGCTGCCCACCGTGAGGGCGGTGCCGGCGGTTTTGTCCCAGCCCTTCTTGGAGGCCTCGGCGGTGAGGTCCGTGAGCAGGCCCTTGGCGGCGACGGCGCCGGCGGTGGCGTTGCCCTTGTTGTACTCCAGCAGGTCCGGGACGTCGTTGGAGTTCAGGATCATCGCGCCGGCGTCCTGGATCTGCTGCCAGACCTTCCGCTCGAACTTGACTTTGACGTCCGGGTGGGCCGCCTGGAAGTCCTTGAGCGCGTCCTGCCAGGCGCTCTCCTGAGGATTGCCGGCGTCCTCGTACCACCACACCGTGAAGGTCTTGCTGTCGCCGCTTCCCGCGTCGTTACCGCCCGAGCCGCAAGCGCTCAGCGCAAGCGTCACAGCGGCCGCGAGGGCGAGAGTACGGCACGACCGAACTCTCATGATCATGTCAGTCCTCCTCCGGACAGCTGCGAGCGGCCACCCGCGCAGGCAGCGATCGAAACTCCGTCTAAACGATTCGACTATACGTTTCGACTAGACGTTTCGATTGAAACTAGGCAGGTCAGGCCCCAGTGTCAACAGGGCCGTAATCTGCCGTTACCTCTTCGTTACTTTGGGTTGCGGCTCCTGCGGACGGCCGGCGTTCGGCCGCCAGGGCTTACTTCCGGGATTGCCGGATCGGCGCTGCTACAGTTATCGAAACGATTGGACTGCGCCGCGGTCCGACTCCGCGGCCACCCGGCGACATCGGACGCGATCTCCGATATGCGCCCAGGCACGCAGGCACAAGGGGGCGTGGACAGACGTGAAAACGATGGCAGACGTTGCCCGACGAGCAGGGGTGTCCGTCAGCACCGTGTCCTACGCCATCAACGGCACGCGCCCGATCTCTGCCGAGACCCGGGCGCGCATCGAGGCGGCGATGGCCGAGTTGCGATACACGCCCAACGCCCTGGCCCGCGGGCTTCGCGGCCGTGGGAGCAAGATCATCGCCCTGGTGTTCCCCAGCCGGGGTCGGGGGATCGACATCAGCAGCCTCGGGTACATCCTCGGCGCCTCCGACCATGCCCAGTCGATGGACTACCACCTGCTGCTGTGGACCACGGAGACCGACTCCCTCGCTGCACTGCGCACCCTGGTTGGGCAGGGGTTGCTCGACGGTGTGCTGCTGATGGAGGTCCAGATGGACGACCCCCGGATCGCCGTGCTCACAGACGCCGACATCCCCTTCGCGATGATCGGCCGGACCGAGCAGACCATCGAAACGGACTGGGTCGACACCGATTTCGACCAGTGCGTACACGTCGCCCTGGAGCATCTGGCCGCCCTGGGGCATCAGCACGTCGCGCTCGTCAACCAGGCCGCGCCGGTCCTCGAGACCGGGTTGGGAGCCGCGATCCGGATCCAGGAGGCCGCGCAGCGCACAGCCACGGAGATGGGTCTCGACCTGGTGACCGTTGCCTGCGAATCCACTGCAGCCGCCGGAAGTTCCTTGATCAGCCGTCTGCTCGACCAGGACCACCGGCTCACCGGAGTCCTCGCCTTCAATGAACAAGCCGCCCCCGGAGTCATGGCCGGCGCTCTCGCTCGCGGGTTGCGTGTCCCGGATGACCTGTCCATCGTCGCCATCGCCATGTCCGAGCAGGCTGCACTGATGTCCGCGCCTGCCATGACCACGGTCAGCGCGGACGAACGCGAGATGGGTCGCCTCGGCGTCGAACTGCTCATCAGCCGTCTTGAAGGTGAGTCCGGCCCCCGCACCCAGAAGCTGTTCCAGGGAACGCTGCACGCTACAGGGACAAGCGGTCCCGCACGCTCTCGAACCGTCTGAGCTCCAACGGCCAGGCGCCTTGCGCTACTCCGCACAATCCAACTCTTGATCTTTCCGGTCACAGCACTCGCTGCGTCAATGCCCTTCTCCACTCAGAGGGCGGTGCGCGAGTTGATGTCCCTTTGATCGCTTGCTGCATGAGGAGGGCTGGTCAAAGGGCTCGTTGCCGGGCTATGGATGCGGCTGGGCGAACGATCCCGGCTCGCCCTCCGCGAGGATGCCCCGGCTGACCAGGCCTTTGAGTTTGGCGCGGGTGTTCTCGACGTTCTTACGCGCCAGGGGCAGGTCCAGGGCCAGGCAGAGGTCGCGCGCTCGTGTGGGCCGGCCGGTGTTGGTCATGAGGGTGAGAATCTGCTGGTACGCGGGGTGGTCGGGGACCACGGGAGCCGGCGGCGGGGGTGCTGGATCGGGGCCTTCCGCCCAGCCCAGGACCCCTTCGCCTTCTGGTCACGCGCATAGTGGACATACCCCCGATATACCGCACATCCCTAGATTGGCCCCTTGTCCGGCTATCGAATCACCCCAGACGAGAGGGCATCATGCGAGTGACAGGCATCCTGCAAAAGACCGCGATCTTCGGAGCTCTGGGGGTGGCTTTGTCGATCATCCCCACGGCCGGGGTCTCGGCCTCGGCGACCTCCGCCTCGGGGCAGCGGGAGCTCAATGACAGCTGCGTGGAGTGGGACGACTACGAAGGGCAGGTCAGGGTCTTCTACACGCCTAACGGCTACGCTGACGTTGTCGACGAGATCAAGTACTGGCTGGGCGCCGAGAACAACAGGGACCTTGGCAAGAAGAGCAACGTGAGATTGAGGATCCGCGAGTCCCTGGCCGATCGGCCCGACAAGACGCTGTGGGAGTGGAATTCCGGAGACAACGTCAAGCCGGGCTGGCACAAAGAGAAGACCTGGCGGCAGGTGGATTACAAGAAGAGGTGGCACGTCGACGCCAAGTTCGTCTTCGATGTCGGCGGCATCGACCCGAAGTGCACCGCCACCACCGGTAAGGCCTGACGCCACGTGACGGGTGCGCCGCGGGCGGCGCGGCACACCCTCTCTCCCGGGAGCAGAATCTGTGATGTCCCGAGCCGTGCTCGCCCTGCTGGTGTTCCTGACCGGCTGCAGCGCCGCGACCGCTCAGCCGGAGCCCGACGCGCGGCCGCCGGCGATCGTGGCCGTGTCCGCGGAGGGTGTCGTGGTGGCCGACAACCGTGCGGAGGCGTTCTACGGTCTGGACCGGTCGGGCAGGGAGCTTTGGCGAGACCCCGCCGCGTACGCCGGGGGCGCCGACGTGATCTGCCAGGCACGCTGTCCCGATCCGGTGTTCTCCGGCTCGGCGGAGGCAGCGGACCCCGAGCCACGTTCCCTCTCGGGCGTGTTCGCGCCATCTGACGCCCGGATCAAGCGAGTGCTGACAGCACGTGATGCCTCGGACGCCGTGATCGTCGAGAGCGACGGCACGGAAGAGGGCAGCCTGCGCTTGATCCGTCCCTCAGGCAAGGACGTGCGCATCCCACTGAACGGCGCCTTTTCCTGGGCGGAGGACGCGTCCAGGACGACCGCGGTCGCGACCTCCGGCAAGCAGGCGCTGTGGTTCCGGCACGACCGGCGGGGTTGGCGCGAGGTGGCCAGCGACACGCTCGCCGAACCGGTCAGGTCGCTCTGCGCATCGGGCGCCACCGCGGTGGTCAAGGGGGAACGCGCCTATGTGCTGACCGGCTCGGGCAAGCCGGTACCGATCACCACGAGCCTCCCGGTCGTCGCCGGATGCGCCGCCGGGACGCAGGGCCTCGTCGTGTACGCCTACTGGCGCGACGGAGGCAGCAGGCGGTTCACCGGCATCAGCGGCGTCGACTCCCTCGGCAAGCAGACGTGGTCACGCGAGATAGCCGACGAGGCGCAGATCCGCGCCCATCCGTCCGGCACAACCTTCGTGATCACGTACGGCGGTGCGGCCGAGGTGATCGACCTGGTCGGCCGTACGGTGGCCAGACACTCGGGCACCGCCTCGGCCGCCTACACCGCGGACGGCGAGCTGGCCCTCCTGACCACCGAAGGAAAGCTGCGCTGGCTGGCCAATTAGGCGGTCGCGCGCGAAACTCGTGGCGACGTCGACGGTCATCCCGCGACAATGGCCGACTGGGCATGGATGTGCTGGGATGGCCGGACGAGTGAGCGCAAGACGTACGCCGGCGACTGGTCCGGAAATCGGTCAGTCACCGGGGCATGCGGCAGCGAACCCCGGCGTACGACGGTGCCTCGGGGTTGACGATTCGCTCGGGTGCCAGGCGGCTGGTTCGACGCGTCGGGAGAGATGCCGCGAGCGTGCTTTATTGCCGTGCCTGCGTCGCCCCAGGATGATGGACACGCCGATCCGGTACGTCACCACGTGCCCAGCAGATAGGACCAGCTTGGGTGCCTGCCGGGACGCCTCGGCGGCCTCCTGCACCCGCTGCCCCATCGCCCGGGGCAGGCGGGACCCGTCAAGGGCGGCTGTGACCGTAGGCTGACCAGCGCAGGCGGAAGGTCGCCGGCTGGCGGAACACGCAAAGTCGTTCCTGACAGAACCCACCTGACAGTCCCGGAGCCGGCAGCTAATTAGTCGGTGGTGGGCTGGCCGGCGGAATCGCGGGCGAGGGCGACGATCCGCTCCAGAGCCGCCGCATGCCGCTGGAAGGCCAGCCGTCCCTGCGGGGTGAGCTGCACGTACGTCCGCCGCGCCCGCTTGTCCTGGTCCTTGCGGACGATGACGTATCCGGCGGCGGCCAGCGCGGAGACCTGCTTGGACAGCGCCGAGTCGCTGGTGCCGATCGAGTCTCTGAGAAAGCCGAAGTCCACCCATTCGGCCGGCGCCAGCAGCGCCACGACCGACAGACGCGCCGGGACGTGCAGGAACTCGTCGAAGAGCGGATCCATCAGGCGGCCCCGCCGCCCTGCTGGACGATCGACTTCATGATGAAGCGGTTCACGGGCGTGGCCGCGACGTACGCCACGGCCGCCACGATCGCGCCCGCGGCGGCCTGTGACAGCAGCCCGTGAGGCGGCAGGTCGAACAGCGCGAAGCTAGCGATCCGGCCGATGATGAAGGCCGCCATGATGCAGGCCAACAGCCCCCCGTGGAAAAGGGCCTCCTGAGGGGTGACCTTCCGGCGGACCGAGGCCCGGTGCTCGTAGACGATCCCCACGCCCGCGTACAGGACCATCCCGAGCACCAGGACGACGAAGTCCCAGGGGCGCGGGAGGTCGATGGCCGCGAAGGCGATGAAGAGGCCGAGCGCGGAGATGACCACGCGCGGAAGAGCGAAGCTCTGGCGGACGATCTGCTCCCGGGTCCTGTCCTGGAGGCGGTGGATGTCGTCGAGCGAAGTCTGGGCGTCGTGCTGGGTCATGGGACCATCCCCCGGAAGTCGACTACTACTTTCCTGCGAGGAAAGTACCATCTATTTTCCCCATGGGAAAGTGGTCGGCGTGTGAAAGGCCGGGCCGGCGGTCGATTGGCGGGTGTCGGTGGACTCCGCGATCGCGCGGGTGCATCAGCACGGTGCGACCGCTGCGAGGTCGTCGGTGTCACCCTTCTCGCACACGGGGGCGGCACCGAATGACACGAATCAGCTTGTCGAGCCCGACGATCACGGCATCGGCCGGTCACGCGGCGGCCTGACCACCAAGACACACGCGCTGGTCGACGGCAAAGGCCGCTACGGCAAGCATGCCGTTGTCTACCGCGGCAGCGTTGTCCTCGCCGCCATCCTGGATTGGCTCAAGCGCCCATGAGGCGCGGTTACCCGCTGTTGTGCCCGTGCTTCAGCGGACACGTAGGTCCTTCGGTCGCTAGAGTTGAGGCTGTTGCGGAATCCCGTCCGCCTGGGGAATTGAGGAGCACTGATGTCTACAACGATGACCGGAGCTTCCGTTCGCCCCTCGGTGACCGCAGTCGCAGGCTTGTAACGCCGCGCGTGTAGCAGCAAAGTCAGCACACATCCCGGTCGCCGGGGCGAGGTGACACGTGCCACCGGCCCTTGGCGCTGTTTGGCGTCTCCGTTCGCCTTTCCGGGAGTTCTGCTGTGTCCGCTCGTCATTCTTCACTGCTCCGTGTACGTGTCCTGGTCGAACGCCTGATCGCTGCCCCGTTCGGCAGGAAATCTCAACGGTGGAGGTCAGCTCCACCTGCTCCGAACTCCGCTGATCAGACTGTCAACCGGAATGTCCGCCTGCTGAGCTGGTTCAACTTCTTCGGCGACTTCCGCATGTACGGGCCGATCATGGTCATCTACTTCGCGCAAGTCACCGGCTCGTACACCGCTGCCGCCAGCCTCCTGGCGGTGAAGATGCTGTCTTCGGCAGCGTTCGAAGTCCCTACCGGGGTGCTCTCCGACCGCCTCGGCCGACGCGGCACGATGATCGCCGGTGCCGTCGTCATGGTGGCCGCCCATCTCGGGTACGCCGGCGCTTCGGGCTACGGCCTCCTCCTGGCAGCTGTTGTGCTGGAGGGATTGGCGACCTCACTGTGGAGCGGCAACAACGAGTCTCTGCTCTACGACACGTTGCTCGAAGCCGGCCGGGAGGAGGAGTTCCCCCGGCACTCGGGCCGGGTGAACTCGATGTTCCAGATCGCGCTCGCACTGGCGGCAGCCATAGGTGGCGTGGTCGCCGGCGCGTGGTCGCTGCGTGTGGTGGTCGTGCTGTCGGTCGTGCCGCAGGTGCTGTGCGTGCTCGTCGCCTTGCGGGTCCGGGAACCGCGGGTGCACGGCCCGCTGGAATCGAACGTGCTGGTGCATCTCGGATCGGCCCTGCGCGGCATCCGCCGTAATCCAGTGCTCCGCCGGATGACTCTGGTGTCGGCGCTTCGTTACAGCAGCGAAAGCGCGGCCCAGTTGTCGCCTGTCTTCGTGGCAGGGCTGTGGCCGCTCTGGGCGCTGGGCCTGTGGCGCACCTTCGGCCATGGCGTGGCCTTCGTCGGCTTCCGCGTCAGTGGTTGGGTGATCGGCCGGGTGGGCGCGGCCCGCACTCTGCTGTTCGGTGAGCTGTTCGACAACGTGGCGAACTTCGTGGCGCTGGTCAAGCCGACGGTATTTTCGCCCGTGCTGCTTGGGTCACCGGCCTACGGCATGTCGACAATCGCCCAGCAGACGTTGCTGCAGCGCGAGTTCACCGACCGGGAACGCGCCACGATGGGTTCGCTTGCGTCGCTGCTCGGCAGCGTGCTCTACGCGCTCGTCGCCCTGGGAGCCGGCCTGGTGGCAGACCGTTGGGGCATCGTTCCGGCGTTGCTCGCGATCCAGGCGGTGATGCTGATCGCACTTCCGCTCGCCTGGTGGGTGCACACGCACGCTTCTTCGCTCCCCGCGGACGCTGGGAGGGTGACGGGATGAGCGCCTTCTCGGCCCCGGCCAGGCCTGCGGTCGACGTCGCAGTGCTGCAGGGTGAGATCGAAGCGATTTTCGGCTTCCGCTGCTCGGGGCCCTCTTTCGTCGCCGGCGGGCAGGACACCGATGCCTCGGTCCTGCGAGCCACGACGACAGAGGGCCAGGAGGTCGCCGTGAAGGTATCCCGCCGCGCAGGGCGTCCGGGCGGACTGCTCGCACAAGTCCATGGAGCCCGGCTGCCGGCGGAGCTCGCCTCCCACATCCCGCGTGAGGACTACCGCACACCGGCCACGGCCGATCTTCACGAAGTGGACCAGTGGCTGATGCGCCTCATCAGCGCAGATGTAAAGGCTGACGGCGCAGCTGACCCGCTGTGCCGGCATCTGGCGCAGAGCCGGACAGCCGCTCGCCCTGGCATCCGCTTGGTCGCCGAGCAGGCGGAGGTCCTCTCCGCCGAGCTATCCCGACATCCGGCAGCCGACGTCCTCTGCCACGGCGACGCCCACATCTTCAACACCGTGCTCGACCAGAGTGGACACGTCTGGCTGGTCGACTGGGACGAGGCGGTCCTGGCCCCGCGCGAGCGGGATGTGGCCGAACGAGCGGGCCACAGCGTCGATGTCCTCCTGAGGGTCTACGCCAAGTGCATCGACGGCCAACAGGAGATCGCCAACAAGCGGATCGGCGACGCCCTCGCCGCATGACCACGCACCACCCGAACCCAGAGCCCCGGCCCATCACCGGGGCTCTTCGTCCTGGCCGCGCATTGGCCGAATCTGGTGTCTCGGCTGCCGGCGGTCTCCCCGATCTTGGAACGCAGTCCGTGCGGCCGCCTGTGATGCAGACTTGTGGTTACGCCGGCGCTCGGGGCGGTTGACGATCTTTGCCGCGACGGTTCTCAACTGGTGGTGCTTCCGTTCTTCACGCTGATGCGGAAGGACCTGGGGTTCATCGACAACCTGTGCCGCGGCGGCGGCCGCAGCCGCTTACAGCGCGGCGAACTCCACGCGCTGTGCGAAGCGACGACATACCACCGACATACCGGGCTGAACTACCATCGCTCCGCCAAGGACTGCCGCTTCCGCTGCTGGTCAGATACCGCCCCCACGGGGAGAAAGTGATCACAAGCATGCGTGAGATCGCGCGCCGCGTCGCGTCCTGGGCGATCGGTGGTCTGCGATGGCCCGAAGGGGCTGCCCCAGGACATCGAGCTGTTCTGGCGGCAAGCCGTGGTTGCGAATCCGAGTGGTGCACCTGCTCCATGCGTGGTGCCGGCGCGCCGCACGCCAGCACCGGGATGCCATGGCCAAGGCGCTCATGAGCTTGGCCCAGGAGTCAGGGGCCGCGAACGTCGGCCATCCGCTGGAAGGCCTCGCCCCGCGCGCCTTCGTCACCTCCAAGGCCGTCTGACTCCGACCACCCGTAAGCCCCGGCTACGCCGTTCTCCGTCCAGCCAGCCTCCTTGGGAAGGAATCCCGTGCGTCTCGCTCGTCCTGTTGCTGCCGCCATGCTCGTGGCCGCCGCTTTGTCTGTTCCGCAGCCCGCACAGGCTGCCGGGTTCAAGCACCCCGGTGTCCTGGTCAGCCGTGCCCAGCTCGACTTCGTCAAGGCCAACCTCGACAAGGAGCCTTGGAGGTCAGCCTGGGACGCCCTGCAGAACAGCTCCTTCGCCTCGCTGTCCTACACGGCCAAGCCCCGCGCCGACGTGAACTGCGGCGGGAATTCCATTCCCGACAACGGCTGCTCGGACGAGCGTAAGGACGCGATGGCGGCCTACACGCACGCCCTGCGGTGGTACCTCACCAAGGACACCCGCTACGCCAAGAAGGCGATCCAGATCATGGACGCCTGGTCGGCCGTGATCACCAAGCACACCGGGAGCAACGCGCCGCTGCAGACCGGCTGGGCGGGCGCCAACTTCTCCCGGGCGGCCGAGCTCATCAAGCACACCTACGGCGGCGGCTGGAGCCAGGCCGGCCGGTTCGCGAGCAAGCTCCGCACCGTGTACCTCCCGACCCTGATCGCCGGACGGCCCGACAACAACGGCAACTGGGAATTGATCATGACCGATGCCGCCATCGGCATCGCTGTACATCTTGATGACCGGACCTCCTTCAACAAGGCGGTCGCGACCTGGCGCGGCAGGCTGCCCGCCTACATCTACCTCACCACCGACGGGTCGATTCCCAAGGCTCCGCCGGGCAGCAAGTACAACACCAAGGCCGAGATCATCGAATACTGGCACGGGCAGACCAAGTTCGTGGACGGCCTGACCCAGGAGACCTGCCGCGACTTCTGGCACACCGGCTGGGGCCTCGCAGCCATCTCCCATGTCGCCGAGACGGCCCACCACCAGGGCGTGGACCTGTATTCAACGGCCAAACACCGGCTGCGTCGCGCGATGGACCTGCACGCCAAGATACAACTCGGCGGCTCGGTCCCAAGTTGGCTGTGCGGCGGCAAGGTCAAGGCCGACCTCGGCAACCACTACGAGGTCGGCTACAACGCGCTGCACAACCGCCTCGGCTACAACGACTTCCCCTACGCCGCCAAGTGGGTCGAGCAGAAGCGCCCCATGGGGATGTCGCACTTCCTGGGCTGGGAAACCCTCACCCACGCGCAGAACCACGCCTCCTCCTCCAAGGAGACCGCCTCGGTTTACGGGGCGATGCCGGACGGGAAGTTGACCTACACCGCCATCGATGCCGCTACCGGACGGCGCACGCATGGCGCTGTGGTGTCCACGGCCACTCTGGGTTTCACCCCCAAGGCGATGGCGACGCTGGACTTCAATACCATCCTGGTCACCGAGGACGGGCCGGAGGGCCGGCTCTACCGGGTCGATATCCAGAGCAACAGTGAGAGCCTCACCTTCGATCGGCCGGTCTATCTCGGCAGCGGTTACACCCACGACCTCCTCGCCTACGACGGCAACGGCCACCTGTTCGGCATCGCCGACGGAACCCTGCACCGCTACACCGTCAACGCGGTCAAGCCCACGATCGGCAACATCAGCGGCAACACCGCGATCGGCGACGGCTTCACCCTCAAGACCCTGACCGCCACCGGCCCCGGCTGGATTCTCGGCACAACGGCTGACGGCAAGCTGATCTCTTACCGGATCAACGGCCCCGGCTCCTGGCAGAGGTACCAGCTTCGCGACACCACCTGGCAGGTCTTCGACCATCTCCTGTCGCCCGGCGGGGGCGTGTACTACGGCCACCGGAGCGAGGACTCCCTCTTCCGCTACGACGACCAGAACCCCTACGACGGCCAGGGCGACGACCTCAGCAGCCAGGGCGCCGTCGACGCCAGCGGCTGGACCCAAACCCTCCTGTCCGCCCAACCCGCCACCGTCAGCTGACCGAACAACCGGCAGCCGCCGGAGAACCCCGGGTATCGTCCGAGGTCCTCCGGCGTGGCCTGGCCCTCGATGCCTGACTCCACAGTGGCGGCATTGACGACAACGAGTTGTACCCGATCAGGCACGCCGGACCGGTCTGAGTGTCCGCCTAGATCACTCGTTCTACGGGCACGTAGCGGGCCGAAATCCAGCCTCAGCCCCCTCCTCCGCCCTTCACGTCCACCCCTGCCTGACGCTCCTCTGTCAACGGGTGAGTGACTGTAGATCGTTTAGGGTCGGCGTGTGCGTGTTCGCCAATATGTCTACTTCGCTCTGAAGAGCGAGACCATGAAAGCCACGGAGATCGCGGCTCGGATTGGGCTTGAGCCAGACGAGACCACAGTTCGAGGCAGCCGAACAGCGGAGCCGCCCCGTCCCGTTGTGCATGCATGGAAGATTGTGTGTCGCGAGCCGGGGCTGGCGGTCGATGAGATGATCGCTCACCTGATCGATCGGGTTGAGCCGTTCAGCCAGGCCCTTGGTCAGTTGGCGGAGGAACTGAACCAGGGCCAGGACGATGATGGTTCGTGTGCAGTTCTGCAGGTGGTCCGTTACCTCGACGACGACGAAGATGGCGAGGAAGAGGACTTGCGCTCACCCCACCAGGGCTTTGAGAAGATAGCAGGGCAGCATCAACTGCTCGGCTGGCATCTGGACCGCCGAGTGCTGCAGTTCTTGATCTCGACCCGCGCTGAGCTGGACGTGGACGAATACGGGTGATGGCTCCTGCTCAGTAGAGGTCTGCCGCCTTCCAAATCTTCGCCAGGGAGTCAGCTGTTCAACCACGACATGCGCGGTGTGGTCCTGGACGAGGGCTCGATAGATCACATCTGACAGGTGCCGTTCCAGGACACGCATGCTGCCTTTGCCGGTGTCTCGGGTGGTCTCCTGCCGTCGTTTGATCAGGGCGCGGGCGCCTTCATGGCAGCGGGCTTGGGTGATGTTCACCCCGACGATCGCCATGAGTCGCGGCACTCGGGCTCGACCAGCGGCTTGAGCTCCTTTTCGCGACCGCTCGACTGGATGAGCAGACCAGGCCGATCCGCCTGCTCGTCGATCACCGTGAGGCGCTTGTCGCCGAACGCACCAGGCTGATCAACCGCGTGTTGTGCGGCAGGTCGGACTCCCGCAGTGCCAGACGGGCGATGGCCAGGGCATCGATGGGATCGGACTTGCCGCGCTCGCGACCGCCGCGACGCTCGCTTGCGCGCCCAGACCACCAGCTGGACGTGCCCCTCGCCGTGGGCCTGCACGGTGCGTTCGCCCTTCTTCCGCCGGATCCCGATCCCTCCAGAACTGGTCAAGATCCTTCGGCAACACATCGAAGAGTTCGGCGTCGCCCCGGATGGGCGTCTGTTCCGCAGCGAACGGGGTGGGGTGGTCGCCTCGGCGGCTCAGAGGTCCTAACGCAATGAGGCGGGCGTCGGGGGCATACGAGCGAAGGCCTGCTCGATGATGGTTTCGGATGGTGAACCTGAATGATCGCAGACCCGACGCGATCCACGCTTGCCAAGGCTGGCAGCATCGTCTAATTTTTGGCAATGCTGTCAGAAAACAATCCAGACGGCCAGGAGTCTCGGTCATTCATCGAGGCCGCCCGCAGGGCGCAAATCGTGGAAAGCGCGATCGAGGTCATCGCTGAGGCCGGGTACACCCAGGCTTCAACGACACGGATCGCCGAGCGGGCAGGGGTCAGCCGGGGCCTGATCTCCTACCACTTCACCGGCAAGGAGGAGCTGATCGCGCAGGTGCTCGTCACGGTCTTCGCCGACGTCGGCGCCTTCATGGGACCCCGAGTGGCGGCCGAGAGCACGGCGGCCGGCCAGTTACGGGCCTACATCCAGTCGAACCTGGAGTACATGGCCCTGCACCGCAGCCGGATCACCGCCCTCGTGGAGATCATCGGCAGCGGCGCGCTGGGAGCGATGGGCGTCGATCCGGTGGCGGCGGAGAAAGAGGCGCTCGCACCGCTGGTGGAGGTACTCCAGCGCGGACAGGCCTCCGGCGAGTTCCGCCAGTTCGACCCGCTGACGATGGCGCGCGCCATACGCGCCGTGGTGGACAGCGTGTCACCGCACGCGTCCGACCCCGACCTCGACCTCGACGCCTGTGCGCACGAGCTCACCACGCTGTTCGACCTGGCCACCCGGGACACCCGATGACCGCCACCGACCCGATCGAGGCAGCCACCATGACCGCTCCCCTGGTCCGAGCAAGCCGCGTCAGCCGTCGCTACGGCGCCATCCTCGCGCTGGATGAGGTGTCCCTGGACATCCACGCCGGCGAGCTGGTGGGGCTGCTCGGCCCCAACGGCGCCGGCAAGTCCACCCTGATCAACATATTCACCGGCCTGCGCCGCCCGGAAGCGGGCAGCGTCGAGTTGGGCGGTGGCGACCCGCGAGACCGAGCCACCCGGCAGATCATGGGGGTGACCCCACAGCAGACCGCGTTACCCGAGCAGTGGCGGGTCGCCGAGCTGGTCGACTTCGTCGCCGCGCACTACCCGAGCCCACTGGACCGCAGCGAGGTACTGGCCCGCTTCGACCTGCAGGACCTGCGCGACCGGCAGATCGGCGGACTGTCCGGCGGGCAGCAGCGCCGGCTCGCCGTCGCGTTGGCCTTCACCGGCCGGCCGCAGGTGGTGTTCCTGGACGAGCCGACGACCGGCCTGGACGTCGAGGCGCGCCACGCCCTGTGGCAGGGGATCCGGGCCTACCACGCCGACGGCGGAACCGTCCTGCTCACCAGCCACTATCTGGAGGAGATCGAGGCGCTCGCCCGACGGGTCGTGGTCCTGCACCGCGGCCGGGTGATCGCCGACGCCCCGCTCACCGACGTGCGCGGCCTGATCGGCCTCAAGCGCGTCAGCCTCACCTGCGCGACGCTGCCCGCGTTACCAGGGGTGGCCGGCATCGAGCACGACGGAGACCGCACACATCTGCTCACCGCCGACGCCGACGAACTCGTCCGCGACCTGACCGCCTCAGGCGCTGACTTCCACGACCTGGAAGTCAGCGCCGCCTCGCTGGAGGACGCCTTCCTCGCGATCACCGCGCGATAACCGACACCAGGCGAAAGGAGCCGTACCATGTCGCTCGCCCTGCTCTACACCAAGCACGGGCTGATCGAGACACTCCGGGCACCGGTCTCGTTCCTGGTCATCACCCTCATGCCGCTCGCTGTGATGGTGTTCTTCATCGTGCCCAACCTCGGCGACAACCCGGCGGCCATGATCGGGGCGACCGCCACTATGGTCGTCTTCGCCACCCTACTGGCCTGCGTCGGCCAGTTCAGCGCGACGGTCGCCGTGATGCGGGAGTCCCCCTGGGGCGCCTACCTGCGCACCCTGCCGGCGGGGCTGACGCCGGCCGCGTTCGGGCACCTGCTCACCGGCATGGTGGTGGTGCTCGCCGCGATCGTGCCGATCGTCGTGGTGGGCGTGCTGTCGGCCGCGGGCGGCGTGCCGGCGGCGCGAGTGCCGACCGCGGTGGCGGCCCTGCTGGTGGCGGTGGTCGTGTTCACGCTCCTGGGACTCGCGATCGGCTACACGATGTCGGTACGAGCGACCGTCGTCGCCAACAGCGTCCCCGTACTGGCCCTGGCCGTGGGCGGAGGTATGTTCGCCGACCCGGCGAATCTCCCGGGTCCGATCGCCGCCATCGCCCCTTACCTGCCTACCCGAGGGGCCACCGACCTGGTGCTGGCCGCGCTGATCGACCATCCCCTCGACCCGACGTCGCTGGCAATGCTGGCAGCCTGGGCCGTCGGCCTGGGCGCGCTCACCGTGTGGGGCTACCGCCGTGACGAAGGACGACGCTTCCGATGAACCGACAAAAGTAATCGGGAGGTCTCCTCGCCGCGGTGGTGGCGGAGGATAGCCCTGTGGTGGATAAGAGGTCCTAAGGCAATGAGATGAGGCGCCGCCAGCCGATGAGCGCACAGGCCAGACTGAGGAAGGCTTCGTGGATGTCGGCGCGAATCTCCCAGCGGATGCGCAGTCGGCGGAACGCGTGCAGCAGGGCGAAGGCCTGCTCGACCACGTAACGGTGTTTCCCCAGGCCTGAGCCGTGCTCGGTGCCGCGGCGGGCGATCATTGGCCGGATCTGCAGCTCACGGACCAGGCGCCGGTACTTGTCGTGGTCGTAGCCGCGATCGGCCAGTACCTCGTCGGGGCGTCGGCGTGGGCGGCCACGTTTGCCGCGCACCTGGGGGGATGGCCTGCAGTAGTGGGATGAGCTGGGTGACGTCGCAACAGGCCTTTGACCTGCTCTTCTTCTGCGGGAATGCCCTTCATGGGAACACATTGGGAACGATCAAGGTCCGTGCACCCTCTCCAAGACCGCTTTCCTACCGGCTTGGAATGCGCCCGGGCACCAACGTCCGACTCTTGCCTTCCACCGCGAGGCCGTTTCGCAGGGCGTAGCGGCTGGACCAGAAGGCGTCTACCACGTCCTGTCAGCCGACATGAACGATGGGACGCCGGTCGGGATCGGGTTCGGCTTGGCGCAGGACTTCGCGGGTCAGGGGTGGGATGTCGCCGCCGCCGAAGATCAGGTAGCGCAGCAGGGCGCCGATGGGGTTGCCTTCGGCGGCCCAGTGGAAGTACACGTGCGGGGTTTTGCCGGTCTGGTCGCGCAGATGCAACAGCAGGGCGGCGATGGCGTTAGCGACGGTGGTGCTCTGCATACGCAGGATGCGAAAGCCGTGACGTTCTTCGCCGGTGATACGGAGTTCGCCGGCGAATTCGGAGGCATCCGGGATGGTGACCTCCAGGAAGAGCAGGCCTTCTCTGGTACGCAGGCGGTGCAGCTCCCACGCTTCACGGGCCTTGTCGATGTATTCCTTGGCATCGCGGGCGTGCGGTTCGTTGGCGATGAGGTAGATCTCGCCTGCTTCGTTGATGAAACGGCGGGCGTGATCGTCCAGGTGAATGTGGGTGACGCGCAGTTCCGTGGAGCGAGTGGCCCGGGAGATGAGCGAGATGACCACGATGGCCAGCACGAACAGCAATGCGATCACGAGCCCGTCGGGCCGTTCGATGATGTTGGCGACGGTGGCGTAGGCGAAGATCAGTGTGATGAGCCCGAAGAAGACGGCGGCTCTGGTGTGACGCTGGGTCCGGGCAGACAAGGTGACCGCGACGGCGGCCGACAGGATCAGGGCCAGGACACCAGTGGCGTAGGCGCCGCCCTGGGCCTCCACCTCAGCGTCGAAGATCAAGGTAATCAGGAAGGCGATACCGGTGAAGACCAGCACCATGGGGCGGATGGCGCGAGTCCAGTCCGGGGCCATGCCATAGCGGGGTAGGTAGCGCGGCACGATGTTGAGCAGTCCGGCCAGGGCAGAGGCCCCGGCGAACCACAGGATGGCGATGGTGGACAGGTCGTAGGCGGTGCCGAACCAGTCGCCCAGGTACAGGTGGGCAAGATAGGCAAGGGCGCGACCGTTGGCCGAGCCACCCTCGGCGAATTCCTCGGCAGGAATGAGCACTGTGGTGGCGAAGCTGGAGGTGATCAGAAAAACGCTCATGATGAGCGCGGCAGTGGTCAGCAGCTTGCGGGCACCTTGGATTCGTTCGGTCAACTCGCCCTTGATCAGAGGCATGACGGCCACGCCGGTTTCGAAGCCTGACAGGCCCAGGGCGAGCTTCGGCATGACATACAAGGAGACCGCCACCATCGCAATCGGGCTTGAGTAGTCGGCGGTGAGAGTGTTCTGCCAGTTCGTCACCTGCTCGGGGTGGGTGAGCACACGCTGCACCGCGGTGGCCACCACGACCACATTCAGCACGAGGTAGACGGCGACCAGAACGACCGCGATGGAGATGGCCTCGCTGAAGCCGACCAGGAACACCCCGCCCAGCGCAGCGATCAGCACCAAGGTGACCGGCACCTGCCAACTCGCCCAAGCATGGGGGACGAACGGGTTGTGCAGGATGTGGGCGGTGGCGTCGGCCGCCGACAAGGTGATGGTGACGATGAAGGCGGTGGCCACAAACCCGAGCAGGAACAGCACCAGGAGCTTGCCCCGCCAGCCGGGCAGCAACCGCTCCAGCATCGACAGGGATCCCAGTCCATGCGGGCTCTGCTCGGCCACCGCCCGGTAGGTCGGTAACGCACCGAACAGCGTCAGCGCCACGAGCAAGAGTGTGGCCACGGGGCTCAGGGCGCCGGCGGCCAGGGCGGCGATACCGGGCTGATAGCCGAGGGTGGAAAAGTAGTCCACGCCCGTCAGGCACATCACCTGCCACCACTTGTGCTGATGGCCTGGAGTCTCCTCTTGCGGCGGATGGCTCACGAGGCCCTCGGGGCGCTGCAAGCCCTTCAGCAGCCACCGCCGCAGTGCCGTTCCCGGCATTGCCGAACGTTGCCCCACCTCGGCCACTGGGCCCTCCACAAGAAATCGTCAAGACGAATGCACCCTAGTGAGGTCAAGGGCCGTGCTCGCGTGATCATGGCGTCAAGAAAACGTCAATATTCCGGCGGCGCCAGTGGATCATCTGCTTAACGAGATTTCTGGGACAGGCGCTGATCAGCAGCCCTTACGTGAGGATGCGGGCTCCTGGGCGGCTCGGCCACGATGGCCGCCAACAGCGCCGATCCCTCCCGCAGGGGGAGGCCGGATGCCCAAACGGAGCAGGGGTCATGGGACGAACCGGTAGCCCATGCCCGGTTCGGTGATCAGATGTACCGGGTGGGCGGGGTCGCGTTCGAGTTTTTTGCGCAGCTGCGTCATGTACTGGCGCAGGTAGTGCGTCTCCTTGACGTACTCGCTGCCCCACACCTCGGTCAGCAGGTGACGCTGGGTGATGAGGTTGCCGGGATTGCGCACCAGGATCTCCAGCATGTGCCACTCGGTAGGCGTCAACCGCACGCCACCCGAGATGGTTTTGCTGGTCAGGTCCACCGTATGATCGCCGAGCTGGATGCGGGCCGGCTCGGCCTCCTGGACGGCGGAGCGCCGGGAGACGGCGCGGATGCGGGCGAGGAACTCCTCGATGCTGAACGGTTTCGTGACGTAGTCGTCGGCACCGGCATCCAGCGCCGCGATCTTGTCCTGGCTCCCGGACCGGCCGGACAGAACCACGATGGGTGTCTGGGTCCAGCCGCGCAAGCCGTGGATGACGTCCACGCCGTCGATGTCGGGTAGGCCGAGGTCGAGCACGACCAGGTCGGGATGCCATTCGGCGGCCTGGCGCAGGGCGGAGGCGCCGTCGCCGGCGACCGCGACCTCGTAGTGGCGGGCGACCAGATTGATGCGCAGTGCGCGGAGGAGCTGCGGCTCGTCGTCCACGACGAGGATCTTGGTCATGGTGTCACCGCCTTCGACGAGATGGGCATCTGGACGATCATGGTGAGGCCGCCCCCGGGTGTCTCCTCGGGTTCGAGGGTGCCGCCCATGGCCTCCGTGAGCCCGCGTGAAAGCGCGAGGCCCAGTCCGACGCCGGTGCCGTTGTGACGGTCGCCGAGCCGCTGGAAAGGCTGGAAGACCCGCTCGTGGGCCTCAGCGGGAATGCCGGGACCGCGGTCGATGACGCGGATTTCGACCACGTCGTCGTGCGTGCTGGCGGTGACCAGCACCGTCTGATCCGCGGGACTGTGGCGAACGGCGTTGGTCATCAGATTGACCAGGACCCGTTCCAGCAGCGCCGGGTCGGCGATGATCTCGGGCAGGTCGAAGGAGATGTCGCCTTCAACGTGGTCGCGCAGCGGCCCGAGGTCGTCGACGGCATGGGGGACGATCTCCTCCAGGGCGACGGGCTGGAGTGCCAGTCCGAGGACGCCGGCCTGCAGGCGGCTCATGTCGAGCAGGTTCTCCACGAGCCGGTCCAGCCGGTCCAGGGACTCGTCGGCGGTGGCCAGCAGTTCGTTGCGGTCCTCGGTAGTCCAGGTGACGTCGTGGCTGCGCAGGCTCTCGACGGCGGCCTTGGCGGCCGCCAGTGGGGTTCGCAGGTCGTGGCTGACTGCGGCGAGCAGCGCGGTGCGCATCTTGTCGGCCTCGGCCAGGGGTTTGGCAAGCTCGGCTTCTTCCTGCAGGCGTTCTTGGCGCAGCGCGACGGCGGCCTCGGCGGCGAAGGCCTCCAGCACTCCTCGGTCGCTGGCGTCCAATAGTCGGCCCTGGGCGGCCAGGACCAGTCGGTCGTCGATCGCGACGTCGGTGTCGGCCTTGGAGGGTGCGGTGCAGGGGGCGGCGCCGGAGGTGGCGATGATGCGCCAGGCGGCGGGCTCGGAAATGTCGTCGGGGGTGGGCTCGTCGAGGCGTTCGAGCAGGGTGACCGAGTCCAGGGCGAACGTCTCCCGCAGCCGCCCAAGTAGTGAGGGCAGCGCGGCCTCGCCTCGCAGCACGTGCCCGGCCAACGTGGACAGCACTTCGGCGTCGGCGCGGGCGCGGGCGGCCTCCCTGGTACGGCGGGCGGCCAGGTCGACGATCGTGCTGACGGCTGCGGCGACAAGCACGAATACGACGAGCGCGAGGAGGTTTTCGGGCTCGGCGACGGCGAGCCGCCCGAGCGGTGGCGTGAAAAACCAGTTGAGCAGCAGGAAGCCGCCGACGGCGGCGGTGATCGCCGGCCACATACCGCCGATCAGTGCGACGCCGACGACCAGGCACAGGAAGAGCAGGATCTCGCTGGTCAGTGACACCGCGTCACGGAACGGGGCGAGCGCGGCGGCCAGCAGCGGCAGGCCGGCCACCGCAACCACCCACCCGGTGAGCCTGCGCTTCCTGGTCAGAGCGGCTCGGGAGCGCTCGGGCCGCCTGCGGCCCCTCTTGGCCTCCTCGTGGGTGACGAGGTGGACGTCGATGGGGCCGGACAAGACTGTGGTCTCCACCCCCACGCCGCGCGAGAGGATCTGGGCGAACCGGCCGCGGCGGGAGGCGCCGAGGACGAGCTGGGTGGCGTTGACGGCGCGGGCGAAGTCGAGCAGGGCACGGGGGATGTCGTCGCCGACGACCTGGTGGTAGGTGCCGCCCATGTTCTCGACCAGGGCACGCTGGCGGGCCAGGTTGGCCGGGTCGCCGCCGGCGAGCCCGTCGGCTCTGGTGACGTGGACGGCCAGCAGGTCGGCGCCCTTGGTGCGGGCGGCGATGCGGGCGGCCCGGCGTACCAGGGTGTCGCCTTCAGGCCCGCCGGTCAGGGCGACCACGACGCGTTCGCGGGCTTCCCACGTTGTGGCGATGCCGTGGTCGGCGCGGTAGCGGTCGAGCTGCTCGTCGACCTTGCCCGCGACCCACAGCAGCGCCAGCTCGCGCAGCGCGGTGAGGTTGCCGACGCGGAAGTAGTTCGACATCGCCGCGTCCACCTTCTCGGGCGCGTAGACGTTGCCGTGGGCCATGCGGCGGCGCAGCGCCTCGGGGGACATGTCGACGAGCTCGATCTGGTTCGCTCGCCGGACGACCTCGTCGGGTACGGTCTCGCGCTGCGGGATGCCGGTGATCTGGTGGACGACGTCGTTGACCGATTCCAGGTGCTGGATGTTGACCGTGGAGATGACGTCGATGCCGGCGTCGAGGATCTCGTCGATGTCCTGCCAGCGCTTGGCGTTCTTCGAGCCTGGCACGTTGGTGTGGGCCAGCTCGTCGATCAGCGCGATCTTGGGCTTGCGCGCGATGACGGCGTCGGGGTCGAGTTCGGTGAACGTGGCCCCGCGGTAGACGAGGGTCCTGCGGGGGATGATCTCCATGCCCTCCAGCAGGGCGGCGGTGCGGGCGCGGCCGTGAGTCTCGACGAAACCGACGACGACGTCCCGGCCGCGCTCGAGCCCGCGGCGGCCCTCGCCGAGCATCGCGTACGTCTTGCCCACCCCCGGGGCTGCCCCGAGGTAGACCCGCAAGCGACCCCTCTTCATGACCGATCCAAAGCCAGATTGAGTTCGAGCACGTTCACCGCCGGCTCGCCCATGAAGCCGAGGGTCCGCCTGGTGGTGTGCTCCGCGATCAGTGCCTTCACCCGATCGAGCGGCAGCCCGCGCTCCCTGGCCACGCGCGGCGCCTGGAGCTCGGCGTAGGCGACGGAGATGTGTGGGTCGAGGCCGGAGCCGCTGGCCGTGACCGCGTCGGGGGGCACCGCCACCGTGGTCACGTTCCCGCGGATCGGCACGGTTCTGCCGGCCGAGTAGTCCTCCCCGGGCTGGGCGCATTCGACCTTCAGTCCCTGGTAACTAGCGATGAAGGGGGTGACGAGGCAGGCCTGGTTGACGCTGACAGCCCGGTCGGGGAAGACCTTGAGCACCGCGCCGACCCCGTCAGGGGTGCAGTACGGGCGGGCGCCGCTGACGCCTTCGAGCTCCCCGACCGCTTTGGACCGGGCGCAGACCTGGGTGAGCAGCGACTTTCCATCAGGCGTGTCGATGATGTCTTCGGGGCCGAGGTTGCCGGCCGCCGTGGAGGTTGGGTCGTACCCGTCACCGGCCGCCGAGGGCCGGGACTGGAAGTACGTCTTGACCGGGTTGCCGTCGGCGTCGGCGAAGGACTGGCCGATGAGCGCGCTGCCCACGACCTTGCCGTCCTTCTGGACGAGCGAGCCGTTGGCCTTGTCGTTGAACAGCGCCTGGGCCACCCCGGTGGCCAGGAGCGGATAGATGACGCCGGTGACCACCGTGAGCACGAGCAGCGCGCGCAGCGCGGCGACGTGCTGGCGGATCCAGCTGGGCATGCGGTCCATTTATGACATCCCGGGAAGGAACTGGATCAGTAGATCGATGAGCTTGATGCCGAGGAACGGGACGACGATCCCGCCGAGGCCGTAAACGTAGAGGTTGCGTGACAGCAGCTTGGACGCACTGGACGGTCGATACCTGACCCCGCGCAGCGCAAGCGGGATCAGCGCGATGATGACCAGTGCGTTGAAGATCACCGCCGACAGGATCGCCGACTGCGGACTGGCCAGACGCATGATGTTCAGCGCGTCCAGACCCGGGTAGACCGCCGCGAACATGGCTGGGATGATCGCGAAGTACTTGGCGATGTCGTTGGCGATCGAGAACGTCGTCAGCGCGCCCCGCGTGATGAGCAGTTGCTTGCCGATCTCGACGATCTCGATCAGCTTGGTCGGGTTGGAATCCAGGTCCACCATGTTCCCGGCCTCCTTGGCGGCGCTGGTGCCGGTGTTCATGGCCACGCCGACGTCGGACTGGGCCAGGGCGGGGGCGTCGTTGGTGCCGTCACCGGTCATCGCCACCAGGCGGCCGCCCTCCTGCTCCTTCCTGATCAGTGCGAGTTTGTCCTCAGGGGTCGCCTCGGCCAGGAAGTCGTCCACTCCGGCCTCGTCCGCGATGGCCTTGGCGGTCAGCGGGTTGTCACCGGTGATCATCACGGTACGGATGCCCATACGGCGCATCTCGTCGAACCGCTCCCGCATGCCGTCCTTGACCACGTCCTTGAGATGGATCACGC
This sequence comes from Nonomuraea sp. NPDC049480, assembly GCF_044465905.1. Taxonomy (NCBI): domain Bacteria; kingdom Bacillati; phylum Actinomycetota; class Actinomycetes; order Streptosporangiales; family Streptosporangiaceae; genus Nonomuraea; species Nonomuraea sp. NPDC049480. The sequence continues at coordinate 51,074 of NZ_JBITMD010000007.1, forward strand.
CGAGCACGCGGCCCTTATCGGCCACGACCAGCGGGGTGCCGCCGGAGGCCGAAATACCGTCCACAAGATGGCCGACCTGGCCAGTCGGGTGACCACCGGCATCGCGTATCCACTTCATGACCGCGGTGGCAGCGCCCTTGCGCACCTCCCGGCCGTCCAGGTTCACCCCGGACATGCGGGTCTGCGCGGTGAACGGCACCCACTCGGCGTGGGACAGCTCGCCCGGCTGCCGCTCGCGCAACCCGTAGGCCTGCTTGGCGTAGACCACGATGGAGCGGCCCTCCGGAGTTTCGTCGGCCAGGCTGGACAGTTGGGCGGCCTCGGCAAGCTCGCGCTCACTCACCCCTTCCACGGGGACGAACTCGCTCGCCTGCCGGTTTCCCAGCGTGATCGTGCCGGTCTTGTCCAGCAACAGCGTGGAGACGTCCCCGGCGGCTTCGACCGCGCGGCCGGACATTGCCAGGACGTTGCGCTGGACGAGCCGGTCCATGCCGGCGATGCCGATGGCCGACAGCAGCGCGCCGATCGTGGTCGGGATCAGGCAGACGATCAGCGACACCAGCACGATCCCGGTCACGCCGTCGCCGGTCAGCGCAAGTGAGTCCGGCACACCGGGGTTGATCTCCTTGGAGTAGATCGCCAGGGGCTGCATGGTGGCGGTGGCGACCAGGAAGATGATGGTCAGGGCGGCAAGCAGGATGTTGAGCGCGATCTCGTTCGGCGTCTTCTGCCGGTTCGCACCCTCCACCAGGGCGATCATACGGTCCACGAAGCTCTCACCAGGCTTTTGCGTGATCTGGACGATGATGTGGTCGGACAGCACCTTGGTGCCGCCGGTCACCGCAGAGCGGTCGCCACCGGACTCGCGGATCACCGGCGCGGACTCGCCGGTGATGGCCGACTCGTCCACCGACGCGATGCCCTCGACGACGTCGCCGTCACCGGGGATGACCTCCCCGGCCTCGACGATCACGTAGTCGCCCTGCTGGAGCTCGGACGCGCCGATCACGTCCCACTGGGTGTGGTCGTCGCGGCTCTTGAGGCGGCGGGCGGTCGTGTCGCGCTTGGCCGCACGCAGCGTCGCGGCCTGCGCCTTCCCGCGGCCCTCGGCCACGGCCTCGGCCAGGTTGGCGAACACCACGGTCAACCACAACCATACGACGATGGCCCAGGCGAACCACGACGGGTCGAGGATCGACAGGACGGTCGTGAAGACCGCGCCGATCTCGACGATGAACATCACCGGATTGCGCCACATGGTCGCCGGGTTGAGCTTCTTCAGCGCATCCGGCAGCGATCGGATCATCTGCTTGGGCTCGAGCAGTCCGCCGCCGACCCGGCCGTTCTTCTTGGGCGTCGGCGCCTGGCTCGGGGATTCGAGCACGTGCGTTGACATGTCTAGCGGATTCCTTCTGCGAGCGGGCCGAGCGCGAGCGCCGGGAGGAACGTCAGTGCGACCAGAATGATCGTGACGCCGACCACCAGGCCGACGAACTGCGGCCGATGGGTCGGCAGCGTGCCGACCGAGGCCGGGACCGGTGCCTGCTGAGCCAGCGAGCCCGCCAGCGCCAGGGCCAGTACGATCGGCACGAACCGGCCGAAGGCCATGCACAGGCCCAGCGTGGTGTTATGGAAGACGGTGTTCACGCTTACGCCTGCGAACGCCGAGCCGTTGTTGTTGGACGCGCTCGTATAGGCGTACAGGATCTCCGACAACCCGTGCGGACCGGAATTGAGCATCGCCGACCGGCCGGCCTCGGTGCCCATCGCCACGGCCGTGCCGACCAGCACCAGCACCGGGGTGATCAGGAAGTACAGCGAGGCCAGCTTGATCTCGCGGGCGCCGATCTTCTTGCCTAGATACTCAGGGGTACGGCCCACCATCAGGCCCGCCACGAACACCGTGATCACGGCCAGGATCAGCATGCCGTACAAACCGGCGCCGACCCCGCCCGGGGCCACCTCACCGAGCAGCATGTTGAAGATCAGCATTCCGCCGCCCAGCGCAGTGTAGGAGTCGTGGAACGAGTCCACCGCACCGGTGCTGGTCAGCGTGGTCGCCGAGGCGAACATGGCAGAGTTGGACGTGCCGAAGCGCGCCTCGCGGCCCTCCAGCGCCGCGCCGATCGCCTGCGGAACGGTGCCGCCCGCGCTCAGCTCGGCCCAGTTCGTCAGGCCGACGCTGATCATTGCGATGACGCCCATGACGGCGACGATCGCGTAGCCCTGCCGGTTGTCGCCGACCATGCGGCCGAACGTGCGCGGCAAGCTGAACGCGATCACCAGCAGCAGGAAGATCTCGAACCAGTTCGTCCACGACGTGGGGTTCTCGAACGGGTGGGCCGAGTTGGCGTTGAAGAAGCCACCGCCGTTCGTGCCCAGATCCTTGATCGCCTCCTGCGAGGCGACCGCGCCCGGGGTGAACGTCTGATGGCCACCCGTCAGAGTCGTCCACGTGCTGTGGTCGGCGAAGGTCTGGATCACGCCGCCGGCGACCAGCACCAGGGCGGCGACGAACGCGATCGGCAGCAGGATGCGGATCGTGCCGCGGACCAGGTCCACCCAGAAGTTGCCCAGCGTGTCGGTCTTCTTGCGGGCGAAGCCGCGTACCAAGGCGATCGTCACCGCCATGCCGACGGCCGCGGAGACGAAGTTCTGCACGGCCAGACCCGCGGTCTGTACCAGGTGGCCCATGGTCGACTCGCCGGAGTAGGCCTGCCAGTTGGTGTTGGTGACGAAGCTGACCGCGGTGTTCCAGGCCAGCGCCGGCTCCACCGGCTTCATCCCGAGGGGCAGGAACAGGTGGCTCTGCAGGCGCTGCAGCGCGTACAGGAACAAGATCGAAACTACCGAGAACGCCAGCACGCTGCGCGCGTATACACCCCAGCGCTGCTCGCCGCCGGGCTGGACGCCGAGCAGCCGGTAGATCACCCGCTCGACGGCGTTGTGCCTGGTGCCGGTGTAGACGTGATACATGTAGTCGCCCAGCGGCTTGTAGCACAGAGCCAGGGCAAGCAGCAGGGAGGCGATGAACAGGATCCCGGCCAGGGTCGGGGACATCAGAAACGCTCCGGGAACAGCAGGGCCACGACGATGAAGCCCACCAGGCCGACGACCACGACAAGGCCGGCGGCGTTGACGGCACTCACAGCCGCTCCACCGCCTTGACGACCAACCCCAAGACCACGAAGACCGCGATCGTCAGGGCTACGAAGACGACGTCCGTCATCCCCACTCCTCAGGTACAAGCCATGTTGGTTACGGCCGCGCCTAACCAGGCGGCCACGACCAGCAAATCCCTGATTTTGTGGCGTTTTGTCGTTCTTGACGGATTCCATACGGCCACGTCCCGAATATTGACGCCGTTTCTACGGGGGCCGGGTGACGGCACCGCGGCGTGTTGATCGCCTTCGTCAACGGCGCCCCCGCCCGAGACCTCGCCACCGCTTGCGGCTATTCGGGTTCTGGGGCCGGTTGACGATCTTTGCCGCTAGGGTTTCGCACTGGTTCAGCTTGTCCAGATCCGGCGTGGCAGTCGGCACCACAACGTGGAAAACGATGAACAGCCCAAGGACCGTTAGTGCCGCCAAAATGCTGCCGAACCCCACGGCAACGGTCTCCCGGAAGCGCCTGTGCGGAGCCTTGCGTTCCCAGATCAGGATGTAGACGAAGCCCGGCAACAGCAAAACAACGAACAACAGCAGCCCCGCAATGAGCTAGGCATGTCGCCCACGCTACCGGTGGATCATCGGCTGTTGATGAAGATGCCTGCCAAGGCAAGGCCTACCCACACGAGCAGACCCGGTCCTTCCGCCGCCTGCGCAACTGGCGCGTGGGCGTCAAGGCCCGCATCAGCCATCTCAAGCGCGGGTTCGGACTGCGCCGCACCCGCCTACGCCACCACTCAGGAGCACGAACGTGGGCAGGACTCGCGATCTTCGCCCACAACCTCCAGCGGATGACGGTTATCAGCGGGTGACCACGGGGACCCGGACCCACAGGCCAAGCCCGGCACACCGCATCCACGCTTCGCCGGCATCCACAGCCGGTGGATCAAGGCTCGCCGGCCTTTTCCGGGGCAAGTAGCTATAGCTACTTTCCCCTTGCAAAGTCGGTCGCCTGAACTTTGCTGACCTGAGGGAATTGCCTGCGGTGGTGATGGCGATGCCGGGAGAACGACCTTGATGTCATTGCGTCGGAGATAGCCGCCATGCTGCGCATCGCCGACCGGGAGATCTCGTTATGGGAGGCCATGCTGCCTCACAGTTGTCGCAGGAATCGCTCGCATCGATGTGTACCTGGATGATGAGCTCGAAGCTGCCCTCCGCTGACACCCCTCGCGACATCGGTGCGCCGAACCCTCGAGGCGAACAGGCCCATAGACGCCAAACCCGCGTGGGGTTCCCGCTGAAGAACCTTCAGTTCGCGTGAACTCTGGGCTTTCCGGGCCCAGGACTCCTGAAGCTACGGCCAGGGGCGAAGTAGATGTTAGCTATCTTGCGAGTTCGGGGTCGGTCAGGACGTCGTCGGCGAAGACGTCCACATCGGGTGCCGGGGTTTGCTGCGGTCGCCATCGTCGCTGCCCTTGGTACAGGTCCGGTTGTCTTCGTCAGACGGGGAACAGGACACCGGTCAGCTCCTCCGAAACCGCCCACAGTCGGCGTTGGCCCGCCACGTCGTGAGAGGCCGGGCTCGACTCGGCCAGGGTCGGGTACCCACGGGCCTCGCGAGGCCGGCTGCCGCCGGGCCCGTAGTACTGGCCGCCGCGTACGTCCGGGTCGGTGGCGGCACGCAGGACGGGCAGCGCGCCCATGGCCGCGCTCTGGAGCAACGGGCTGAGCGCCTTGAAAAGCGCACGCTGAGACAGCGACGCGTTACGGGAGAGGTCGGTCCGGGCGAGGCCGGGGTGCGCGGCGACCGCGATGGTCGTGTCCCCGCCCGACAGGCGGCGCTGGAGCTCGTGGGTGAACATCAGGTTCGCGAGCTTCGACTGGCCGTATACGGCCATCGCGTTGTAGGACCGCTCCCTTCGCAGGTCGTCGAAGTCGATTCCGTTCGGCGTACGGTGAGCTATGGCACTGACCGTCACCGCGCGGGAGCCGCGGACCGGGAGCATCGCCTCGAGCAGGAGACCGGTGAGCGCGAAGTGCCCCAGGTGATTGGTGGCGAACTGTCGTTCGAACCCGTCGACGGTGATTTCTCTCGGTATGTGTGAGACACCGGCATTGTTGATCAGCAGATCGATCGTCGGGTGGTCTGCCCGCAGTTCCTCCGCGGCGGCACGGACGGAGGCCAGCGAGGCCAGATCGAGTCGCTGGACGGTGACGTGCGCGCCAGGGCTGGCGGCGGTGATCCGGGCGGCGGCCTGTTTGCCTTTGTCCACGTCTCGCACGGCGAGGACCACCGAGGCGCCGCGCGCGGCGAGAACGGTAGCGGTCTCCCATCCGATGCCGCTGTTGGCGCCGGTAATCACGACGGTGCGCCCCTGCTGTGAGGGCACACTCTCAGCGGTCCAGTTCGGGCTCACGTTGTTTCTCCTTGGGCTATGTCCGGAACGACCCGTTCCGGCTCGGTCATTTGGAATTGTCGAGATGCCGTACTTCGCGGCGGCGTACTCGGGGCGCGTGCGCCGCCGCGGACGATGACGGTGGAGCCGATTTCACGATGGCGCCGTGGCCCTGGTCCAGCATCCGAGAGCCGAGTTCGTGGACGCACAGCATGGTTCTTTGACGTCCACGGCGAGCGGGTGATCGATGGACTCCTCAGTGGGGTCCCGCCAGGACGTCTGCTCGCCTGCCACGTCACCGTCGTTGTTCACCAGCACGTCCAGTCCGCCGAAGCGGCCGAAGACCTCCTCAGCCATACGGACGGCCGGTCAGCGTCCGGCGGCTGTCGCAGGCTGCTGAGTGTCGTCCGGTGTGTCGGTGCCCGTCTCGGCGTTGGTGGCGGCGAGCTTCTTCTCGGGGAGAAGCAAGGCCAGGATCAGGCCGAGCGCGAACAAGGGGACCAGGTAGCGGAAGACCGGGGTCAGGGCGTGCTGGTAGGAGGCGATCACGGCGTTCTGCACGGCGGTGGGCAGGGAGTGCACGACGGCGGGGGTCAGGGAGTTGGTGTCGCCGACCGTGCCGGCGGCGCCGCTGGGTAGGCGGGCGGCGAGTTGGTCGGTGAGTCGGTGGGTGAAGATGGCGCCGACGGCGGCGGTGCCGAGGGTGGCGCCGATTTCGCGGAAGAAGTTGTTGGCGGAGGTGGCGGTGCCGACGTCGGCGGCGGGGAAGTCGTTCTGCACGGCGAGGACGAGGTTCTGCATGATCAGTCCGAGGCCGGCGCCGAGCAGGAAGACGTAGGCGCAGACGACCCAGAGCGCGGTGTGCACGGTCAGGGTGGACAGCAGCAGGGCCGTCACGGCCATCAGCACGCTGCCCACGATCGGGTAGATCTTGTAGCGGCCAGTCCGGCCGATCAGCTGCCCAGACAGCAGCGCGGTGGCCATGAGGCCGACGACCATGGGGATGAGCAGCAGGCCCGACTCGGTGGCGTTGACGTCGTAGACCATCTGCAGGTAGGTGGGCAGGTAGCCGATGACGGCGAACATGCCGATGCCGACCGTGATCAAGCCGAGCAGGGTGGCGATGTTGAAGATGCGGCTGCGGAACAGCCACAGCGGGATGATCGGCTCGGCGGCGCGGCGCTGGGAGAGGAAGAACAGCGTCCAGCCGAGCACGGCGCCGGCGGCCAGCCCCAGGATGAGTGGGTCGGACCAGGCGTACTGGGTGCCGCCCCAGACCGCGAGCAGGACGGTGGCGGCGACGGACGCGGCCATCAGGGTGATGCCGAGGTAGTCGATGGAGATCTTGACAGCCTTGCGGGGAAGGCGCAGGGCGAAGGCGCAGATGGCCAGGGCGACCAGGCCGACGGGCAGGTTGATCCAGAACGCCCACCGCCAGTCGGCGTTGTCGGTGAACCAGCCGCCGAGCAGGGGCCCGGCCACCGAGGAGAGGCCGAAGACGGCACCGATCGGGGCCATGAAGCGGGCGCGTTGCCGGGGCGGCACGAGGTCCGCGATGATCGCCTGTGAGGTGATCATAAGGCCGCCGGCGCCGAGGCCCTGGATGGCCCGGCCGATGATGAGGGTGGTCATACTGGTTGCGGCGCCGGCGACGAAGGATCCAGCGAGGAAGATGCCGATGCCGGCGAGGAAGAGGGCCTTGCGGCCGATCAGGTCGCCGAACCGGCCGTAGAGCGGCATGCCGATCGTGGCGGCCAGGGTGTACGCGGTGGCCACCCAGGCCATGTGGCTGACGCCGTGCAGTTCGCCGACGATGGTCGGCAGGGCGGTCGCGACGATGGTCTGGTCGAGGGAGGCCAGCAGCATTGTGGCCATCAGGCCGCCGAAGATCAGAGCGAAGCGTGGCGGCAGCGTGAACGAGTCCTGTTCCTGTTCGGCGGCGGAGGTGGTCATCGGGGGTTCTCCAGGGGATGAGAGGCCGGTGTCAGCGGCCGAGCAGGTTGTGTAGCGCGGCGACGGCGCTGCGCACGTACGGGATCGGGTCGTCGTTGCCGCCGCGGGCGGTGACGCTGTCGAGGCCTGTCTTCACGGCCGCCACCGCGAGGGCGGCGATCAGCCGGGGCATCTCGTCGCTCGGCTGCTCGCCGGTGCGTGCCGCTACCGCCGTGGCCAGGTGGCGCTGGTACTCGTCGAACCCGGCGAGCAGCACGGCCAGGATGGCGGGATGGTCGTGGGCCAACTGGAAGGTGGCGAGCACGTCGTACGGCGGCGGGTGCTCGGCCGTGTACCGGACCATGAGGTCGGTCAGGTCGGCCAGCAGCTCCCGCGGATGTGCCGGGCCCGCCGCGATGAACGCGGCGAGGACATCGTCGGGCAGCAGCGGCGGCCCCTCGATCACGGCCGCCTCTTTGGTGGGGAAGTAGTTGAAGAAGGTGCGCGGCGAAACGCCAGCCTCGGCGCTGATCGCCTCCACGGTGACCCTGTCGAAGCCGCGCTCCCGGACCAGCCGCAGCGCGACCTCGTGGATCTCCTGAAGGGTCTGGCGCCGGCGACGCTCACGGAGGCTCTCGTTGGTTGAAGTCACAACCAGTATCTTGCACTGCCTGCAAGGAATTCACAATAGGCATGTATTGCGCGTCATGCAGCGACCTGACGGCGCCGCGGGTGCGGGGCATGACGAGCATCCGAACGAAAGGTCCCGTTAGCAGAGCAGAGTTGAGCGGCTTGCCGTGACTTTCCGCTCGGATGCGCTTCGCCGGAAGGTTTCCACAGGTCATAAGCCATACAGAGCGAGGTTGGTGGGGCTGGGAGGTGCTGCCTGCGGACACGAAAGTGATCCGCGACGGGAGCGCGTCGTCCACCGTCATGGCTTGCTTGAGCTCGGGCGGGCCTGCCGCTGGGGAGGGTTTCTTCTGTTGGGTAAGTCTTCCAGGCCAGAAGCGGCGAGCCGGCCGGGTCTTCTCGGACCCGTCAGCGGCGCCAGGGCGGCTCTGTGATGGAGGCGGGGCCGTGGGAGTCGGTGAGGGCGGCGAGGATGGTCTCGCAGATCTCGCCGAAGTTGCGGGGGCCGCTCGGGGGGAGGCGGTCGCCTGTTGCTGTACTCGGCTGTACCGTGCGCCCCTTCCTCGGGCGGCCCGAAGCACGGGCCGATCCGAGGTTGGGCACTCAGCGCCTGGTCTCGTACCTGGTCAGGAGTACGCCGTCGGGAAACGTCCGGGTCTCCACCAGGCTCAGGTTCACCCAGTTGTCCAGGGCTGTGAAGAACGGCGTGCCGCCGCCCAGCAAGACCGGTGCGGTGACCAGCACGTACTCGTCGATCAGCCCGGCCCGCATGGCCGCCGCGGCGAGTGTGGCACCGACGATGTCCATGGGGCCACCGTCCTCGGCCTTGAGCCTGGTGATCTCGGTGACCGCGTCGCCGGTGACCAGACGGGTGTTCCAGTCGACCGTCCTGGTCATCGAGGAGAACACCACCTTCGGCATGTCCCGCCAGCGGCGGGCGTACTCGATCGCCGCCGGTGTGGCGCCCGGCTGCTTGTCGGCGGTCGGCCAGTGGGAGCTCATCGTCTCCCACAGCTTGCGCCCGTACAGCGCCAGGCCCGTCGCGCCCACCCGGTCGGACCACCACTGGAACAGCTCGTCGCTCGGCACGCTCCAGCCGAGGTCGTCGCCGGGTGCGGCGATGTAGCCGTCCAGGCTCATGTCATGCCGAAGGTCAGTTTCCGCATGGCGTCAGCCTCCTGTGAGTCGGTATTCGGCGTACAGACCAGCACGGCGCGGAAAAATCACCGGTCAGGCCACACCGATCTATGCCGAAGTACCGGAGCAGGTGGGACAAGGCCCGCGGACGAGCGTACGCGCGGGCCTGGAGTCCCCGAGGTGGATAACCGACCCTCGGCCCAGACAGGTGGGACAGCCGGGCAGGTCGCGCGCACCGATCTGATCCCAGTCAAGTGCGCTACCCAAGTCCCCAAATCGACACCCCGACCAGCGGCAACGCCGTCAAGATCATTGCACGTATATCGGTGGGCCACCGACATACGGCGGCTCTCGATGGCATCTGGCTGCGTACCCCAGAAACGCAGAAGAGGCCCCGAAGGGCCTCTGAGCTGCGCTTACTGCTGGTGGCAGGTGCAAGGTTCGAACTTGCGTAGGCTGAGCCGACGGTTTTACAGTCCTGTCACGATCATGCGCTGACCTGTGCTTATACCCATGACCACCTCAACTTGGCCGCGTATTGGCCACGATCAAGCTCTAGACGGACCTGAGCGAGATGCCTTCCTACCCGAGGCCGAGGCATCGCCGTTCAGCTGCCGCGCACGGATGGAGACGCAGGCGTAGCTCGCGCGATCGTGTTCCGCACGGTGGAGTAGGTGGGCGCCGCAGTCCGGCTGTCCCGTAAACCGTCCTGAATCTCAAGGTGTCTCCGCCCATCTTAGAGTTAGACAAAGAACGGTCAGGCGGACCGAGCCCGCTACTGGTGGCAACGCACCGTGGCCAGCGCTAAGGGCCGCGACGCCTCGGGGGCGATGTACAACCTCGGCCTCCTGGAGAGCGAGCAGGGGCGGGTGGAGCAGGCCCGCCACTGGTATGAGCAGGTAATCGCCACCGGCCGCGGCGACTTTGTTCCGCATTCGATGGTCAACCTTGGCAACCTGGACCAGAAACAGGGGCGGGTGGAACAGGCCCGCTACTGGTACGAGCGCGCACTCGCCACGGGCCACCCAGACCAGGCCCCGCTGGCGATGAACAACCTTGGCCGCTGGGAGAGCGAGCAGGGACGGGTGGAGCAGGCCCGCCACTGGTACGAGCAGACGATCGCCACCGCTGACAACAAAGTTACCCCGGCGGCGATGGTCAACCTCGGCATCCTGGAGGAGGAACGGGGGCGGGTGGAACAGGCCCGCCACTGGTACGAGCAGACGATCGCCACCGGCCATCCCGAGTACTCGGCAACGGCCCAATCCGGGCTACACGACCTCGATCGGCGCCAGCGGGAGCTGCGGCGCGCTGAGTGGGACGCGCAATACGGCTGGGGCTACGTCGACCCTCGCGACGAACCCTGATGGTCGGGTAGCCCGGAGGAATCTCACCCCCGGGCTCCCACAGATCCGTGCGTAACAGTCTCCCGTTACACGGCTCTTGTCGTTCTGATCATCTGACGGCCGGTTTCGCTCAGGCCCAGTGTGCAAAGTACCGAGGCTGCCGGGCCACCGCATCACGCATTGCCCGGGTGGCCTTCGTCCAGTTGCTCAACCTCTTGTACTTGTTCATGATCCATCGCAGCAGGTAGGTGTTGATGCGATGGAGCACGGGATACCACACAAGGATGCTTCCGGCCACCCCAATGAGACCCGATGCGGGCGGATGTCGCGGTAGCGGGTTCGGGGTCCGGCGAGGCGGGCAGCCATCAGCCAGCTCGTTGCGATCGTGATTCAGCGCTAACGGCGTCCGTCGATTCCTCGACCCCGGACTTCCGATGCCCTCGAGCTACCACGAACTCACGGCCCTGGAGGCGGACATGCGACGCTAGTAGCGATCGTCCTTCGGAAAGGAGACCGATGCTGCACGGGCGGGAAAAGGAGCAGGAGGCGATCGCGCGCCTGCTTGATGATGCTCGCGGTGGCCGAGCAGGGGCGCTTTTCCTGCGCGGTGAGGCCGGCATCGGCAAGTCGGCGTTGTTGGAATACGCTGCGGTCACCGCGCGGATGCGTCTCCTTCGGGTGGGCGGGGTGGAATCGGAGGCCTCACTGCCCTTCGCCGCACTGCACCTGCTGCTGCGCCCCGTCATCGATCGTGTCCCGGCTATGCCCGCCCGCCAGGCAGAGGCACTGGCCACGGCCTTCGGCCTGGCCCAGGACGCGGCCCCTGCCGAGCGCCACCTGATCGGCATCGCCACGCTCAACCTGCTCATAGAGCTGTCGGCGGACGGACCGGTCCTGTGTCTGGTGGACGACGCGCAGTGGCTGGACCGCGAGTCGGCAGACGCGTTGCTGTTCGTGGCCCGCCGCCTGCACGCCGAGCCGGTGGCCATGGTGCTGGCCGCCAGGGAAGAGCCGTCCCCGTTTCCCTCCGTCGGCGTGCCGGAACTGCGGCTGGGAGGCCTGAGCAGGGCCGCGGCCGATCGGCTGCTGGCGGAGAGCACCGGGGAACTGCCGCTGGCCGTCCGCGAGCAGATCGCCGTGGAGGCGCAGGGCAACCCGCTGGCATTGCTGGAGCTGCCGCGGACCCTCACTCCCGAGCAACGGACAGGGGCTTACGCCCCGCCAACCTTCTCTCTGGGCGGCGGCGAGCCGGTGAGCGGCCAGGTGCTGGCAGGCTTCCGGGCGCGAATCGCCTCTTTGCCCGCCGCGGCCCGGACCTGCGTGCTGGTGGCGGCGCTTGAGGACACCGGCGAACTCGGCACGTTGACGCGGGTGTTGCGGGAGCTGGGCTGCGCTCTGGACGATTTCGCTCCCGCCGAGCGGGCCGGTTTGGTCACTGTGGTGGAGGCCGGCCTGCGTTTCCGCCATCCGTTGGTGCGTACGGCGGCGCGGCTCTCGGCCGACGTGGCGCAGCGCATAACGGCGCACCGGGCGCTGGCGCAGGCGGTGGATGACGACCGGCGCGCCTGGCACCTGGCGGCGGTGACCGTCGAGCCCGACGAGGGGCTCTCTGCCAGCCTGGAGGCTGTGGCGGTCCGGGCGCGGCAGCGAGGCGGTCAGGCGACCGCGGCGGCGGCCTACGTGCGGGCCGCCGAGCTGTCGGCCGATCCGGAGGCGCGTCGGCGCCGGCTGGTAGCCGGTGCGGCGGCCGCGGCGGCTGCCGGGTTGTGGCGGCGAGCCGACGATCTAGCCCGCCGTGCCGGCCTGCTGGGCCCGGCGCGGGAGCGGGACGTGGCCGCGGAGCTGGCCAGGACGCGGTCGATTCTGGCCTTCCGGTCGGGCCGGCCGCTGGAGGCGGCCCGGCTGCTCCAGGAGGGTGCCGCTGCGATCGGCGAAACCGACCCGGTAGCAGCGCTGTCGATGCTGGGCCAGGCCAGCCTGTACATATGGGGCAGCAGCACCCACCCTGACCAAGTGCCGCTGGCCCGCCGCACCGAGGAGTTGACCCCGCGCCTAGATGGTCCTCTGGATGCGGTCCGCGTCTTCAACCAGGGCATGCGCCGCCTGCTCGAAGGTGACATCACGCTGGCCGGCACCGCCGCCACCAGCCTGAGCCGCGAGGAGTCACTGCCGTTCGAGACCCGGCTGCTGGCCGCCACCGTCGGGCTCATCAGCGGAGACCTGTCGGGCATGATCGAGGTTGCCACACACCTGGTCACCGAGTGCCGCGACGCGGGACGGATCGGCCACCTCGCGCAGGCGATGACGGTGCTGGCCGCGGCCCAACTGCTCGGCGGCCACCATCGGGCCGCCCAGGCGAGCGTGAGTGAGGGGTTGCGCATCGCAGAAGACGTCGGCCTGCCGTACTGGCACGACTATTTGACCGGCCTGGCCGCCTGGCTGGCCGGGGTCGCGGGGGAAGAGGAGCGCTGCCGAGACCTGGCCGAGCTGGCCACCACACGCCGAGAGGTATGGATGCCGGGTTCTGGCTGGTCTACGTACGCGCTGACGATGCTCGACTTGGGCGCGGGCCGCTACGAGTCCGTGCTGAGGCGGCTGGACGGCGCGGTAACCGGGCTTGGGCGCCACGCGCGCCTCTGGTCGCGCGCCAGTGCCGATTACGTCGAAGCCGCGGTCCGGTTGGGCACTCCCGAGCGGGCCGGGTGGGCCATGGCGCGCATCCGCGCCCTCTCCGAGACTGTGCACCAGCCTTGGGTCGATGCCCTGCTGCGTCGGTGCGAGGCACTGCTGGCCGGATCCGGCGAGGGTTTCGAGTGCGCGTTGGAACGGCACCGGCAGGCCGACCAGCCCTTCGACCGAGCTCGTACCCAGCTGCTGTACGGCGAATGGCTGCGCCGCCACCAGCGGCGTGCCGAGGCTCGTGGGCACTTGGAGGCAGCGCTGGAGACCTTCGACCGCCTCGGTGCTACCCCGTGGGCCGATCGCGCGGCCGCCGAACTGCGCGCCACCGGCGTCCCGGTCTCCCGTCACGCCGACGTGCTGGGAACGCTCACGCCTCAAGAATTCCAGGTGGTACGGCTGGCGGCGGCAGGCGCCTCCAACCGGGAGATCGGCGCGCAGCTGTTCCTGAGCCCGCGCACAGTCGCCTACCACCTGTACAAGGCCTTTCCCAAGCTGGGCGTGAGCTCGCGCGCCGAGCTGGCCGGCCACATGCTGACCTAATCGGGCGGCTCCGCCGTACACCTGAACCCAGTCATGTGACGGAGGCGGCGCGGCGGCGTGCGCCCCTAACGTCGGCGGCGTGACCATTCCCACCTACTCCCTGACCGCCGGGACCGCCGCCGGGCGCTGGCTATGGAGATCATGGACGTCGAGGTGCGCATGTCCTCGTCGCCGGTGAGCCGAATGCGTGGACCTGGCCCCACTCGCGCAGGTAACAGGTGCCGGACGTCATGGGGCGCACAGTGGTGCACCTTGTGATTTGTATAACTGATCTTATGTCGACGGGGACCTTCCGGAGGTTGAAATGATCTCGGTGACCGGTGTGACTGGCAACGTTGGCTCAGAACTGGCCGGCGCGTTGATCCAGACCGGCGTACGGGTGCGCGCGCTGGTCCGCGAGCCGGGCGCCGCGGTGCCGGACGGCGCCCAAGTCGCCGTACTGGCCAGGGTGCTCAGCGCGACCTGCGCTGCGTCGGTTTGTCGGACGAGCAGACGCGCACCGAGATGGGCAACAGTACGCCCTCCGAGTACGTCGATGCCTTCTTCCGCTTCTACCACAACGGCACACTCGACGAATCGCAGATCCACCCGGACCTACAAGAGGTGACCGGCCGACCGGCCCGCACCTTTGAACAGTGGGCGAGGTCCCACATTGAAAACCTCCGTTGACTGATTGCGGCCGGCAGCCGAGATCAACACAACCCGGCCAGCGGAAGGAGTTCGCATGGGCCACCGGCACCCCGTTCAACTCCAGTTCAACCGGGAGCGTGTCAGCATCCAGCACCACCGCACCCGGGTTGCTGTCAGGGGATCCATTGCGAAGACGTCCACCTATGCGAAGGGAACCTCGAGCCCGCTCTTCATCACGTCTGCGCTCCTGTCAACCGATTCCGGTTGACAGCGGGCGCTCTGCGGCGAGCCGGGGACCTGCCGTTCACATGTGCCCTGCGCCGCCTGACCGGGCGGTCCAGTGAGAGCGGTGTGAGCGGCATGAATGACCAGTTTGCTTTCATCATCACACCTTTACCGGCATGATTAAGGATCGCAGAGCATGAAGAACGCAATCGCAACACTCCTGGCGGCGGCTCTGACCGCGACCGGATCCCTGGCGTCCACGCCCTCCGCTGCAGCTTCAGCTCCCGAGGGCCTGCACGTCGAGCGGTTCGCCTCGCCCAATCCCGGCTCGGTCAACACCTACTTGATACAGGCGCCGCAGGGCCTGATCCTCGTCGACACCTTGCGGACGCTCACCGACGCCCGCAATGCGCTGGCCCGCGTACAGGACACCGGTCAGCCGATCGTCGCCATCCTGCTGACCCACTCACACCCCGACCACGTCGGAGGCGCCGGAGTTTTCCACGACGCGTTCCCCTGGGCACCCATCTAC
The DNA here is from genome assembly GCF_044465905.1 of Nonomuraea sp. NPDC049480. Taxonomy (NCBI): domain Bacteria; kingdom Bacillati; phylum Actinomycetota; class Actinomycetes; order Streptosporangiales; family Streptosporangiaceae; genus Nonomuraea; species Nonomuraea sp. NPDC049480. The sequence goes on from NZ_JBITMD010000007.1 coordinate 66,234, forward strand.
GCCTCCACCAGCACGGCGAAAGCGATGCGAGAAGACAAGCGGGGCTTCTACGACCTGCAGAGGTCACTGCCCGACGCCGACTACCCCGACCAGCTCACCTACCCGAACAGGACGTTCAAGCCGGGAACGAGTGTGAAGATCGGGGGGCTGACGCTGCAGACCGCCGACTTCATCGAAGGCGAGTCCGATGCGGCAATCGTGTACTACGAGGCCCGCAGCCGGTCGCTGTTCACCGGCGACCTGGTGGGCAACCGGGTCACCCCCGCCCTGCTGGAGGGGCACACCTGCGGGTGGTTGGTCCACCTCGACCGGATCAGCACGCGCTTCGCCGGCGCACGACGGCTGTACCCCGGACACGGCGGTCCGGGCACGCCGGGCAGGCTCATCACCGCGCAGCGCGCCTACCTCAAAGACTTCCGCGCCCTCGTCAAACCCACGGTGCGCGCCGCCTCCAAGGGCGGCTCCCGCGTGACCGCCACCGAGCGCCGCTCGATCATCGCCAGGATGAACCGCGCCTACCCCAACCACCCCAGCGTGGCCTCGCTGCCCACGATGATGGAGGAGAACGTCAAGGCGGTCGCCGCCGAGCTACGCACCACCAAACCCGCCGAACTCCCCGCCGCCTGCCGCTGACCCCGCAGTCCCCTTCACCCGGTTGCCGCGCTCCCGGCCGTCCCGCCACTCTCCCGCCGGAACCGACATCCCCGCCGGGTGGCTGCCAAAGGACGGCCCAAGGACGCCATACCCCCCACCACGCCATGGACGCCGCATCACCATCGGCATCCAAGGCCCGCAAGACAACGACCTGATGGGATACATGATGATCTTAGTGACCGGCGCCACCGGCAATACCGGGTCGGAACTGGTGACCGCGCTGGCCCAGGCCGGACAGCGGGTACGCGCACTGGTACGCGCTCCTCAGAGCGTTACTCTGCCGCCCGATGTCCAGCCCGTCACCGGCGACCTGAACCGGCCCGACAGCCTGGCCGATGCGCTGATCGGCGTGCGGGCAGTGTTCCTGCTGCCGGGATATGCGGACATGCCCGGCCTGCTGGCCCACATGCGTCGGGCCGGGGTGGAACGGGTCGTGCTGCTGTCAGGCGGCTCGGCCGCGCTTGCGGACATGAGCAATGCGATCTCCCGCTACATGACGCTTTCCGAGCGCGCCGCGCAGGAGGCGGGCGTGCTCTGGACGTTCCTGCGGCCCCGGGCGTTCATGTCCAACGCTCTGCGCTGGCTGCCGCAGCTTCGGGCCGGTGATCTGGTGCGCCTACCGTTCGCAGGGGTGGCGGCCGCCACCATCGACCCCGCCGACATCGCGGCCGTGGCGGCCCGGGCGCTGACCAGCGATGGGCATGAGGGCCGGATCTACGAGCTGACCGGCCCGGACTCGCTGCTGCCCGCCGACCAGGTCGCCGTGCTGGCCAAGGTGCTGGGCCGGGAGCTGCGCTGCGAGAGCCTGCCGGATGAGGAGGCCCGGATCCAGATGGAGGCGACCATGCCGGCCGAGTACGTCGATGCCTTCTTCCGCTTCTACGTCGACGGCATTCTCGATGAATCTCAGGTCCTGCCGACCGTACAAGTGGTGACCGGACACCCGCCCCGCACCTTCGAACAGTGGGCAGAGGCACACGCCGAGGCCTTCCAATAGCTTCGGGAGCGATCATGGCGGAGGAAGAGAGCCGGGACGCGGGGCCGTCGGCAGCGCTCATGTCGGCGATCGTGACGGAGCAGTTCGTGCTGCAATCGGCGGCCAGCACGACGGTCAGCGAGGCGCTTGGGCGTTCGTCGCTGTACCTGTCGGCTTTGTCCAGCAGTTTGATCGCGTTGGGGTTCGCCTCGCAGACGCCCGGCCTGTTGCTGCCGTTCGCCGCCGCCGCGTTGCCGACGGTTTTCGTGCTGGGTCTGTTCACCACGGTCCGGCTTGTCGGCACCGGAGTGCAGAACGTCTTGTATCTGAGCAGCATCGCTCGCATCCGCGCCTACTACCGCGAGCTCGACCCGGAGGCAGCGTGCTACTTCGCCAGATGGAACGCAGGAGAAGGGGAGACCGACGATGCACTCGGTTCGCTGGCGGTCAAATCGGGCCCGATGGCCGGGCTCTTCACCGCCGCCAGCATGGTCGCCGTGATCAACGGCGTCCTGGGTGGGGTCTGCCTCGCCCTGCTGACCTACTACCTCGTGACGGACCACCACCTGCCGGCCGCCCTGGCCGTAGGGCTCAGCACCGCCACCGTCTGCCTGACCATGTTCTACCGCTGCCAGCACCACCGCTACCTGAACATCCAACGCTGAGCAACACTCGGGCGGCTATGATCCCGGCGAGCAGACGATCGAGCGCGGTCGAGCTGCCGGGACTACGCGGAGAGGTTGCGGCGGAGGCGAAGAAGGGCGCCGGCCTCGTGGCTGTCCCGGCTTCGGAGAACTGGCCGGCCCGGCGACCTCCGCGCAGTTCCGCGCAGCATGCGAGCTGCGTACGGCCATCACGCGCATCGCCACCGCGCTCGCCGATGACGCGGCCCCGGACCCGAAGGCGATCGACTTGATCAACCATGTGGCAGCAGCGGCAGACCTCGCGCCGGTGCTTGCCGGTGGCATCGAACCCGCGCCCGTCCCGACGGTTCCGCGCGCTGTGGCGGCCATCGCCCGCGATGGCGTCCGTGTCTTCTCCGCCGGCCCGGAGCGGATCCGGCGTTGCGGCGCCGACGACTGCGCGCTGATCTTCTACGACAGTTCCCGGCCCAACGCCCGACGCTGGTGTTCGATGCAGCGCTGCGGCAACCGCACCAAGGTGCGTACCCACCGATCCCATCGCAAGGAGCACACCATGAGCACGATCACCCACGTCAACCCGCCCGCGCTGCACAACACGCCGATCTTCTCCCAGGGCACGGTGACCGAGCTCGGTCGCACCCTCTACGTCGGCGGCCAGAACGGCACCGACGGCACCGGCGCGATCACCGGGGATCTCGCCGAGCAGTCCGCACAGGCGATGCGCAACGTGATCGCGGTCCTCAACGAGTCCGGGGTCGGGCAACAGCAGGTCGCGAAGCTGAACATTTTCCTGGCGGCCGACGGCGACCTGAACGCGGCCTTCGCCGCATCCGCACAGGTCTGGGGCCAGCACCCGACCGCGATCACGGTGGTCCGTGTCGCCGGGCTCGCCCGACCAGAGGCACTCGTCGAGATCGACGCCGTCGCCGTACTCCCCACGGGTTGACCGGGAAACCCTCGAGAGAACGACGGAGGCCGCTCATGTCGCCCACGGTGGAGCTGACCTGGGACCAGGTTCTGTCCTGGCGGATGGATCGGCACTTCCTCGACCGGCCAAGAGGTGTCGATCCCGTCCAGATCGTGGGGCGCCTCTCCGGTGTCCAGGCCCAGGTCGCCTCGTCTGCTGAGCTCGCCCTCGCCGTTCGCCGGGCCGAGCGCGAGGCGGACGTAGCCGGCGCGCTGTTCGACCGCTCGTTGGTCAAGACCTGGGCCATGCGCGGCACGCTGCACCTGCTGCGGTCCGAGGACGCACCCGCTTACCTCTCGTTGATTGCGTCCGCCCGGACCTGGCTGACGCCGAGTTGGCAACGGGAGTTCGCCACCGCCACGCAGATGGAGGCAATCGCTGACGCTGCCTCCGCGGTACTGAAGGGCGCCGTGCTGACGCGCGAGGAGCTCGCGCGGGAAATCGCCGAACGGACCGGCGACCGGCCGCTCGCGGACAAGCTCACCTCCGGATGGGGCGCCCTGCTCAAGCCGCTGGCCTGGCAGGGATTGCTGTGCAACGGAATCTCACGGGGCAACCGGGTCACGTTCACCTCCCCCACGACCTGGCTCCCCACCTGGAAGGGCCTGCCCGAACCGGACGAGGCGGCACGGGCGGCGATCCCCGCCTATCTTGCGGCGCACGGCCCTGCTGGCCCGTCCGGATTCAACAAGTGGCTCACTCGCGGGGCACTGCGCAAACTGCTGACGCGGCGCTGGTTCGCCGAGCTGGCCGAAGACGGCGTTCTCACCCCAGTGCGAGTCGAGGACGAGACACTGTACGCGCGGACCGACGATCTGGACACGCTGACCACGACGACGCCGACCGACCGGGTCCGCTTCCTGCCCGGGTTCGACCAGTACGTGCTCGGGCCGGGCACCAACGATCACCGCGTCCTCGCGACGGCCCGTCGAGGCTGGGTCAGCCGCGCCGCAGGCTGGATCGCCCCGATCGTCGTCTCCCGGGGCCAGGTGGCAGGCACCTGGAAGATCGACGGATCCTCCCTGTTCGTCGAACTCTTCGCAGAATCCGATCCGGTCGCCCGGGACGCGATCGAGGCCGAGAGGGGTGTACTGGAGGACGCGCTCGGCGAACGCCTCACGACATCGGTGGTTGAGGTGTAGCGACAGCGACGCGCTGTGCGTCCACGGCTTTGAGCGGCGGCCGTCAGCCGCGCCAGACCGTCGCTCGGAGCCTGCGGCGACCTCGACGACATCGCTTACGCCACCCCGCATCGCCACCACCCAGCTCAACCACCCAGCTCAACCAGCAGGCCAAACCCTGGGTCTGGGGACGTCCACCGCCGTCTCCACGCTCCCTACGCCGACGGTTGGTCTATGCCTTTGAGGAGCGCAGCACCAGGTGACCTACTTCTGTCCCCGTAAGGTCAGCTAGTGGCTCGTTTCTGAACATTGACCCGGTAATTGATCTCGGACGGTGAACCCGTCAGGCTGACTGCCTCTGCAACTCTTGGGAGGTGGTCGTGGCTCGCCGACCGGATGTGTTCGTCCGGCCCTTGTCAATGGAAGAGGGCCGCAAACTACAGCGCATCACCCGGACCGCCAAGGACCCGGTCAAGCTGCGCCGGGCGATCGTGGTGATGATGTCCGGCCAGGGCCAAAGCGTGCCGGACATCACCTCGTTGATGCAGGTCAGCGACGATTATGTGCGTGATGTCATCCACGCCTTCAACGAGCGGGGGTTCGACGCGCTGGACCCAAAATGAAGCGGGGGCCGTCCACCGGCGATCAGTGAGCAGGCGCGCGAGCACATCTGCCTCATCGCCCGGACGGCCCTCGCCGAGTGGGGCATCAGCGGCCACTCCACCTGGAGCCTGCGCACCCTGGCCGACCGGGGCGTGGTCACCTCGATCAGCCGCCAGCACCTGTCACGCATCCTGCGGGCCGGGAAGGTGACCTGGCAGAGCACAACGGCGGACAAGGCAATCCGCAAAATCCGCAATACAGCCGCCTAGACGGCAGACCGCAGGTCAGCCGTGGGATCGGGTCGCACCGCTACGACAGGCATCCTGATCCGCAGAGCGCCGCAGAATTCCGCATATTCCAATGCTTGATCTTTCCAGTCACAGCACTCGCCGTGTCAACGCCCTCCTCCACTCAGGACCCACCGAGTCGAACCTCTGCCAGAGGCCGCCAGTCCCAGACCGTCTCTGGGCCGTCCTGGTTGACGATGTGGAGGCTGCGGATTGTCACCTCGCGATCCGGAAGCCGCTTCCCCAGCGCGTTGATAATAGGAGCCGCCGGGCCGTCCGAATTACTGTAGGCCACCGTGACATGCGGTATCCACACATCGTGGGCAAGAACGCCATCACGGCCTGTGGCTGCCCGCGTGGCGAACTTCGCCGCCTCCAGCAACGGCCGGAGCCGCTCAGCCGGCCGAGCCTCCAACACCACCGCCTCGGGGTGGTAAAGCACACGATCCAACGTGACGGTAATGGGCTCCACCCGCGCGAGCTGGGCCGCCGCATCCTCGGCCATCACGCTTACCTGATGGTCGGTGATCTCATGCGAGTACCCGGCGATGAACGTGGTGAGGTGGATGAACGAGTGCGGCACCAGATCGAGTCCAGGAAGGCCGGACAGGCGGTCGTGAGCTTCCTGGACGATGGCTCGCGCGTCCGGATCGTCCCCCAACAGGACATGCCAATAGAGCTGGCCTTGGCCCGGCGGCAGCATGAGCGCTTGCCGTCTCTCCCAGCGGATGGCCATGCGCGTCGGTAGCGGGCTCACGCATTCTCCCCGGTAGTAGCGGGCAAGGCCCGAGCCGAGTTGAACATACTGATCTGCTCGCGCAGCGTGGTCACGATATCCGAGCCTCGGAACCGGGGCGCCGCCAATTGGGCGTCCATCCGCACCAGGTAGTTGATGATCGTGGACAGGCGATGTTCGGGCGGCAGCGACATGGCGGGCGTTACCTGCTCGGCGGCAGCGTCCAGGTCACCCATCATCACGTACGCGATCCCCGCGCCGAATCGAACCTGTGCCCACGTGCCGGCCACCCACGGGGCACCGTTGGCCCATGCGTCGTCAGCCGCAGTTGCGGCCTGCAGCGCTGCGGCTGGGTCGCGCGCCTGGAGCGCCACCGACAGGGCGTACAGCGCCCGTCTGGACGGGGGACACGACCAGGGCGTCACGCCGGAATCGTCGGCCACGGACGCGGCGGTCTCCTTCGCTCTCTGGAGCGCTTCCCGGGCTCGGGTGAAGTCGCCGAGCAGGCTCGCCGCGTTCGCCTCCTGGCTGGCCAGGAGCACCCGCAAGGGGGTGGCCGGGCTGCACTGGCTCAGCATCCTGACGTGGCCGTACCTCCGTGGAGGCCGAACACGCGTCCCCCAGGGAGATCGCACTCGAATCACAGAGACCTCGTACGACGGAGCCTGCGAGTGAGCTTGCGGCGCCTGATCGAAACCGCGGCTTTCTGCGGCATCCCGCAGGACGCGAGCTGACCCCGGTGACCGACGTGCGAACACGCCCTCCAGGTGTAGTACAGGGTTCTGCGGATTACGCGGCGCCACGCCTCACCCGCCACCTTGTGGCGCGTCCGTCCTGCCGCCCCGAAGCTGCTCCGTATCCAGCAGGGCAGCACCTGACGACGAACAACGCAGTGAGCAACCTGGCATCACTCCGCCACCATGCTCAGAAACTTAGCCGCGTATTAGCTGTGAGTGGCCGTAGGGCACCGGTGATCGCCGTGGACAGCCGGACACAAAGCGAGAGGCCCGTCACCGCGTTTTCGCTGGTGACGGGCCTCTTCCCGCTGGTGTGGCAGGTGCAAGGTTCGAACTTGCGTAGGCTGAGCCGACGGTTTTACAGACCGCTCCCTTTGGCCACTCGGGCAACCTGCCTTGTCTTCCGCTCTCGCGGCGACACACAGAAGAATAGCGGACTTCCGAGGTGTACGTGACACCGGTTTGTCCCGGGCCGGATCTCGGTGACAGGCCTCGCCGTTACAGCCCCCTCCGCCCTCAGTGCTCCGTGCGGTGCCGGTTGATCTCATGCGGGGACGAACGGAGCTAAGCGTGATCGTCGGCGTACACGGCCGGTGTCCTGCACGGCGGGCCGATGCTGGCTAGGCTCGTTCGCTGGGTCCGTGTGTTCCGTGGGTCCGTGTGTTCCCTAGGTCCGCGTGTTCCGTTGGTCCGCGCGGTCGCGTACGCCGGGGAAGCGGGATCCGCATAGTGCTTCGCAGTTGAGAGGGTGGGTGTTTTGGCTGATTCGTCTTTCGACATCGTCAGCAAGATCGACCGTCAGGAGGTCGACAACGCGCTGAACCAGACGGTCAAGGAGATCGGGCACCGGTTCGACTTCAAGGGCACCGGGGCGAGCATCAGCTGGTCCGGGCAGGAAAACATCGAGATCAAGGCGAACAGTGAGGAGCGGGCCAATGCCGCGCTCGACGTGTTCAAGGAGAAGGTGATCAAGCGCGGGCTCTCGCTGAAGATCCTCGATGCGGGTGAGCCCAAGCTGTCGGGCAAGGAATACCGCATGCTGGTCAGCCTCAAGGAGGGGATTGACCAGGAACACGCGAAGAAGATCTCCAAGCTGATCCGCGATGAGGGGCCCAAGGGGATCAAGGCGCAGATTCAGGGCGAGGAGCTTCGGGTCAGCTCGAAGAAGAAGGACGATCTGCAGGAGGTCATCTCGCTGCTCAAGGGCAAGGACCTGGACATCGCGTTGCAGTTCGTCAACTACCGCTGATCGCCGGTCGGCTGGTGTGGGGCCGCATCTCCCCCGGGCGGCACGCGGTCGTGGGGGTCGCGGAGGCAGCCGGAAGATGCCGGGTGATGGGTGGCGGTTCGGGGCGCATGGCCGGGAGTGGTCGACACGGGCGGCCATGCGCCTTCTCTTCGGGCTCCGGCCGTATGCTCGGTGGCTGTGACGAAGATCCCCCTGCGTCGCTTCACGGCGCGTGCTCTGCCCATCGACGATCAGGATCGGGTGCTGCTGCTGTACGGTTTCGATCCCGAGCAGCCCGATCAGCCGTTCTGGTTCACCATTGGCGGGGCCATGGAGGACGGTGAGACGCCGGCCGAGGCGGCGGCGCGCGAGCTGTACGAGGAGGCCGGGATCCGGGTCCGGGCCGAGGAGTTCAGCGGACCCTACGGGAGCAGCACGATCGAGTTCACGTGGGGCGGGTACGCCATCACGCAGGACCAGGTCTTTCTCGCGGTGCGAGTGGGCGATGCGGTTGTGTCGTTCGAGCACATGGAGCAGATCGAGAAGGACACGACGACCGCTTATCGGTGGTGGAGCGTGGAAGATCTCGAGAGCACGGACGAGATCTTCTTTCCTGAGGATCTCGCGGCCATTCTGAGGAAGGTCACTGCGGGCGGCGGAGGATCCGTGTAGCGCCCGCGATCAGCGCCGTCGCCAGGATCCATCCCGAGACGATCAGCGCGTACGCCAGCCACTGCGTCCATCCGCCGGGGTCGAAAAGCTCTCGTTGGCCGAATGCGGGTAGTGGGAGCAGGAGATCGAAGGTGTACCCGAACGCGTTGAAATCAGGGCTCTCGGTGGGCTTGAGTGCCCGGGGTGGGTTGAGGGCGAAGACGACTGTTCCGATCGCCAGCAGGAGCGCGAACCACATGCCTGCCAGCCATGGGCGGTAGCCGTACCCGACCGCGACGTCGAGCAATCGCCCCCACGCCCGGCTGCCGAGGCCCTGGGTCTGGCGTCTGGCGCGAAGCTTGGCGAGCTGGGTGCGGCGGGCGAGTGCGTCGTTGCCGTCGCTGAGGTACCAGGCGGCGAGTTGCTCGTACGGCTGCGGCCGGAACCCCTCCGGGTCGCGCGTGACCCACTCGATCCTCCGCTTGACGCCGGAGCCGCGCAGGCGCTCGTACGTCAGGCCGTTCAGACGCAGCTTCTCCGGCCAGGTGTCAGGGTCGTCATGCAGGGTGCCGACCCTGGAGTGTGCGAGGGTGACGACGCCGTCGATGGGTTCGGCGGGTTTGAGGAGGAGCTCGCGGGCCTCCATGTGGCTCAGGTGGAGGGCGTAGCGGGTGTCGGGGCTGCGGATGATGCCGCGGATCTCGAGCGTCCCGTTGATCCGGGCGCCGCGCAGGCGTAGGCAGCCGTCTGCCTGGAATCCGCGGGTGCAGCGCAGAGTGTCCTCGACGACCATGTTGTCGGCGGTGAGCGCCTCCTTGCCGGGATTGCGGAGTTTGGCGTCCTCCAGGAAGAAACCGGCGTTCAGCCGGGCGCCGACCAGCTCGATGCCGCCGGTGAGGTCGGCGTTGCGCAGGTACATGCCCGAGTCGACGACGGCGGCCTTCGCGTACAGGGCCCACTCGTCGTCGCCCACGATTCTGGTGCCGCCGAGCCACAGGCCTCTCTCGAACTGGGCGCGGCCCACGCGTACGGTGCCGGTGATGTGGGATCCGGACAGGCTGAGGTGGCCGGCGACCCGCATGCCGCCGGCGCTGAGGCCGGGGAAGGCGCAGTCGGTCAGGCGGATGGTCTGGGTGGTGCAGTTGGTGAGCTGGATGGGTTCGTCCAGATAACAGCCTTCCAGCACCAGTTCGTGCTGAATGGTGCCGCCCGTGATCGTCAGCCGGCCGGTGATCCGAGCGCCGCGGAGGCGTACCGCCGGGACGGAGCCGCCGCCCGCGTCGCGGGCGCCGAGCAGCAGGGAAGAGATCACCTTGGCCCTGATCGAACGTTCGGGGCCCCAGGTGTCGCCGTCCTTGGGTGCGTTCTCTCCAGCGACGGGACCGATGCCGCACGTGACCAGGCCCAGCTCGACGAAATCACCCGTGGGGAAGGCGTTCCAGAGCTTGCGCTCGGCCTCGGTCAAGCGGGGGGTTCGGCCCATGCGATTGCTCAACGGCGGTAGCCGGCCATGCGCTCGAGGCGGGCGACGCGCTCGGACGTGGGCGGATGGGTCGAGAAGAGGCGGCCGAAGCCGGAGCCGCTGAACGGGTTCGCGATCATCATGTGGGAGGCCGACGTGAGGCGGCTGTTCTCGGGGAGCGGAAGTCTGCGCGCGCCCAGCTCGATCTTGCGGAGGGCCGAGGCCAGCGCGAGCGGATCGCCCGTGAGCCTGGCACCTGCCTCGTCGGCCTGGTATTCCCGCGTGCGGGAGATCGCCATTTGCACCATCCCGGCCGCCACCGGCCCGAGCACCATCATCAGCAGCGCGCCCAGGAAGCCCGGCCCTTCGTCATCATCCGAGCCGCCGAAGAAGACGGCGACATAGCTCAACCAGGTGATCATCGTAGCGAGTGCACCGGCCACAGACGAGATGAGGATGTCCCTGTTGTACACGTGTGAAAGCTCGTGCCCGATCACGCCGCGCAGCTCGGCCTCGTCGAGCAGCTGGGTCAGTCCGTACGTGACGCACACTGCGGCCTGGCGCGGGCTCCGGCCGGTCGCGAACGCGTTCGGCTGCACCGTGGGCGAGATGTACAGCCTCGGCATGGGCTGGCGGGCCTCGGTGGAGAGCTCTCGCACGATCCGGTAGAGCGTGGGGTGCTCGACCTCGCTGACCGGCCTGGCCCGCATGGCCGACAGCGCGATCCGATCGGAGAAGAAGTAGGCGGCGCCATTGCTCACCAGGGCGAGCACCAGCGCGATCTGCACACCGGTGCCGCCGCCCAACCACGCGCCCACCGCGACAATCAGCGCCGACAGGCCGCCGAGCAGGACGGCTGTGCGCAGACCATTGTGATGCAAGGTTTCCCCCCTTCGTGGTCTGGGTTCACCACGTCCAACGATGACGACCCGGCTCTTCGTTCCCCGCCGTGCTCAGCCGGGGGCGGAGCGCGACTTCCCGGATACGATCGGCTGCGTCAGCCGAAGGTGGACAGCGTGGTCGCGTCCAGAACCAACTGGGGCGCGATCGAGAACAGGATCGCCACCCCCACGGCCAGGCCCATCGCGGGCCAGATCGCCAGGGTGGGCCGAAGTGCCCTTTCCACGGCCGGGGCGAACAGGCGTGCCGTCCAGACGGCGTAGTAGTAGAGGCCGATCACGGTGTTGACCGCCATGACCAGCGCGAGCCAGGCGGTGCCGCCCTCGACGATCTCGCGGAAGACGAAGACCTTGGCGAAGAGCCCGGCCAGGCCCGGCGGCAGGCCGGCCAGGCATACGAGGCAGAACGCGAGCGCGACGCCCGCCACGGGGCTGCGGTAGACCAGGCCGCGGTAGTCGTCGAGCTCGTTGCGGGCGGCGGTCCTGGAGACGAGCATGACGACCGCGAACGCCCCCAGATTCATGGCCGCGTAGATGACGAGGTAGGCGGCGGACGCGCCGACCGCCCCCGGCGCGGCGACCGCGAGCGGGGCCAGGATGTAGCCGGACTGGGCCACCGAGGACCAGGCCAGCAGGCGTACGGCGGAGCGCTGGCGCATGGCGAGCAGGTTGCCCGCGGTCATGGTGAGGGCGGAGACGACGGCGACGATCGGGGTCCAGGTGGCGGCCTGCCCCGACAGCCCCGTGACGAGGACGAGGATCAGCCCGGCGAACCCGGTCGCCTTGGAGATCACCGAGAGCAGGGCGGCCACCGGGATGGGCGCGCCCTGGTAGACGTCCGCGGCCCAGGCGTGGAACGGCACGGCGGCGATCTTGAACGCGAATCCCGCCACGACGAGGACGACTCCGACCGTGACGACGGCGGACACGCCCTGGCCGGCCGCCACCACCGTGCCCTCCGCCGCGCCCGGCGCCGGGATCCGGCCGCTGAAGACGGCGCCCAGCCGGGACAGGTAGACCGTGCCCGCGACGCCGTACAGGAGAGAGACCCCGAACAGCATGATCGCCGTGGACACGACCGACACGACGAACAGCTTCACAGCGGCCTCCGAGGAGCGGCCGTCGTATCGCTTCAACGCGGTGAGCGCGAACACCGGGAGCGAGACCAGCTCGAGCGCCACCACGAGCATGATCAGGTCGCGGGAGGCGGGCAAGGTCACCGCGCCCACGAGGGTGCAGAGCAGGAGGAAGTACCACTCGCCCACCGGGATGCCGCCGCCGGCCAGTTCCGTCATCGACAGCAGGACGACGACCACGGCGGCCACGAGCACCAGGCCCGCGAAGACCAGCGTGAACCCGTCCGCGACGAAGGAGCAGAGCTCCGCCTGAGGCTGAAGGCTGGGCGGGACGCAGAACGTCCGCAGCGGCGGGCCGCCGCTCGTGGCCCACTGGGCGACGACGAAGGCCAGGGCGATCAGCACGCCGGCCAGCGTGATCAGGCCCAGCATGGTCTTCCCGCGGGGGCGGTTGGGGAGGAACGCGTCGAGCAGCAGCACCAGGCCGGCCACGAGGGCGAGCACCAGAGGGGGTGCGATGACGAAGTAGTCGATCTGCTGGATCATGAGATGGCTCCCAGCAGGATGCGCACGGCCGGTGTGGTGAGGGAGAGCAGGAGGCCGGGCCAGAGGCCGAAGAGCAGGATCAGGGCCACGAGCGGGGTCCAGGCGAGCAGCTCATGCTTGTTGATGTCGTCTGTGGCGGGGGCCAGGGTCGCCGTCGCCGTACGCTCCCAGGGCGGCGAGTCGAGAGGTGCGACGGGGCGTTCGTCCGGGGTTTCGTGAACGAGGCGGTCGTCGACGGGCTCGGAAGAGGTGACGACCTGCGGGCGGCCGTGGGTGACGCGGGAGAGCATGACCAGGAAGTACGCGGCCGTCAGGACCGCGCCCAGGCCGCCGATCACCATGTACGTGAGGAACAGGCCGCGCGGCAGGCCGTTCGCCGGCTGGTACGCCCCGAACAGCGCCAGCATCTCGCCCCAGAACCCGGCCAGCCCGGGCAGCCCGAGCGAGGCGATCGACGCGAACGTCAGCACCGAGCCCAGCCGCGGCAGCGTGCCCAGCATGCCACCGCCCAGGGACGGCATGTCGGCGGTGTGGTAGCGCTCCTTGACCGCTCCGGCCAGGAAGAACAGCAGGCCGGTGATCAGGCCGTGGGCGACGTTGGCGAAGAGGGCGCCGTTGATGCCGACCGGGGTCAGCGTGGCGAAGCCCAGCAGGACGAAGCCCATGTGGCCGACCGAGGAATAGGCGATCATGCGTTTGAGGTCGCGCTGGGCGAGGCACGCCAGGGCGCCGTACACGATGCCGACCACGGCGAACGCCCCCAGCCACGGCGCCACCGCGACCGCCCCCTCCGGGAGAATGGGGATGGCGATCCTGGCGAAGCCGTACGTGCCCATCTTCAGCAGCACCCCGGCCAGCAGCACCGAACCCACGGTGGGGGCCTCGGTGTGGGCGTCGGGCAGCCAGGTGTGCAGGGGCCACATGGGGGTCTTGACCGCCAGACCGACGCCGATCGCCACGAACGCCAGGGTCTGGACTGATCTCGCCATTCCGCTGCCGTGGGCCGCGCTCAGCGCCTCGATGTCGAGCGTGCCGGTCTGGGCCCAGACGAGCAGCAGGCCCAGCAGCATCACCACCGAGCCGAGCAGTGTGTACAGGATGAACTTGATCGACGCCGCCCGCCGGCCCTCGCCGCCCCAGACGCCGATCAGGAAGTACATCGGGACGAGCACGATCTCGAAGAACACGAAGAAGAGAAGCAGGTCGAGGGCGAGGAACGTGCCGATCATGCCGACTTCGAGCACGAGCAGGGTGAAGACGAGCGCCCTCGGCCTGGCCGTCATCAGCTGCCCGGGGGCGCGGGCGCTGCCCCACGACAGATACACGAAGCACAGGAACGTCAGCAGGGCCGTCAACGCGATCAGCGGCAGTGAGATCCCGTCGACGCCGAGATGGAACCGGAGCCCGAGCCCGGGGATCCAGGCGACGTCGACCTCGAACTGCGCCTGCGCGGGCCGGCCGTAGTCGAACGTCGCCACCAGCAGCGCGGCCAGGGCCAGCGTGACGCCGGAAAGGATCAGTCCGTACGCGCGCAGGACCGGGCGGAGCGTGTGCGGGAAGACGATGAGGGCGAGCGCGCCGAGCAGCGGCACGGCCAGCATCGCGACGGGAAGCCAGCCCATCATGCGGACATCACCGCCTCGGCCTGCACCGTGGCACGTCCGCCGGCCCTGTGCCCGCTCATGCGAACATCACCGCCCCCACCACGATCAGGAGGACACCGGCCAGCAGGCCGCTCACGTAGAGCTGGACGTTGCCGTTCTGGGCCAGTCGCAATATTCCGGACAGGCCGCGGGCCGATCGGCCGGAGCCGCGTACCGCCCCGTCCACGACCACGTCGTCCGTCCTGACGACGAGCCGCGCCAGGGCCATGGCCGGGCGTACGAACAGCGCGGCGTACAGGCTGTCCACGTAGAACGCCCGCTCGCACGGCGCCCGCAGCGGTCCCAGCAGACGGGCCGGATCGGCAACAGGGTCCATGCGCCAGAACGCGTAGACCGCCCCCGCCCCGAGCAACGCGAGCACGACACTGATCGCCGCCACGCCCAGGTCCACGTGCGGCTCGCCGGCGAAGCCGAGCAGCAGGGCGGGAACGGCGAGCAGGATGAGGGGCACGAGCATCGTCCGCGGGGCCTCGGTGACGTCCACGACGTGGGCCGTGCCGGGCTCCGGCTCGGGGAGCGCCACCGCCCGCGCCTCGCCGAAGAACGTACGGAGCCACGCTCGGGTGGCGTACGCGCCGGTGACGGCCACGGTGGCGAGCGCGCAGGCGTACAGCAGGAGCGCCGCGGCGTCGGTCAGCGCGCCGGTCGCGAGGGCGTCGTCCATGGTCGCCAGGATCGCGTCCTTGCTGAAGAACCCGCTGGCCGGAGGGATGCCCATCAGGGCGGCGAAGCCGATCGTCATCGTCACGAACGTGATCGGCAGCTCGCGGCGCAGGCCGCCCATCTGGGTCATCAGGTTGGAGCCGACATGGTGGATCACCGCCCCGGCGCAGAGGAACAGCAGCGCCTTGAACGCGCCGTGCGTCAGCAGGTGGAAGATGGCCGACGTGTCCGAGCCCGCGGCCAGACCGCCGGCCATGTAGGCGAGCTGGCTGACCGTGGAGTAGGCGAGCACGCGTTTCAGGTCGTCCTGGGCCAGCGCGGCAAGCGCGGCGCCGAGCATGCCCAGCGCGGCCATGACGGCCAGCACGTCCAGCGTGGGAGGGGCGGCCTGGAACACGACGAAGAGCCTGGCGACGATGAAGATCCCGGCGGCGACCATGGTGGCGGCGTGGATCAGCGCGCTGATCGGCGTCGGGCCCGCCATGGCGTCGGGGAGCCAGGTGTGCAGTGGGACCTGGGCGCTCTTGCCCGCCACGCCGGCCAGCAGCAGCATCGTGGCGGTCACCAGAGTGGCCGAGGACATCTCCGGCACCTTCGCCAGAACGTCGGCGATGCGGAAACTGCCCGCCGCCAGGCCCAGCACGAAGATCCCGAAGAGGAAGCCGACGTCGCCCAGGCGGGTCACGAGGAACGCCTTCACCGCGGCGCGTGAATTGCCCCGGTCCTCCCACCAGTGGCCGATCAGCAGGTACGAGCAGAGGCCCATGATCTCCCAGCCGACGTAGAGGACCAGGAGGTCGCCTGCGTACACCACCAGGAGCATGGCGCTCGTGAAGAGGCTGATGAAGGCGCTGTAGGAGGGGTAGCGCGGGTCGTCTTTGAGATAGCCGACCGAATAGACCTGTACGGCCAGGGCCACGAGGGTCACCAGGACGCCGAGGATGGCGGACAGGTTGTCGGCCTGGAGGGTGAGCGAGATCGGGATGCCGCCGGTCGTCACCGTGCCGTAGGTCTGGCCCGTGGGCTCCGGCGGGGGTGATGTGGTGTCGCCTGCGAGGAAGGCGAAACCCGGGTCCCAGGCGAGCCAGGCGGCGAGCACTGCCGCGGCGGCTGTGGGGACGATGGCCAGCCAGGCCGCGCGGGTGTTCGCCTGCTTGCCGGCTGCCGGTGTCGCGGATGGTCGCCGGTGCGGCCAGCGGGAGAGGAGGAGGCCCGCGAAGGCGGCGAGGAAGGGGAGGAGGACGGCCAGGAGCGGGAACGTCGTCATAGCCGGCCACCTCGCTTGACGGGTTGCTCTCCCCCGCGGCCGCCTTCGGCGTCTGTCGGTGTGTCTCTGTGCTCGCCGGGCTCGGGCGCGTCGTGCGGCTCGTCCTCGCCAGGGGTCGGAGGGTTGGAGGCCGAGGCCGAGGCCGAGGGGCTGGGCTCAGAAACCGCTTCGGGGGCGGGCGTCCTATCGGGCTCGGACGCTGGGCCGGGCTCGGACGCTGGGCCGGGCTCGGACGTGCTGGCTTGGGATGTGCCGGCAGGGCTGGTGCCGGTGGTGGCTGCGGCGTGCAGGGCCGCGGGGGTGGTGACGGTGGCCGAAACTTCGTCGGCGGGTTCGGCGAGGTCGCGGAGATGGTCGATGTCGACCGTGCGGCGGTTGCGGTAGAGGGCGAGCACGATCGCGAGGCCCAGGCCCACTTCGGCGGCCGCGATGACGATGACGAAGAGGGTGAGCACCTGCCCGCTGTGCAGACGGTCCGCCAGCCACACGTCGAACGCCACCAGGTTGAGGTTGACGGCGTTGAGCATCAGCTCGACCGACATCAGCACGAGAATCGTGTTGCGGCGGGCGAGCACGCCGTAGACGCCGATGGAGAAGAGCAGCGCGGAGACGACCGCCGGGTAGACGATATGCACTAGTGACCCCCGGTTTGATCGGGTGCCGAGTTACCGCCGGGGATGTCCGTACGGGACAGCACGATGGCGCCGATCAGTGCGGCGAGCAGCAGCACGGACAGCGCCTCGAACGGCAGCACCCACGTGGCGAACACGCTCGCGCCCAGCTCCTTGGCGGCGCCGTGGCCGGGCTTGAGCGGTGTGTACGCGGTGCGGAACCCGTCGATCACGACCGTGACCAGGATGGCCGCCGTCGCCAGCGCCACCAGGGCGGAGACGACGCGGTTGCCGCTGTCGAGGTCGGCGGAGCGGCCGATCGGGGCGCGGGTGAGCATGATGCCGAACAGCATCAGCACGACCACCGCGCCCACATAGATCAGCACTTGGACCCAGGCCACGAACTCCGCCGTCAGCACCAGATAGCAGCCTGCCAGGGCACCGAAGCTGACCACGAGCCAGAGGGCGGCGTGGACCAGTTGTTTGGTCGTGACGACAAGCAGCGCCGATCCAACCGCTACCGCACCCAGCAGCAAGAAGACGATCTCTTGCCCAGTGGGTGACAGGTAGGAGGGCACCGCCTCGGTCACGACTCCTCCTCGGACTCCCTTGTCTCATCAGGGCCGAGCCGTCCGGGCGGACGGATGGACCGTGGATCGGCCATCCTGCGCCTGCGAGGGCTCGGAGCAGAAGTTTGCTCCTTCGGCGCGGGCCGTGGTTGCGGCTCGCCCGATGCTGTGGACAACTTTTCTGAGGTTGGCTCGCCTGTGGATGAAGCCGGGTCCCGGGGCTGCTCCCTGGCAGAGGGAGCTTCCGTGGTCTCGGGGGAGGGAGCTTCCCTGGTGGAGGGGGTTTCCGTGCCACTGGTGGGCGGCTCCTCCGCGCTGCCGGAGGGCCGTTCCGTCGTCGGCTCGGAGGTCGGCTCACTTCCCTGTGGCCCTGCGAGGTTCGCTGTGTCTCCACTTCCCGGCGTGTCGAGCGCGCCTTCTGCCCCCGGCCTGCTCGGCCCGGCTCCCGGCCTCGGTGCGCTGGGCGCTACTTCCCGCCCTGGCGTGCCGGGCACCGCTTCCGGCCCTGGCGTGCCGGGCACCACTTCCGGCCCTGGCGTGCCGGGCACGGCTTGCGGCCCTGGCGTGCCGGTCGCGGATTCCGCGTCCGAAGGGCTGCTCGTCGGGGTGGTGCTTGGGGCAGTCGGCTGTTGGGACGGAGCGCTGGCCGGGCCTGCGCCCGTGTCCTTCGCGGTGGCCTCGGTGGCGCCCCCCGCACCTTCGGTGCCGGCGGACGCCGCCGGTCCGGGCTTGCCGGGTTCGGATTTACGGGTGCGCGTTGGACCTGCCGCCCCGGAAGCCGGAGTGTCAGCCGTACCGGCGGATGGCGGGCCTTCCCGATCGGAAGTGCCGCCGGCCACTCCACGGGAGGGACGGTCAGCCGCCTCACCGGCAGGACGGTCGACGGCTCCGCGCGCGGGGCGATCGGCGGCTCCGCGCGCGGGGCGATCGGTGACTCCGCGCGCGGGGCGGTCGGGGGCTGGGCGGCGTGGGGCGGCCGTGAGTTCCTTCGGGGGCTCGGCGCCGGGATCGTGGGCCGGAGGCGGGGGGACCGTTTGGGTCCAGGCAGCCAGCCGGTCCTTCTCGTGAATGAGGTTGCGGATGTCGCCCTCGGCGTACTCGAACTCCGGGGACCAGAAGAGCGCGTCGAAGGGGCACACCTCGATGCAGATCCCGCAGTACATGCACAGGGCGAAGTCGATGGCGAAGCGGTCCAGGACGTTGCGCTGGCGCGGACGGCCGCCCTCCGGGGCCGGGATGGTCTCCTTGTGCGAGTCGATGTAGATGCACCAGTCGGGGCACTCCCGGGCACAGAGCATGCACGAGGTGCAGTTTTCCTCGACCAGGGCGATGACGCCTCGGCTGCGGGGCGGGAGGGCGGGCTTGACCTCGGGATATTGCTGCGTAACCGATTTACGCAGCATGTGGCGAAGGGTGATGGACAACCCCTTTGCCAGTCCGACTCCCGGAATCCTCCCCATGGTCAACATCATTGCGCAATTAGGGGCACAGGTGAAGGCGCAGGTGGATGAGGTAGAGCATTATCCCCAGTTTTTTCCACAGCCATCCACAGGTTGGGGGGAGGTTATCCACAAGCTGAGCACATGCCCGGTACGAAACACGGCAGGGCGATAGTCTCTCGGCCATGCAGCACAGCCATCCAGCCCGTCCCGGTGGCGGAGCGTGGGCGGCCGCCGTCGTGTGGGCCTGCCTGCCTCTCTTCACGTGCGGGCTGGCGACCCCGTTCACGATCGGGTTCGCGGCGTTCTGGCTGCGGAGCGTCTTCCAGGCCGTGGCCGCCTCCGTCTACCTGGTCTCCATCGGCTCCTTCGTGATCGCGGCACTCTCGTACGACGACTACGAGGACTTCCCGCAGCCGCTGCAGGGGCTGGTCTCCCTGGGGCTCGTGCTCAGCTGGATCGGTGGCGTCATCCACTCGGGGATCCTGGTGCCGATGATGGTGCGGGCGCGGCACAGGCCGCCGGCGCACCAGCCACACCTGCGTCACCCGCACCCTCCGCCGCACCGGCAGCACCACCCGCAGCAGCAGCAGGTGAATCTGCATCAGCGGACCACGCAGCCCACCGCCCATCGGCGTCCGGGTGAGCCGGAGTGGATCGGGCACTACCGGGTGATCAAGTCGCTCGGGCGGGGTGGGCAGGGAGCCGTTTACCTGGCCACGGCGCCCAACGGGACGCGGGTCGCCGTGAAGGTGCTGCACGATCTGGTCGACGAGACGGCGCGGGCGAGGTTCGCGCGGGAGGTGGACGCCGCCCGGCGGGTGGCGACGTTTTCCACAGCCCGAGTGCTCGACATGAACATCACGGGGCAATACCCCTACATCGTCAGCGAGTACGTGGAGGGCCCCTCGCTGGAGCAGCTCGTCAAGAAGCACGGGCCGCGCGACGAGGACAGTCTGACGCGGCTGGCGTTATCCACAGTCGGTGCGCTGTCCGCCATCCACAAGGCGGGGATCGTTCATCGCGATTTCAAGCCGAGCAATGTGCTGATCGGGCACGACGGGCCGCGGGTGATCGACTTCGGGATCGCGCGGGCGCTCGATCAGATGACCATGACCGCCGGCAAGATGGTGGGAACCCCGCCTTACATGTCGCCCGAGCAGTTGAGCGGGGAGACCGTGGGACCGGCCTCCGACGTGTTCAGCTGGGCGGTGACCATGATGTTCGCGGCCACGGGGCGGCCGGCGTTCGGGGAGGACTCCGTGCCCGCGGTGTTCAACCGGGTGCTGACCTTCCATCCGGACCTGTCTCCGTTGCCTCCCGCCTTACGCGGGATCGTGGGGACCTGCCTCAACAAGCGGCCCGACGAACGGCCGTCGGCCTCCGATGTGATGCTGGCGATCATCAACTGAGGACCCATCGGGCGTCAGGGAGTCGCCGTCCTGGCCTTCTTGATCAGGGTCAGATACTCCTCGTGCGAGATCCGGTCCACGATCAGGAGCAGGTCGTGGCGCTTGGCGAAGCGGTCCACGTCGTTCGGGGGCCAGGGGCCGGGGAGGTGGTGGAGGACATGCTCCATCCTGTCGAGGACGACGAGGCCGGCCAGGTCCTCGTAGCGGTAGAGAAGCAGGCTGAACACCTCGCCGGGGTCCACGCCCAGGCGGAGGTCCGCGATGAGCTCGTTCCGCTGGATGATCTGGAACTTCCTGGGATATTTGCCGACCAGGTACGGCCCATCGGGCGGGCCCACGATCGAGCCCTGCTTGACGCGCCAGCGGTGGATCTTCGCCGCCACGGGGCGGATGATCAATAACACGGGACTGAAGCCCACCGCCAGCCACTTCACGTCGACGATGTCCAGGAGGACGCGGCCGATCGCGGCGACGCCGCGCCACGCGGCCCACAGCCAGATGGACGCCAGATACGCCATCACGCCCAGGCCGACGACTCCAGCGCAAACGGCCATCGTCCTCCGCCATCTGGTGAGGGAGGGACGCGACAGCCCGCGTACGCGCTGCCAGCCGGGAGCACGGCCGGCGAGGACCGCCCGCACCTGGCCCGAGGGCTTGTTGTGGGCGCTCGTCAGCGGGATTCCGGCTCTCCGCGCGAAATCCTTCAGGTGGGGCGCGTGCCAGTCGCCGGGCAGGTCGAGCAGGACCAGGCCGTCGGCGTCCAGCACGGCCAGGCCCTGGACCGAGTAGGGCGTGGGCTTCCGCCCGACGGCGCGCTGGGCGAATCGGCCGAGGGCTCGCTGGTCATAGGCGTAGTGGTAGAGGCCGGCCGGCGTCACGCGTACCGAGTGGCCTGAGGCGTTGTCGGTGACCGCCAGAGCTCCCCCGTCGGCGGTCAGAACGGTTTTGGGGCATCGGCTGCCCTTGGTCGCGCCTGCTACTGGAAGGATCTTGCTCACTCGTCATACCCCCCGAAGAGGGCCCCCTGTTCAGGTACGACGAATAAGGCGAAAGTAAAGTTTCCGCACAAAGACCCCGCGTACCGGGGCTCAGGTGAGGACCTTGACCACGCCCGTGAGGGCGAGTTGCACGAGGGCGAGCGGGACCAGACCCGCCCAGGCGAGCTTCTGGAGCTGGTCCTCGCGCAGCCGCGGGTAGGAGACCCGGAGCCAGATCACGACGAACGCCAGCACGAAGACCTTGACCATCGTCCACAGCCAGCCGGGCAGGAACGGGCCGTGCCAGCCGCCCAGGAACAGGACAGTGGTCAGGAAGGACAGGACCACGATCCCGGCGTACTCGGCGAGCATGAAAAGGGCGAAGCGCATGCCGGTGTACTCGGTCATCGGGCCCATGATGATCTCGGACTCGGCGATGGGCATGTCGAACGGGGGCCGCCGCAGCTCGGCCAGGCCGGCCAGGAAGAAGACCACGCCGCCGATGGCCTGCCACGGCAGCCACCACCACTGCCACGCCTCGACGATTGCCGGGATCGACAGCGTGCCGGCCGCCATCGCGACCGAGGAGGCCGCCAGCACCAGGGGCAGCTCGTACGACATGAGCTGGGCGGCCGACCGCATGCCGCCGAGCACCGAGTATTTGTTGGCCGAGGCCCACCCGGCCATGATCGAGCCCAGCACGCCGATGCCCATGACGGCGAGGACGAAGAAGAGGCCGAGGTCGAGGTCGACGGCCACGCGGCCGCGATCGATGGGGATGGCGATCAGCACGACCAGGTAGGGGACGAGCGCCACCCCGGGGGCGATCATGAAGATGCGGCGGTCGGCCGCGGCCGGGATGACGTCCTCCTTCTGCGCGAACTTCACGCCGTCGGCGATGAGCTGCGCCCAGCCGTGGAAGCCGCCCGCGTACATGGGGCCCAGCCGCGACTGCATGTGCGCCATGACCTTGTGCTCGGTCTGCCCGATGATCAGCGGCAGCGCCAGGAACACGATGAGGATGACGGCGAAGCTCAGCACCACGTCGAGCATCTGGCAGCTCCCAGTCGTCTCAGCGCCGCGGCACGGCGCGATAGGGCGGCGGAGGTGGTTCCGCCGCCCGGCCCACCCCGAGGTCAGCCATCCGGCGTCCCCCAGTCGGCCGGAACTCCGGGGGGAAGGGTCTTGCGGCGACTCGGGGCGCCGTGCCCGGACTCGCCGGGCTCCTTGGCGCCGGGCCAGGCCTTGGCCACGCGGGCGGCCAGCACGAAGTCCTTGCGCAGCGGGTGCCCCTCGAATCCGTCGGGCAGCAGCAGCGGCACGAGGTACGGGTGGCCGTCGAAGATCACGCCGAACATCTCGTACGTCTCGCGCTCGTGCCAGTTCGCCCCCCGGTAGACGCCGACGGCGGTGGGCAGGTGCGGCTCGGCGCGTGGCACGCGGGTGCGCAGCAGCAGGCGCTCACTGGCGACCGGGTTGTAGACGTGGGCCACGACCTGGAAGGCGTCGGGCGGGTCGTCCACGCCCGTCAGCCAGTCGAAGAACGCGTAGCCGAGGTCGTCGCGGACGAACGTCAGCAGCTCGACCCAGTCGGCGGGCGCGACGTCGACCGTGGTGTCGCCGTACGACTCGGAGATTTCGGCACGGTCACCGAAGCGCGCGGAGAGCTCGGCGGTGTTCACGCCTCCTCCGAGGAACCATGGGAGCGGGACCACACATAACGGTCGCTGAGCTTCTCCTGGGCGATCTTCTCCTGGAGCTTCATGATGCCGTACAGGAGAGCTTCGGGCCGGGGCGGGCAGCCGGGCACGTAGACGTCCACGGGGATGATCTGGTCCACGCCGTTGGTCACGCAGTAGGAGTCCCAGTAGGGCCCGCCGGTGTTGGAGCAGGCGCCGAACGAGATCACGTACTTCGGGTCGGGCATCTGCTCGTACAGGCGCTTCACGGCCGGGGCCATCTTGTCGGTGACCGTGCCCGAGACGATCATGAGGTCGGCCTGACGCGGGCCGTTCGCGAACGGGATCACCCCGAACCTGATGAAGTCGTGTCTGCTCATCGACGTCGCGATGAACTCGATGGCGCAGCAGGCCAGCCCGAAGTTGAACACCCACAGCGAATAGCGGCGGCCCCAGTTGAGCACGAAGCGCATCGGCTTGGGCGCCAACCGCGAGACCAGGCCCACCGTGGGCATCGGGAGATCGGTCGCTGCCATACCTCCATTCTTGCGCGGATCGCAGGTCAAGCAAAGGACGTCATGATCGGCCTGCTGACAGGGGGCGTGACGCCGCCCGCAGATCCCCTGTGCTCACGGCGACGGCGCTCGTCCGCAGGAACGCCGAGGCGGATCCGGCACGGCCGGCGATCTAGGTCCAGGAGAGCACGCGTTTGCGCCAGGCGTACACGATGCCCAGGGCGATGAACCCGAGGAACACGAACATCTCCACCAGCGTGGTCATCCCGTAACCGGGGGCGTCGAAGACGGTGGCCCAGGGGAACAGGAAGACGGCGTCGACGGCGAACACGACGTACAGGTAGGTGAAGACGTAGTAGCGGACCTGCGACTGCGCCCACCCCTCGCCCACCGGGTCGACCCCGCACTCGTACGTGGTCAGCTTCTCCGGCGTGGGGCGGCTCGGGCGGAGAAGGCGGTTGGCCATGAGGGCCCCGGCCACGATGGCGACGCCGATGGCGAGCAACGCGGCGACCAGCGCGTACGACCCGAAGTAGCCGTCCATACACGTGATCGTAACCCAGCCGCCCCCGGGAACCCAGGGAGCCGATTCTCAAACCCGGGATCGGTCAAAGCCTCGCACCCCATCACTTCAAATCGGGGTAAACCGGAAGATCAACCACATAACCTGACATGCATGCACAAATTGCGATTCTTTTCCGGAATCGCTCTGCTGGCCCTCTCGGCCGGAGGATGCGGCCTGGCCGCCGCCTCCCCTGAGGGGGACGTCGTGGTTCCGGCAGAGCCGACGCTGATCGACTTCGTCGACCCGGCGACGGTCGCCGGTCTGTCCACCAGGACGTTGGCCGAGGGGGATTCCTCCAACGGGGCCCGCTATGTGCACATCAACTACCCGGAGCTCGCCGACGCGCCTGCCCTCAACCGGACGCTGGGGGCGCAGGCCGAGCGGCAGCTCCGGGACTTCCGCCGGCGCACGCAGGGCGGCGGCTACCCGCGTCCTGAGCTGAACGTGGACTGGCAGCTGGCCGCCGCCTCCTCCCAGGCGGTCGGGGTACGGCTGCGTACCGGCGAGTTCCTGGGCGCGAGCTGGGGCAATTCCACGCGGACGTTCTGGTTCGACCCGCGCCAGGGCAAAGCAGTCCCGTCCACCGGGCTACTGGCCGGGCAGGACGCGCTGCCGCGGCTCGCGAGGCTGGTCAGGGAGCGGCTCAAGGAGCGCGGGAAACAGGTCGAGCGGGACACGGTGACGGCCGGCGGCGAAGAGTTCGACTCGATGGCGTTCAACCGGGGCGGGGACCTGGTGGTGGAGTTCGACGACTGCCAGATCGGGCCGTGCTCGCTGGGGCGGCTGGCCGTGGCCGTTCCCGCGAGGCAGGCGGCATCGCTGCTCTCGGAGTTCGGCCGGCGGGCGCAGGAGGGCGTCAGGAACGTGGAAGCGGGCGGACCGGTTCCCGGCATGCCGGCCAACAGCCCGGCCGCCGTCAGCAACCAGGCGGGGAGCGTGGACTGCGCCGAGGTCAAGTGCGTCGCGCTGACGTTCGACGACGGTCCGGGGCCGTACACCGGCAGGCTGCTCGACCTGCTGCGGAAGGAGCGGGCGCGGGCCACGTTCTTCACGGTCGGCAGCAGCGCCGCCGCCCAGCCGGGGCTGCTGCGCAGGATGAGCTCGGAAGGTCATCTGGTCGGGAACCACAGCTGGGCGCACCAGGACCTGTCGAAGCAGACCACCAGCAAGATCGCCGACTCGCTGCGGCGTACCGCGGATGCCGTGGCGGCGGTCATCGGTCAGAAGCCGACGCTGGTGCGGCCGCCGTATGGGGCCGTCGGCAATGGCCTGCGCGACGTCGCGAGGAGGATGGGCTACCCGTTGGTCACCTGGGACGTGGACACCAGGGATCAGGACGGCGGCAAGGCCGCCGACATCGCGGAACGCACCGTGCGCGAGGCGCATCCGGGTGCGATCATTCTCATGCACGACATTCATCGGGAAACCGTGGACGCGGTTCCGGACATCCTCAAAAGGTTGCGCGGGAAGGGTTACAGCTTCGTCACCGTTCCAGAGTTGTACGGCTCTGTGCAGCTGCAGGCCGGACGCTTGTACAGGTCAGGGGAGCCGGCTTTCCCGTAGCAGCCCCTGACGTGGCGCACGTGTTGGGGGGACGTATAGTTGGCGCTCGTGACCCGAACCGTCCTGTTCGCCCGCCTGCATGTAGACCTCTGCAGGCTCGCGTCCGGGCTGTGTCGTCGTTGTTCTCCGACCTCACCCTGAGAATTCCGACCGCGAGTACCCGCTTTCGGTGGGGTGCAAACGCGCGACCTTCCGAGGATCTAGCATGGAAATAGAGAACGCGCTCAAAGATGGCGCGTCGAGGAGGACTGAGCTGTGACAAAGCAGGTCCAGCAGCTCGACCGCGTGATCATCAGGTTCGCTGGTGACTCCGGCGACGGCATGCAGCTCACCGGCGACCGCTTCACGGCGGGCACGGCGGAGTTCGGCAATGACCTGTCCACGTTGCCCAACTTCCCTGCTGAGATCCGCGCACCCGCAGGCACCCTGCCCGGCGTGTCGAGCTTCCAGCTCCATTTCGCAGACCACGACATCCTCACGCCCGGCGACGCGCCGAACGTGCTCGTGGCCATGAACCCGGCGGCGCTCAAGGCCAACCTGGGCGACCTGCCCCGGGGCTCCGACATCATCGCGAACACCGACGAGTTCACCAAGCGCAACCTGCAGAAGGTCGGCTACGCCGCCAACCCGCTGGAGGACGACTCGCTCAACGAGTGGCGGATCCACGCGGTGCCGCTGACCTCGCTCACCGTCAAGGCCCTCGAGGGCTTCGACCTGTCCAAGAAGGACGCCGAGCGGTCGAAGAACATGTTCGCCCTCGGCCTGCTCAGCTGGCTCTACCACCGGCCGACCGAGCACACGATCAAGTTCCTCGAGCAGAAGTTCGCCAAGAAGCCCGAGATCGCCAAGGCCAACATCGCGGCCTTCCAGGCGGGGTGGAACTACGGCGAGACCACCGAGTCGTTCTCGGTGTCGTACGAGGTCAAGCCCGCCAAGCTCCCGCCGGGCGTCTATCGCAATATTTCCGGCAACCAGGCCCTCGCGTACGGCCTGATCGCCGCCAGCGTGCAGTCCAAGTTGCCGTTGTTCCTGGGGTCCTATCCGATCACCCCGGCCAGTGACATCCTGCACGAACTCAGCAGGCACAAGCAGTTCGGCATCCGCACCTTCCAGGCGGAGGACGAGATCGCGGGCGTCGGCGCGGCGCTCGGGGCCGCGTTCGGCGGCGCGCTCGGCGTCACCACCACGTCGGGACCCGGCGTGGCGCTCAAGGCCGAGACGGTCGGCCTGGCGGTCACGACCGAGCTTCCGCTGATCATCGTGGACGTGCAGCGGGCGGGGCCGAGCACCGGCATGCCGACCAAGACCGAGCAGACCGACCTGCTGATGGCCATGTACGGCCGCAACGGCGAGTCCCCGGTGCCGATCGTGGCGCCGATGTCGCCGAGCGACTGCTTCGACGCGGCCATCGAGGCGGCCAGGATCGCCGTGAAATACCGCACTCCGGTCATGCTGCTTTCGGACGGCTATTTGGCCAACGGCTCAGAGCCGTGGCGTTTGCCTGAAGTTTCCGATTTGCCAGACATTTCACAGGAATTTACGACGACTCCGAACGGTGAGGGCGGGGAATTCCTGCCGTTCAAGCGGGACACCGACACCCTTGCCCGCCCGTGGGCCATTCCCGGCACACCCGGCCTGGAGCACCGGATCGGCGGCATCGAGAAGGCCGACGGCACCGGCAACATCTCCTACGACCCGGACAACCACGACCTGATGGTCCGCACCCGGGCCGCCAAGATCGCCGGTATCGACGTGCCCGACCTCGAGGTCGACGACCCCGACGGCGACGCCAAGGTGCTGGTGATCGGGTGGGGCTCGACGTACGGGCCGATCGCCGCGGCCGTGCGGCGGATCAGGAGGACCGGCGGCAAGATCGCCCAGGCCCACTTCCGCCACCTCAACCCGCTGCCGGCCAACACCGGCGAGGTGCTCAAGAGCTACGACAAGGTGCTGCTGCCCGAGATCAACCTGGGTCAGCTGTCCCTGCTGCTGCGGGCCCGCTTCCTCGTCGACGTGATCAGCTACAACCGTGTGCGCGGGCTCCCGTTCAAGGCCGAGGAGCTGGCCGGAGTCATTCAGGACGTGATCGACAGTGACTGAGCTCGTGAACGGGAAGGGGCTGAGCCTCGTTCCCAAGACCGACGTCAAGCAGACCCTGAAGGACTTCAAGTCCGACCAGGAGGTCCGCTGGTGCCCCGGCTGCGGTGACTACGCGATCCTGGCCGCGGTGCAGAGCTTCCTGCCCGAGCTGGGGCTCAAGCGCGAGAACATCGTGTTCGTGTCGGGCATCGGGTGCTCGTCGCGGTTCCCGTACTACCTCAACACGTACGGGTTCCACTCGATCCACGGCCGCGCGCCGGCGATCGCGACCGGGCTGGCGGCCTCCCGCCCCGATCTGAGCGTCTGGGTGATCACCGGTGACGGCGACGCGCTGTCGATCGGCGGCAACCACCTGATCCACGCGCTGCGCCGCAACGTCAACCTCAACATCCTGCTGTTCAACAACAGGATCTACGGTCTGACCAAGGGCCAGTACTCACCCACGTCCGAGGTCGGCAAGATCACCAAGTCGACGCCGATGGGGTCGCTGGACAAGCCGTTCAACCCGATCTCGCTGGCCATCGGCGCCGAGGCGTCGTTCGTGGCCCGCACCATCGACTCCGACCGCAAGCACCTGCAGTCGGTGCTGCGCGAGGCCACCGCGCACCGCGGCACGTCGCTGGTGGAGATCTACCAGAACTGCAACATCTTCAACGACAACGCCTTCGAGCCGCTCAAGGACCCGGAGGTGCGTGACGACATCACGCTGCGGCTGGAGCACGGGCAGCCGATCGTTAGCGCCTCCAAGGCCGTCGTACGCGCGGCCAACGGCGGCATCGAGGTCGTGGCCCGTGACGGCGTGAGCGAGGACCAGATCCTCGTGCACGACGCGCACAACCCGGACCCGTCCATCGCCTTCGCGCTGAGCAGGCTGGACGAGCCGTCGTTCGAGCACGTGCCGATCGGCGTCTTCCGCAGCGTGGTCCGGCCGTCGTACGAGGAGCGCATGACCGCGCAGCTCGACGAGGCCGCGCAGCGGCAGGGCGCCGGCGACCTGAGCGAGCTGCTGCTGGGTGGGGACACCTGGCGGATTAACTGATTCTCCGCGACGATGCCGGGGTGGCGAAGACGTGGTGGTATGTCATAGCCGCGATCGCCGCCCTGACATTGGCCGTGACGATCGCACAGGAGCTCGGCGAGCCGGCGGGCCAGGCGGCCCAAGCCCAGCAGCCCCAGCACCCCCAACACCCCCAGATCACCAGGCGCGGACCGGCCGGGTTTCCCGACGCTGAGTCCACCGGCGTCCCGCCGGGCACGAGGCTCACCGTCGTGACCGGCGACCAGACCTTCGCCAAGGACGGTGAGGTCGTCGAGGGCAAGGTCTTCCACGGCTTCGTGGTGGTCACCGCACGGGGTGTCACGTTCCGGAAATGCGTCTTCCGCGGCGGCGCCACGACGGACGTCCGCCCGCTGGTGGACACCGAGCACGCCGAGGACACGGTGATCGAGGACTCGGAGTTCTACCCCGCCAGCCCGTCCCCGTCCGTCGACGGCATCTGGGCGGGCTCCACCAAGATCTACCGGTCGGAGTTCCGCGGCACGGTGGACGGGATCAAGGCCCACACCGGCACGCTGGTCCAGGACTCCTACATCCACCACCTGAGCTGGTTCGCCAGCGACCCCGACCAGGGCGGCGAGCCCACGCACAACGACGGCGTGCAGGCCTTCGCCGAGCAGACCGGCGTCACGCTGCGGCACAACACGATCGACCTGTCCACCACGAAGGACCCGAACGCCGCCGTCCAGTCCTCGGCGGACGACCTGCGGGTGGAGGACAACTACCTCGACGGCGGCGCGTGCGTCGTCAACATCGACCACACGCCGCTGGGCCGGCCGCTGCGGGGGCAGCGGGTCACCGGCAACCGGTTCGGCCGCAACTCCGCGCACGAGTGTCCGATCCTGCTGAGCACGAAATCGGAGCTCGCGGCGGGGAAGGGCAACGTCTGGCACGACACGGGCGGCGCCATCCCGTCACCGGAACAACACGACTAGTCGGAGGACGTATGTCCGTCTGGCAGGACACGCCCGTGCTGGTCACCGGCGCCACCGGGTTCATCGGCTCCCACCTGGTCCGGCGTCTGGCCGAGCTGGGCGCCCGGGTGCACGCGGTCAGCCGCCGCCCGCCCGGGGCGGCCGGGCACGGCGAGCGGTGGCACGCCGCGGACCTCTGCGACGCCGAGGCGACGAGCGCGCTGGTGGCGGAGGTGCGGCCAGAGGTGATCTTCCACCTGGCGAGCGAGGTCACCGGGGTCCGCGATCCCGCGACCGTGGCGCCGACGCTGGCGAGCAACCTGGGCGCCGCGGTGAACCTCATGACCGCGGTGACCGGCTCCCCCGTGCGCAGCCTGGTGCTGGCCGGCTCGGTGGAGGAGCCGGCCGGCGGGCAGGCGCCGAGCTCCCCGTACGCGGCGGCGAAGGCGGCCGCCACCGGCTACGCCCGCATGTTCCACGCGCTGTGGCAGGTGCCCGTGTCGGTGCTGCGCGTGGCCATGGTCTACGGCCCCGGCGAGCCGAACACCGCCAGGCTCGTGCCGTACGTGACGCGGTCCCTCCTGAACGGGCAGGCGCCCGAACTGACCTCCGGCACCAGGCTCGTGACCTGGGTGTACGTCGAGGACGTGGTGGACGCGTTCGTCCTGGCCGGAGCGAGCGGCGACGCGGCCGGCCACGTGCTCGACATCGGCACGCCGGAGCCGGTCTCCATCCACGACACGGCGGAGCTGCTGGCCGGGATCGTGGGCGGCCCCACCCGGCCGACGTACGGCGCGGTGGCGGCCCGGCCGCTGGACCGCACGCAGCGCTCCGACATCGAGCTCGCCGAGCGCGTCCTGGGCTGGCGGCCCGCCACGTCGCTCGAGGAGGGCCTGCGACAGACCGTCTCCTGGTACGCGAAACGCCTGTAACGGTCCATCCCGGGCCGCGATAACACTCCTGGTGGCTTTCTGACCAGGGGGCGGGATGCGGGCGGTAACCAATCTGACCGTGCACGGCATCGGCGAGACGGCCCGCGAGCCGGACCCGGGCGAAGACGCGACATGGGTCACGGTCGAGCAGTTCGAGCAGGTGGTCGACGCGGTGGCCGACCGGCCCGACGTACGCATCACGTTCGACGACGGGAACGCGTCCGACGTGGAGATCGCCCTTCCGCGGCTGGTGGAGCGCGGGCTGAAGGCGGAGTTCTTCGTCCTGGCCGGCCTGCTGGGCGAGCCGGGCAGGCTCGACGCCGCCGGGGTCCGCGAGCTGACCGGCGCCGGGATGCGGGTCGGCTCGCACGGGTGGGCGCACCGCGACTGGCGTACGCTGCAGGGTCCGCAGGTGGCCGAG
Organism: Nonomuraea sp. NPDC049480; assembly: GCF_044465905.1. NCBI lineage: Bacteria > Bacillati > Actinomycetota > Actinomycetes > Streptosporangiales > Streptosporangiaceae > Nonomuraea > Nonomuraea sp. NPDC049480. The sequence goes on from NZ_JBITMD010000007.1 coordinate 97,169, forward strand.
GAGTTCACCCGGGCCCATGCGGTGCTCTCGGAGCTCACCGGCGCGCCGGTGTCCCGGGTGGCGATCCCGTTCGGCTCCTATGATCGGCAGGTCCTGCGCCGGCTGCGGATGGCGGGGGTGACCCGGGCCTACACCAGCGACGGCGGCAAGGCCAGGCCGGGGTCCTGGCTGCAGGCCCGCAACAGCCTCAAACATGATCTCGACGACGACTGGATCAGACGGGTGCTCGACGGAGGGCCGTCGCTCGCCCGGCGCGCGGGCAAGCTCGGGATGCGCCTGTACAAGCGGGTGCGCTGATGGGCGGGGAGGTCCTAGGCGCGTCGATGCCCAGGGTCGCCGTCGTGATCGTCACCTACAACAGCGCGGCCGTGCTCGAAGGCTGCCTCGACTCGCTGGCGGAGGGCGCGGCCGGGGTGGAGCTCGCCGACGTGGTCGTGGCCGACAACAACTCGAAGGACGACTCGGCCGCCATCGCGGAGCGGGCCGGCCCGCCGGTCAGGCTGGTCCAGGTCGGCAGGAACGCCGGTTACGCGGCGGCCATCAACGCCGGGATCGCCGTGCTCGACCTCGACAAGCTGGACGGCGTGTACGTGCTCAACCCGGACTGCCGCCTGCGCCCCGGATCGATCGCGCCGCTGCTCGACTGCCTGCGGGAGCCGGGCCGGGGCATCGCGGTGCCGTACATGGTCAATCCCGACGGCACGCTCCAGCCGTCGCTGCGCCGGATGCCGACCCTGGGCCGGGCGCTGGCCGAGGCGGTCGTCGGCGGGACGCTGGCGGGACGCGTGGGCAGGCTGGGCGAGCTGGTGACCGATCCGCGCGACTACGCCAGGCCCGGCGCCTTCGCGTGGGCGACCGGCGCGGCCATGCTGCTCTCGCCGCAGGTCATCAGGGAGGTGGGGGTGTGGGACGAGTCGTTCCTGCTCTACAGCGAGGAGACGGACTACTGCCTGCGCGCCGCCGACCTGGGATGGACGACGTGGTACGAGCCCACCTCGGTGATCGAGCACATCGGCGGCGACTCGGGGGTCAACCCGACGCTGGCGGCACTGCTCATCGTGAACAAGGTACGCCTGTACCGGCGGCGGCACGGGCCCGTGTCCGGGGCGGCGTACCACCTGGCCGTGCTGGCCGGTGAGGCCGTGCGGGCGCTGGCGGGCCGGCGCACGTCCCGGGCCTGCGTGGTGGCGCTGGTCCGCCCGTCCCGCCGCATGACGGCGCTCCCGCAATGAGCACCTTGCGGGTCAAGCCGTTCGACGCGCTCACCGCGGCGGAGCTGGACGCCTGGCATGCGCTGCGGGCCGCGAACCCGGCCCTGGACAGCCCTTACTTCCATCCCGGTTTCGCGGCGGCCGTGCACGCCGGCGGACGGGACGTGCACGTGGCGGTCGGCGCGGGCAACGGCGTCTTCCTGCCGCACCACCGTGAGGGACGGCTGCTGCGCCCGGTGGGCTGGCCGGGCGCGGACTTCCAGGGGCCGATCGCCGCGGCCGGCGCCGCGTTCCAGCCTCTCGACCTGCTCGGCAACGGTGCCGGCGCGTACGAGTTCGACCACCTGCTGGAGGAGGCCCCCGGCTTCGACCGATGGGTGATCTCGCGCAGGCCGTCGCCGTACCTGGACGTGACCGGCGGGCTGACCGGCTACCTGGGCCGGGCCTCGCGCAGCGGCAAGGACAACATGGGGCAGGCCAGGCGGCGGGCCGCGAAGGCGGGGCGGGAGCTCGGGACGGTCCGCTTCGAGGCGGACTCGACCGACGCCACGGCACTGAAGCAGGTGATCGAACTCAAGCGGGCGCAGTACGCCGCGACCGGCGCCAAGGACTACTTCGCCGAGCCGGACCGGGTTCGCCTCCTCGAAAACCTGCTGCGTACCCGCGGGACGGACTTCGGCGGCGTGCTGTCGACGCTGCACGCCGGGGAGCACCTGCTCGCGGCGCACTTCGGGCTCAGGTCGGGCGCGGTGCTGCACTGGTGGTTCCCCGTCTACGACCCGGCGTACGCGAGGCTCTCGCCGGGCTGGATCCTGCTGCGCGAGCTGGTCGCGGCGGCCCCGGCGCTCGGGATCGCCCGCATCGATCTGGGCCGGGGCGAGGACGAGTACAAGCGGCGGGCCAAGACCGGCGAGAGCGTGGTCTGCCAGGGCATCGTCACCAGGAATCCGGCACGCAGGGCCGCCGCGTCGGCCCTGTCGAAGGCCAAGGAGATCGCCAGAACCGTACGTTCACGGAGAAGTCCGTAACGTTCCAATGGGCATGCCCGACATATCCGGTGGAGGCGGGGGGAAATCGCGCGCTGCTCTCCAGAGGGTCCACACCAGACGGTCCACAGCGGAGGCGGCTATGCGGATCAGTGTCTTCGGGCTCGGCTATGTCGGATGTGTCTCGGCTGCCTGCTTGGCCTCGATGGGGCACCAGGTCGTGGGCGTCGACGTCAACCCGGTCAAGGTCGATCTGATCAACAGCGGCCACGCGCCGATCGTCGAGGAGCGCATCGGGGAGCTGATCGCCAAGACCGTCGGCGAGGGCGCGCTGCGCGCCACCACGGACGCGGCGGAGGCGGTCAGGGACAGCGAGGTGTCGCTGGTCTGCGTCGGAACCCCGTCGGAGCCCAACGGCAGCCTGTCGACCACTTTCCTCGAGCGGGTGGCCGACCAGATCGGGCGGTCGCTGACCGGGCGCCATGTGGTGGTCTTCCGCAGCACGATGCTCCCCGGCACCTGCGCCGACCTGCTCATCCCGATCCTGGAGTTGTCGTCGGGGCTGCGGGCGGGGACGGACTTCGGGGTCGCGGTCAACCCCGAGTTCCTGCGCGAGGGCACCAGCGTGCGGGACTTCTTCGCGCCGCCCAAGACGGTGATCGGCGAGTCCGACGCGGCCACCGGGGACGTGGTGGCCGCGCTGTACGAAGGGCTGCCCGGCGAGGTGTTCCGGGTGCCGATCCCGGTGGCCGAGATGGCCAAATACGCGGACAACGCGTTCCACGCGGTGAAGATCGGGTTCGCCAACGAGCTGGGCGCGATCTGCCAGTCCATGGGGCTCGACTCGCACCGCGTGATGGACGTGTTCCTGGCCGACCGCAAGCTCAACATCAGCCCCGCCTACCTGCGCCCCGGGTTCGCCTTCGGCGGCTCCTGCCTGCCGAAGGACCTGCGCGGCCTGGTGTACGCGGCCAGGAAGGCCGACGTGGCGATCCCGCTGCTGTCCCACGTGCTCCCGGCCAACGAGGCGCACCTGCAGCGGGCCTTCGAGCTGGTCACCGCGCCGGGCAGGCGCCGGATCGGCCTGTTCGGGCTGTCGTTCAAGCCCGGCACGGACGACCTGCGCGAGAGCCCTCTGGTCGAGCTGGCGGAGCGGCTCCTCGGCAAGGGCTACGACCTGCGGATCTACGACGCCAACGTGTCGATGTCCCGGCTGATGGGCGCCAACCGCGCCTACATCGCCGAGCGCCTGCCGCACCTCGGCGAGTTACTCGGCGACTCGGTGGACCAAGTGCTGGAACACGCGGAGGTGTGCGTGATCGGGTGCGCGGATCCGCCGGTGCTGGAGGCGCTGGAACGTGCCGGGGACCGGACGATCGTCGATCTCGTACGCATTCCAGACGCGGAAGCCCTCCGGGGCAGACGGGAGTACACAGGCATTGGCTGGTAGAGCGCTGATCCTCGTCGAGAACCTGTCCGTGCCGCTGGACCGGCGGGTCTGGCAGGAGAGCAGGGCGCTGCACGAGGCGGGCTGGGAGGTGCACGTCATCTGCCCGCGGGGTGCCAAGCAGGACACCGAGCCGGAGGTCGTCATCGACGGCATCCACATCCACCGCTACCCGCTCCAGGCCGCGACCGGCGGCCCCGGCGGCTACCTGCGCGAGTACGGCTCGGCGCTGTGGCACACCTTCCGCCTGGCCCGGCGGCTGGGCCGGTTCGACGTGGTGCACGGCTGCAACCCGCCCGACCTGTTCTTCCTGGTCGCCCGGGCCATGCGGGGCAAGGGCACCCGGTTCGTCTTCGACCAGCACGACCTGGTGCCCGAGCTGTACCTGTCCCGGTTCAGCCGGGGTGAGGACCTGCTGTACCGGGCGGTGTGCCGGCTGGAGCGGATGACGTACCGGGCGGCGCACGTGGTGATCGCGACCAACGAGAGCTATCGGGAGGTGGCGCTGACGCGTGGCGGCAAGCGGCCCGAGGAGGTCTTCGTGGTACGCAGCGCGCCGGTGGTCGAGCGGTTCCACCAGGTGCCGCAGGACGAGTCCGTACGGCGCGGGAAGCCGTACCTGCTGTGCTACCTGGGCGTGATGGGGCCGCAGGACGGCGTGGACTACGCGCTGCGCAGCCTGGCGCGGCTGCGGGACGAGCACGGGCGCGCGGACTGGCACGCGGTGTTCATCGGCGGCGGCGACACCTTCGACGCGATGGTGGCGCTCTCGCGCGAGCTGGGCCTGGCGGACTGCGTCGAGTTCACCGGCAGGATCCCCGACGAGGACCTGATGCGCTACCTGTCCACGGCCGACGTGTGCCTGTCGCCGGACCCGCTCAACCCGCTCAACGACGTCTCGACGATGAACAAGGTCATGGAGTACATGGCGATGGCCCGGCCCATCGTCTCGTTCGAGCTGCGCGAGGCGCGGGTGTCGGCCGGCGAGGCGGCCGTGTACGCGCCGGCGAACGACGAGTCCGAGTTCGCCAAGCTGATCGTGCGGCTGCTGGACGACCCGGACGAGCGGCGGCGGATGGGTGAGATCGGGCGCGAGAGGGTCGCGGGGCCGCTGTCGTGGGAGCACTCGAAAGCGGCGTTGCTGGCGGCCTACGAGGCCGCCGTGGGATCGCGATGACGGCTGCCGGCGTCGGTCCCCCAGCTCGCCCGGTCGCCGCGGATCTTGGTGAGCAGCCGGTCCAGGGCCAGGACGGCCAGGTAGCAGGCGGCGTCGAGCGGGCTGACCGCCCGCGCGGCCAGCAACGCGCCCAGAGCCCCCGCACGCAGCGTGCGCGCGGGGCGGCCCAGCTCGGCGAGCTGCCAGTTGCCCTGCCGGACCCGTACGCGCCGGCGGAGGTGGGCGCGCACGGTGCGGGCGGGGCGTACGACCGAGCGGGCCTCGGCCACCACGACCCGCTCCTCGCCGGCGAAGCAGCCGTCCACCCAGCCGTCGTCGGAGATCACGTCGGGCAGCGGGAAGGCCCGCTCGTGGCCGCGCTCGTCGAGCACGTAGACCCCCACCCCGGCCAGCGCCCTGGACGGCGCGATGAGCCGGTCGTGCACCCGGTGCACGCGCCGGACCACAGGGCCCGTACCGCGCAGGTCCCACTCCGGCGCAGGCGCGCAGGCGAGGACGCCCGGCCGGGCGGCCGCCGCGGCCAGCGCCCGCACGGACGCCGCGTCGACGCGTACGTCCGCGTCCATGTAGACGCGCGGAAAGACCTGACAGGCCGCGTCGCCCATGCGCAACGCGTTGACCTTGCCCGGGATCGGGGTCTCCAGGACCCGCACGCCCTCCCGCGCGGCGGCCCGCGCCGTGCCGTCGGCGCAGGCGTTGGCCACCACGACGACGTCGAACTCGCCGGGCTCGGTCCCGGCGAGCAGCAGGTCCAGCGCCGCCGCGATGACCGCTTCCTCGTTGTGCGCCGGAATGACGACACTGACCGTCGGCTTCATCAGGAGGACCTCACATGAAAGTGGAGCACGGCGAGCTCGACGGGGTGCTGTTGTTCCGGCCCACGCCGCACCACGACAGCCGCGGCCTGTTCACCAGGACCTTCGACGCGGCCGTCGCCGCCGAGGCGGGTCTGGACCCTGGGGCGTTCATCCAGGACAGCCAGTCCCGCTCCCGCCGCGGCACCATCCGCGGGATGCACGGGCGGTCGGGCAAGGGCGAGGCGAAGCTGGTCCGGTGCGCCAGGGGCGCGATCCTCGACGTCCTCGTGGACATCAGGCCGCAGTCGCCGACGTTCGGGCGCGGCATGGCGGTGCGGCTGGACGACGAGGACTTCGTGACGTTGTACGTGCCCGCGGGCTTCCTGCACGGCTTCCAGGCGCTCACCGAGCCCGCCGACACGTGCTACCGCATCGACCGGGAGCACGACCCTGCCGAGGATCTGGCGGTCCGCTACGACGACCCGGATTTGCGGATAGCGTGGCCTCTTCCGGTGACCGAGGTCAGCCGGCGCGACCTGGAGGCGGGCTCCTGGGCCGAGCTGTCGCGGCGGCTGGGCGGCTGAGAGGCGACGGCGATGCGCAGACTCCTCCCCCTGCTGGCCCTCCTGCTTGCGGCCTGCCAGAGCACGCCGCCCCCGCCGGCGAAACCGACGCCGAGCCCTTCCTCCACGGCGAAGATCGTCCGGCCGGACGGGTCCTCCTGCCCCGACCACCCCACGCCCGCCTGCACGGGGGCGCCGCGCGGCGTCCAGCTCACCAAGGTCCAGCTCAACACGGAGAACGTCGCCTTCAAGATCGTCAAGCCCGGCACCGTGCTCGACGGCGTCCACGTGCCCGGCCATCTGCTGATCCACGCCGACGACGTGACGATCAGGAACAGCGTGATCGACGGCGACGTGATCAACTCCGACGGCCCCCGGTCGTTCCGGTTCACGATCGTCGACACGACGGTGGGCACCACGACCAAGTGCGAGCCGCTGCCCGCGATCGGCTACGACAAGTACAAGGCGACCAGGGTGCTGGTGCAGGGGCACAGCGACGGCTTCCGGGTCTCGGGCGACGACGTGGAGATCCGCGACTCGTACGTCAAGCTGTGCTCGAACCCCGGCGACCACTCCGACGGCATCCAGGCGTACAACGGGGGCAAGGGGCTGCTGTTCCACCACAACACCGTCGACCAGCGCGCGGCGAAGGACATCACCGCGCCCATCTTCCTGGTGGACGAGAAGTCCGAGGACGTGGTGGTCACCGACAACCTCGTCATGGGCGGCACGTTCAGCATCCAGGTGCGCAAGGCCAAGGGAAGGCAGGTCGTGCGCGGCAACAAGCTGGTCGACAAGTCCTGGGTGTACGGCCCCGTCGACTCCGAGTGCGCCAAGAGCGAGTGGTCCGGCAACGAGCTGGTCACCATCGACGAGAACTATCGGGTCACCTCGATCGTCGGCCCGCTGGTCTGCGAGGGCGAGAGCTGATCGGCCCGCGCGGTCCTGAGCATGGATCCCGCGGCGCCGACGAGGAGGAACGCCAGTCCGGTCACGGTCGCGAACGACAGCAGGTCGAAGGTGAACGACCCCACGAGCGGCACGAGCAGGCAGGCGGCGAGGGTGAGACCGAGGTCGCGGTCGCCGTGGTCGGGGCTCAGGTACCGGGCCCTGAGCGCCGCGTAGCAGCCCACCGCGAACAGCCCGGGGAACGCGATGGTGCCGATCAGCCCGGTCTCCACCATGGACAGGATGTACTGGTTGTCGAAGATCTGGTGTTTGGGGGCGTACCAGGTGCCCAGGCCGCGCCCCAGCCAGAAGTGCTTGCTGATCTCCTGGGCGGCGACGGCATAGTCGTGTGTCCGGTACTGGATGCTCTCGTCGTTGCCCAGGTTGCTGAACAGCCCGGTGATCGTGCTGAGCAGGCCGGGCATGGCGATCCTGATGACCACCAGGAACCCGGCGGCCAGCAGCAGCGCCTGCAGCCGCCGCCGCGCGGGCCAGCCGGCGAACAGCACCAGTCCCACCACGGCCAGGCTCAGCATGGCCGAGCGCGACACCGAGAACATCAGCCCGCCGCCGATGAGCAGCGTGCACGCCCACCAGCGCAGCGCGGGCTCGTGGCGCATGTGTGCCTGGTAGGCGTAGTGCGCTGCCAGCGGGAGCAGCATGGCGCAGGTGACGCCGAACTCGATGGGATGGCCGGCGGTGGCCGCCACCCTGCGCAGGCCCTCCCGCTCCAGGACGAACGAGTCGCCCTCGCTGGTGTAGCGCAGGATCGGCAGTTCCAGGAACCTGGTCAGGTCCAGTGAGAACAGGAACTGGAACGCCCCGATCACCGAGATCGCCGCGCCGCAGACCACCAGCGTCTTGATCACGAAGTCGAGCCGCTTCCTGCCCCGCACCCCGTCGCAGACCGTGAGCGCGATGCCGACCGCCGCGACCACCAGCACGAACTGGTGGTCGCTCAGGTTGAGCTCGTCGGAGTCCATGTAACCCCAGGTGGAGTACCCGTAGGTCATCAGCATCGCGGTGAAGTACGCGAACAAAACCGTGCGCACGGGGTTGCGCCCCTTGGCCACCCCCAGGCTGAGCGTGAACTGCGCGCACAGCCAGAGCAGCGCCGCCGCGAGACTCACCACGTTCGCGGGGGTGAGGGACAGCGGGATGTACTTCAGCACCAGGCGCGCGGGCACGATGAGCAGGGCCACCGCGAACACGGCCGCGATGGTCGCCCCGTCGGCGCGCCCCGGCAGCGGCGGGGCGCCGTCCGCGCGCATCGCCGCCGGCGGAGCGCCGGGAGTCCGGACGGCCACCGGCTACGCCCCCACCTTCTCGGCCTCGACGATTTCCCTGTCCATCGGCTCGGGATTCCCTCGTCTCCGCCCCAGCCACCTCTTCAGCGGCCCTGACAGGCTCTCCGCGGCGAAGGACGCGCACAGGGCGGCGATCACCCCCAGGCCGAGCGCCGAGGCGGAGGAGCGCAGCTTCCTGCCCTGCTGCGGCACGGGCGTGGTCGGCGGCACGGCCTCGCTGATCGTGATGTACGTCTCCCGTGGCGCCTGCACCTGCCGCTGGCGCAGGTCCATTTCCTGCTTGACGCGCTTGATGGCCTTGCGCGTCATCTCCGTGGCGGCCTCCGGCGTGCGGCTCTCCCCCTCCACGAACACGAGCGGGCCGGTCGCCAGCGACTCCAGGTTGTTGGTGCCGTTGGTGACCGCGTACGTGGTCTCGCCGCCGGGCTGCACGCCCATCGCGGCCACCATGTCCGGCGTGCTCATGACGTTGATCAGCATCGAGGCGGCCACGTCGAGCCCGTGGTCGAAGTTCAGCAGCGGGTTGACCTTCGGAACGGGCTGGTCGGGATCGGGCGGCAGGACGCCGCCGCTCGTCGGCGCGGTGAGCACCAGGACCGCGGAGACCTTGTAGGTGACCGGGATGGTGGAGTACGCGTAGAAGGCCGCGCCGACGGCCAGTAAGAAGGCCGGTAGGGCGACGTACCATCGCCGCATCAGGACGAGGATGGTCCCCCAGAAATCCACACGCCCTCCCCCGCGAGTTCCCGCCTCATGAATGTCGCCCGGGAAGGGGTGGAGCGTTACACAAAACCCTGTAACACCATCCCAAGCGGCACGATATGGAAGACAGGGGCGTTACCACCTGGCCGCGGGGGACTGGAGAGCACCTTCATGAGCGCACTGGCCGTCGTCACGCCCACGTACGGTCCCGACCGCGAGCTCTTCGCCCACCTGCACCGATCCGTCCTCGCGTACACGTCGGAGGACACCGTCCACCACGTGATCGTCTCGTCGGCCGACCGCCCGCGGTTCGCCTCGTTCGAGGGGCCGCGGTGCCGCCTGTGGACGTACGCCGAGGTGCTCCCGCGCCGCATCGTCCCGGTGCCCCGCGCGGGCTTTTGGATCGATCCGATCCGGCCCTGGCCGCCGCTGCGCGGCTGGGTGGCGCAGCAGGTCGTGAAGATCGCCGTCACCGCGCGGCTCGACGCCAAGGTCGTGCTCGTCGTGGACTCCGACGTGGTCCTGATCCGCGAGGCCACGCCCGACCTCTTCATCGAGGACGGCCAGGTGAGCCTGTACCGCGTGGCGGACGGGGTCCACGAGTCCATGACCGACCACGTCACCTGGCACCGGGTCGCCCGCGAACTGCTCGGCGTGCCGGGTCCCGCCCCGCTGCCCCTGCCCGACTACGTGAGCTCGCTGACGTGCTGGGACCCGGCCATCGTCCGCGCCATGCAGCGGCGGATCACCGAGGTCACCGGCCGCGACTGGCTCGCCGCCTTCACGTCCTACCTGCAGGTCTCGGAGTTCATCGTCTACGGCGTGTTCGTCGAGGACGTGCTCGGGGCCTCGCCCCCGGTCAACAACGCGATCTGCCACAGCCGGTGGGATCGCGTGCCCCTGGACCAGCCCGGAGCCGTCGCCTTCGCCGACCGGCTGCCCGCCGCCGCTGTGGGCATGATGATCTCGGCCAAGTCCCGGACACCCATGAGTGCCAGGCTGGCGGCGATCCAGCGATGCGCCGAGATCATCGGACCCGATGGGAGCCCCCTGTGAGCAAGCTGGCGGTCATCACGCCGTCCTACGCCCCGGACGTGGAACTGTTCGCCGAACTCCACCGCTCGGTTCTCGAGTTCACCTCGGACGACACCATCCACCACGTCTTCGTGCCACCCGGCGACCGCGAGGTCTTCGCCAGGTTCGAAGGCCCGCGCTGCCATGTGTGGGTCCGCTCGGAGCTGCTGCCCCGCAGGTACGTCCGCCTGCCCAAGACGGATCTGTACGTCAACTACCGCCACCCCTGGCCCCCGCTGCGCGGCTGGGTCATGCAGCAGACCGTGAAGATCGCCGCGGTCGGCCTCATCGACGCCGACGCCCTGCTCATCGTCGACTCCGACGCGGTGCTCGTCCGCCCGACCAGTGTCGAGTCGTTCATGGTGGACGGGCGGCTGTGCCTCTACCGGCTGGACAACGGCGTGACCGCCGAGATGGAGCGGCACGTCATCTGGCATCAGGTCGCCCGCGACCTGCTCGGCCTGCCGCCCGCGCCGCCTCCGCCCCTGCCCGACTACGTGACCGCTATGACGTTCTGGGATCCCGAGATCGTGCGGGCCATGCAGCGCCGCATCACCAAGGTCACCGGGCGGGACTGGCTGGACGCGTTCAACTCCCAGCTGCACGTCTCCGAGTTCATCCTGTACGGGGTCTTCGTCGACGAGGTGCTGAAATCATCGCCGCCGATCAACACGACGATCTGCCACTTGAGCTACAACCATGAGCCGTGGGACGTGGCCCAGGCGGTCGCCTTCGCCGACCGGCTGCCGCCCGAGGCGACGGGCATGATGATCTCGGCCAAGTCGCACACGCCGGCGGAGGCCAGGATGGCCGCCATCCGCCGGTGCGCCCAGGTGGTGGAGTCCAGCTAGTCGTCTTCCACCTTGATGGCCTGGATGGGGCGGGTGTCGTCGTCGGCGAAGTCCGGGAGCCTGACGGTGAAGACCGGGAAGGTCGCCACCTGCGACTTCGAGCCGTTGCGCAGCTCGCCGTCGTCTTCCCACGCGACCTCACCGTCGGCCGCCTTGCCGTTGGACCCCTCGCCATTGGACGCGGCGGCACCGGCTCCGACCGCACCCTCGGGCTCGGGACGGAGCTCGGGACGGGGCTCGCGACGGAGCTCAGGCTCGGGCTCGGGTGCGGTCGCGTGGGCATGGGCGTGGGCGTGGGCGTGGCGGGCCGCCTTGACACGCCGCACGCCGTAGGCCACGCCGAACCCGGCGACCACCCCGAACAGCCCGCCGCCGGCCGAGGCCAGCAGACGGTCCTGGATGACCGGCTTGGGGACGGAGGCGGGCATCACGTCCAGGATCCCGATGTGCGTGCTCACAGGCGCGTCCAGCGCCGTCTGCCGCCGGGCCAGCTCCACCCTGACGCGCTGCTGGGCCTTGCGCATGACGTCCCTGACCACGGCCGGCGAGGTGCTCTCCACCTCGACGTAGACGAACGGCCCGTTGGTGCTGATGCCCAGCAGGTCCGGGTTCGTACGGCCGTCGTTGATGGTCAGGGCCGTGGGCCCGCCCTCCTTCACGCCGAGCTCGGCGGCCACCTCGGGCGTGTTGGTGGCCAGGATGAGGATGCCTGCGGTCGTCCGCAACGCGTCGTTGAACTGCAGCAGCGGATTGGTCAGCCCCGGCTTCTGCTGCGGCTGGGTCTCCAGCGTCCCGCCGGTGGCGGGGACCGTGAGCACCATGGAGGCGGTGGACACGTATCGGGACGGTATGAAGAAGTACGCGGCCAGGGCGAGCCCGATCGCCGCGAGGGCGACGGGCGGCCCGATGTAAAGATTCCGGGCCAGGCCAAAGACGGTTGTCCAAAACCGCACTATTTCCGCCCCCGTCATGTTGTACCGATACAAAAAGGAAATCGAACCGTTCATGAATGCTGTTACATCAGGCGCGCCATGGACAGCAGCTTGCGGCCGCGGTGCGCGACCGTCCGGCGCTGGCGGCGCGCGTACATGCGCAACACCGCCGCCCGCGCCCGGCGGCGCTGCTCACCCGTGAGGTCCGCATGAGGCAGCCAGCTCAGCAGTTCCCGGCATTGGAGCGTGTTGGACAGGTGCGACTGCCAGGACGGCACGTCGAGGCGGCGGGCCAGGCCGGAAATGCGCTCCTGCCGCCAGTTGCGGTGCGACAGCACCTCGGGCACGTGCGCCCACGGCCCGGCCAGCGCCAGCTTGGCGGCGAACACCTCGTCCTCGCGCAGCATGTTCCGCCGCGGAATGCCGACGGCGGGGCCGCGCCGCAGCAGGCCGTAGAGCGGGTCGATGAGGTACGGGCTCTCGTTGAGCAGCCTGAGCATCTCGCCGAACCGCTCCACCGGGTCGTCGGAGCCCAGCCCCGCGCCCTCGTACGGCACCGTGCTGAGCGTCCCGTCCGGCCCGCTGTAGGACACCTGGTTGGTGACCAGGATGACGCGCTCGTCGGCCACGAACGCCGCCACCGCCCGCGAGACGCAGGTGGGCTCCAGCCGGTCGTCGTCGCCGATCCACCGGACGAACGCGCCCTGCGAGATCCGCGCCGCGTGCATGAAGTTGCCCAGCAGGCCGACGTTCTCCGGATGCCGGTGGTAGACGATCCTGGAGTCGCCCGCCGCCAGGTCGCGGCAGAGCTCCTCCGTGCCGTCCGTGGAGGCGTTGTCCGAGATGACCAGCTCGATGGCCGGGTAGTCCTGGGCCAGCACCGAGCGGACCACGCCCGGCAGCCGGTCGGCGCCGTTGCGTACCGGCAGGGCGATCGAGACCAGTTCAGGATCCGGCATGTGCTCCCCTTTGACGCACCAGTCGCTTCAGTACGGCACGCGGCACCGCGACGAGCGCGAACACCAGCAGCCCCGCGCCCCCGGCCACGCAGAGCTCGACGAAGGCCCCGTCGAGCACCATCGCCAGCCCGGCCATGACGATCCCGGCCGGCGCAGCGGCGAGCAGCGGCCGGGCCAGCCCCGCCCCGAACAGCCCCACCGGCACGCCGGAGCGGTGCAGAGCCACCCCGAGCAGCGGCAGCGCCACGACCACCGCGATGATCGCGTGCGCCACGGCGGCGCCCTCGATGCCGTCGAGGCGGGCGCCGATCAGGAGGGCGGGCACGAGCGAGACGGCCCAGCAGAGGTTCACCCACATGGTCGACTTCGTCGCGCCGGACGCGGCCAGGATGTCGGTGATCAGCAGGGTCAGCATGCGCACGACCATGACGATCGCCAGGAAGCGCAGCACCTGGGCCGACGGCAGCCAGGAGGCGCCGTACAGGAACTCCACGACGGCGGGCGCGAGCGTGCCCATGAGGACCGCGATCGGCAGCACCAGATTGGCCAGCAACGGCACCGCCTGCCGGATGCCCGCCCGCAGCGACTCGCCGCCCTCTTCGGACAGGCGGGCGAAGCTCGGCAGCGCGACATAGCGCATGGCCGTGCCGATCAGCCCGGGAACCCAGCTGGAGATGTTGAAGGCCAGCAGGTAGAAGCCCAGCATCGCGGGGCCGAGCACGTCGCCGACGATGACCGAGTCCACGTTGAGCAGCAGGCCCTCGATGCCGAGGCTGAGGCAGAGCGGCAGCCCGAAGGCGAGCAGCCGGGCGGCCAGCGCGCGGTCGAATCCCAGCTCGATCCTGACCCGGGCCAGCACGACCACGAGCACGCCGGTGAGCGCGGCGCCGCCGAGCTGGCCCCAGGCGAAGCTGTAGGCGCCGGCGCCGTTCGCGGCCAGGATGATGGAGACCGTGGCGTTGACGCCGAACCCGGCGAGGTTGGCCCAGGCCAGCTTGTCCTGCTGGAACTCGCGCATCAGCGCGGCGCTGCGGACCGCGGTCAGCCCGTAGACCAGGTTCGTGGCCATGAGGATGCGGATCACCCAGATGGCGTCCTCGCTCCCGGCCAGCCGCGCGTAGAACGGCGCGATCACCCAGAAGAGCGCGTACAGCGTGACGCTGGACAGGATCGCGACCACCGTCGCCGTCGGTGCGATCTCCTCCAGTTTGCCGCGCCACTGCACGACCGCGGAGATCACCCCGGCGTCGTTGATGTAGACGACGAACTGGCTGGCGGCCAGCGCGATCGCGAACACGCCGAAGTCCGGCGCCCCCAGCAACCGGGCCAGGATCAGGCTCATCACGAACGAGCCCGCCTTCATGACCAGGTTGCCGAGCAGGCTCCAGCGCAACCCGCGACCGGCCTTCCTGCCGATCTCGCCGACGTCGCTCACCGAGCTTCCTCGATGCGCTCCAGCCAGATCTCCCGCCAGAACGGCACGAACTCGCGCGGGCAGCTCGCGTTGTAGACCCCCTCGCAGACGAGGTCGTCGAGGATGATGCAGGGGCTCTTCATGCTCAGCATCCGGCCGGTCTTCTCGTCCAGGCAACGCTCGACCCTGGCGCGCACCCGCGCGGTCCGGCCGCAGTAGCGGGCCATCTCCTCCTCGAAGCCCAGCCCGCGGTTGAGGAGGTCGTCGTTGAGCGTGTCGAGGATCTCCTCCTTGGACTTGATCCTGACCAGCTCGCCGGGCGCGAGGTCCAGCTTCTGCGTGGGCGTGACCTTGCCCGCACGGCCCTCGATGAAGCCCCAGCGCAGCCCGCGCCTGATCCACAGCCGGCGCGGCAGGACCTTCTTGCTCAGGCCCTGGAAGCGGTTGAACAGGCCGACGAGGAAGGTGCGCAGCACCGCGAGCACGCCGGCGTTGCCGCTGCGCACGTCGGTGACGTACTGGCCGAGGTCGCGGAACGGCAGGCAGGCGGGCGCGGCCCTGAGCAGCTCGGTGGCCTGGCAGGAGTAGTGGTCCTCGTCCTTGCGGGCGTTGATCTGCAGCAGCGGCAGCAGCTTCGGCTCCGGCTCCGCGGGGGTCTCGGGGGCATCCGGATCCACCCGTTTGAGCCAGGCCTCCTTCCAGTAGAGCGAGCAGGCCGTCTGGCAGCCGCCGTGGGCCTGGCCGTCGCAGCGGGCCCCGGTCAGGTGGACGGCCCGCTCCATGCGGCGCATGCCGCTGCGGCTGATCGTGTCGCAGAGCTTGTGCGCGACCTTGTGCACGGTCATCCGCCGGCCGCAGAACCGCCGCATCTCCGGCATGAACGGCAGGCTCTCCAGTTCCCCCCGCTCGTCCAGCGTGGCCAGGATCTCCGCCTCACCGCGTACCTCGACGAGGTCCCCCACCCGCAGGTTCACGCGTCCTCCCCCACCCTCTTCAGCAACCCCGCGCCCTCCAGTGCGCCGGCCGCCTCGGCGACCGCGCGGAAGGGCAGCCCCGACCGGTCGGCGATGTCCAGCAGGCCGTGCGCGCCGTCGGACAGGTTCAACACCCATAACATCGCCATTTGCGCCTGTTTCGTGTCACTCCGTCCGCCGAGCGAACCGTAGAGGCCCCTGCGGCCGAGCTGCGGCTCGCCGTACGGGCTCAGGTTCTGGTAGCGGCCGTCGTGTTCCAGGACCTCCACGGCCGACCACAGCGCCTCCAGCGTGTCCGCCATGGCCTCCGGCGCGACGAAGCCCGGGTCGTCGCCCGAGGTGTGGTACTCGGGGTAGCCCGCGTACGGGGTCCTGGTGAGACTGCCCACGGGCAGGTCGAAGCCGGGCGAGCAATATTGGCGCTCGTCGTAGCCGTACGGCGAGAAGTCCACGACGGTGTGCGGGCGGTCCCGCAACACGTGCGTCATCACCCGGTCGATGCCGGCGTCCCCTCGCCTGCTGCGCTTGTACGTCAGCGTCCCGCGGTCGCCCGCGCAGGCCAGCGTGAGCCCGTGCCTGATCCTGGAGGCCCGGTCGCGGTTGCGCGCCAGCCAGGTGATGGCGCCGATCGTGCCGGGCGCGAACACGAACCGGTACGTGTAGCGGGGCGCCTCCAGGCGGGAGGCCAGCGCGACGGCCACGGCGATCCCGGCCAGGTTGTCATTGGCCAGCGACGGGTGGCAGACGTGGCAGGAGATGAGCACCTCGTCGTCGCTGCGCCCGCGTACCACGTGCTCGGCGTACGTCAGGTGCCCGTCGGCCAGCGTCGAGTCGATCACCACCTCGTACGGCCCCTCGCCCATCCCGTCGAGCGTGCGCCGGCTCAGGCAGAACCCCCAGGTCTCCGCGTAGTAGCCGGTGCGATAGGGGACCAGGTCCGGCTGGTCGGGCAGCGTGTGCAGGTGCGGCCGCAATTCCTCCAGCGTCATCGTGGCCGACACCGGCACGCTGTAGCCGACGACGTGCAGGTTGGAGCTCCGGAAGTCCACCACCCTCCTCCCGGAGGGATCCTTGATGAAGGCGTCGCGGATGTTCCACTCCTTGGGGATCGTCCAGTCGAGCACCGGGGTCCCGGTCGGCACCTCGTGCACGGCCAGGTCCAGGTGCTCGCTGACGATCTCCAGCGTGGCGCGCACGCCGTCGCCCGTGATGGAGCGGCACAGCGGGTAGAGCCGCTCCACCAGGGCGTGCATCTCCTCTCCCGTCACGTCCGCAGCTCCGTGGAGACCGTGCCGGCCGCCTGCCGCGCGGCCAGCCAGGCCAGCCTGGTGAACCGCTGCCGGAAGTCGTCGGCCGTCAGCCCGTAGAGCCGGTACGCGTCGGCCAGCTCGACGGCGCCCGCCTTCACCGTCCAGCGGGCGTGGAAGCCGGGCAGCGCCTCGCGGATGCGCGAGAAGTCCACCCGGTACGACCGCGGGTCCGCGCCGGTCTCGCCGGTGATCAGCAGCCGGGAGCCGGGCACCGCCTCCACGACGTGCTCGGCGATCTCGGCCACCGTCAGGTTGTTGTGCTCGCCGCCCACGTTGAACGCCTTGGCGTGCACGGCCTCGCGCGGCGCGTCGAGCACCGCCAGGAAGGCGTCGGCGATGTCGGCCACGTGCACGAGCGGCCGCCACGGGGTGCCGTCCGACAGCACCCGGACGTCGCCGGTCAGGTGGGCGTGGCCGGTGAGGTTGTTCAGCACGATGTCGGCCCGCAGCCGCGGCGAGAACCCGAACGCGGTGGCGTTGCGCAGGAACACCGGGGTGAAGTCGGCGTCGGCCAGCTCCAGCAGGTCGTCCTCGACCCGGACCTTGGACTCCGCGTACGGGGTCACAGGACGCAGCGGGGCCTCCTCGTCGAGCAGGTCGTCACCGCCGGAGGCGCCGTACACCGAACAGGTGGACGCGTACAGGAAGCGGCGGACGCCCGCGTCGCGGGCCAGCCTGGCCAGCCGTACCGAGGCGTGGTGGTTGATGTCGTAGGTCAGCTCGGGCGCGAGCGCGCCCAGCGGGTCGTTGGAGAGCGCGGCCAGATGGATCACCGCGTCGACGCCTGCGAACAGGTCGGGTTTGACGTCGCGCAGGTCGGCGCGGTGGCCGGGCGGGTCATCGGGCACCGGGCCGAGCACGCAGCCGGCGAAGAGCCCGGAGTCCAGGCCGACCACCTCGTGGCCCGCCTTGGCCAGCACGGGGGCCATGACGGTGCCGAGGTAACCCTGGTGCCCGGTGAGTAAGACACGCATGCCGATCAGCCTCCAGCTAGGTCGAGGGAGAGTTTGTGCAGGTAGAAGGCCTCGGCGTAGCGCGCGTGACATTCGATTCCGCGGATCCTGGCCAGACCGAGGAAGGCCTCTCTGTCGAACCAGGGGCGGTGGCGCTGGGACGGGTAGTGCTCCCAGAGCAGCGTGACCTTGCTCTCGGCAAGGGCGAGGTCGAGCGGCTGGTACGCATTGGGCCGGCCGAGATCGCCATCCCATTTGAGTATTTCGTAGCCGAGCGTGAGATGGTCGCGGAAGGCCGTGGGCACCAGCTCGGCCAGCCCTCTGTGGTCCTGGTGGGCGTCGCCGTCCTGGGGCGCGAGGATCAGGTCCGGCTCGGTACGCAGGCGCAGCTCCTCGACCGCGGCCTTGGCCTCGTCCCAGTGGGCGGGCAGCCGCCCGTCGGGCACCTTGGCGACCGTGACCCGCAGGTCGGCGTCGGGGCAGAACGCGGCCAGCGCCGCCCGCTCCTCGTCCTCGCGCGGGGTGCCGCCGCCCGACAGGACCAGGACGTCGACCTGGATGCCGGGATGCGAGGTGCAGATGGCCAGCAGGGTGCCGCCGGCACCGATCGCGATGTCGTCGCAGTGCGCGGCCAGGGCGGCGACCCTGCGCAGGCCGCCGGGGACCAGACGGTTCATGCCGCGCGCTCCCACAGGGCCCACGGCCGCTCGCCGCGCGAGTAGGCGCGGTCCAGCTCCAGGCGCTGGTTGACCGTGTCGGTGGGCCGCCAGTAGCCGCGGTACGGGTAGGCGAGCAGTCGCCCGCGCTTGGCCAGCTCTCGGCAGCCGTCCACCAGCAGGTCACCGTCCTTCGGGATGTGATCGAAGATTTCCTGACGTAAGACGAAATATCCGCCGTTGACCCAGAGCGGCATCTCGGTGACCGCGGTGATCTGCTCGACCAGCCCGCCCTCGGAGATCTCCACACAGTGGAACGTGCCGGGCGGCGGCACCGCCATCAGCGAGCCCCCCGCGTCCGACGCCGTGAACTTCTCGATGATCTCCGGCAGCGGCGCGTCCGTGAGCACGTCCGCGTAGTTGGCCAGGAACATCTCCTCGCCGTCGAGGTGATCGCGGACGCGGCGCAGCCGCTCGCCGATCGACGACTCGACCCCGGTGTGCACGAACGAGATCGTCCAGTCCGAGATGTCGTTGCCCAGCAGCTCGACGTCGCCCCGGCGCAGGACGAAGTCGTTGGAGGCGGTCTCCTCGTACTTCAGGAAGAAGTTCTTGATCTGCTCGGCGCCGTAGCCGAGGCAGAGCACGAAGTCCTTGTGCCCGAAGTGCGCGTAGTAGCGCATGACGTGCCAGAGCAGCGGCCGCGGGCCGACGAGCTGCATGGGCTTGGGCACGTCGCCCGGCGCGCCGGTCCGCATGCGCGTGCCGTATCCGCCGCAGAAGAGGACGACCTTCACACGATCTCCAAGGCAGGGATGGGGAAGACCAGCCGGCCGCCCCAGTGACGGACATAGGAGAGCTGCTCGATCAGCTCGTCGCGCAGGTTCCAGGGCAGGACGAGCACGTAGTCCGGCCGGTCGGCGGCGATCCGGTCGGGCTCCAGGATCGGGATCCGGGCGCCTGGAGTGAACTTGCCGTGCTTGTACGGGTTGCGGTCCACCGTGTACGCCAGCAGGTCAGGCCGGATGCCGCAGTGGTTGAGCAGCGTGTTGCCCTTGCCCGGCGCGCCGTACCCCACCACCGTCTTGCCGTCCTCGGCGGCGTCGACCAGGAAGCGCAGCAGGTCGCGCCGGACCTTGGCCACCCGGTTCGCGAAGCCGACGTAGCCCGACAGCTCGTGCAGTCCGGCCGCCTTCTCCAGCGCCAGCACGTCGGACACCAGCCGCGAGGGCGGCTCCGCGGTCTCCGCCGGCTTCGCCCACAGCCGGATGGAGCCCCCGTGCGTGGGCAGCAGCTCGACGTCCACCACGGTCAGTCCGCCGCCGGCCAGCGCCCGCTGCGCCGAGGCGACCGTGTAGTACTGGAAGTGCTCGTGGTAGATCGTGTCGTACTGGTTGCCCTCGATCAGCGTGAGCAGGTGCTGCACCTCGATGGAGACCAGCCCGTCGTCCGCCACCAGCGTGCGCAGACCCTCGGTGAAGCCCACCACGTCGGGGATGTGGGCGTAGACGTTGTTGGCGACGACGTAGTCCGCGGTCCCGTGCTCCCGTACGACGGCCCGCGCGCTCTCCGGCGTCAGGAACGCCGTGACCGTCGGCACCCCCTTCTCCCTGGCCGCCGCCCCCACGTTCACCGACGGCTCGATGCCCAGGCAGCGCACCCCCCGCTCGACCACGTGCCGCAGCAGGTAGCCGTCGTTGCTGGCCACCTCGACGACGAACGAGTCCGGCCGGAGGGCGAGCCCGGCCACGAAGGACCGGGCGTGCTCCACCCACGAGGTCGAGTACGAGGAGAAGTAGGCGTAGTCCGTGAAGGTCTCCTCGGGGGAGATCAGCGGCGGGATCTGCGCCAGCCAGCACGAGGTGCACACGCGCAGGTGCAGCGGATAGGTGACCTCGGGCTCGTCGAGCTGCCCGGCGGTCAGGATCCGCTCGCAGGGCGGCGTCGCCCCCAGGTCCACGACTCCGGTCAGGTCGGAGGAACCGCATAAACGGCAGACGGTCATTCACACGCTCCAAAGATTGGTATTTCGCTGGGGTCGGTGATCTCGTTACTGTGCGGCGCATGGATCCCCTCGGCATCGACGGCGTCTGGCGCCACACGCCGCACGTCCACACCGACCCGCGTGGCTCGTTCCTGGAGGCGTACCGCGCGGCCGACCTGCCGCGACGGTTCGACCTCGCGCAGATCAACTGCTCCACCTCGGGCGCCGGGGTGCTGCGCGGCGTGCACTTCGCGGACGTCCCCCCGGGTCAGGCGAAGTACGTGATGTGCGTGTCCGGCAGCGTCCTGGACGTCGTCGTGGACATCAGGGTGGGGTCGCCCACCTTCGGCCGCGTGGAGACGGCGGTCCTTGACGACGAGACGCGTGGTGCCATGTTCGTCGCCGAGGGCCTGGGGCACGCGTTCATGGCGCTGAGCGAGCAGGCGACGGTCGTGTACCTGTGCTCGGAGCCGTACAATCCGGGCCGCGAGCACGGGATCCACCCGCTCGACCCGGCGCTCGGCATCGCGTGGCCGGCCGGCGTCGAGCCCGTGCTGTCGGACAAGGACGCCAAGGCGCCGTCCCTGGAGGAGGCGCTCGCGACCGGGCTCCTGCCCGACTACCGGCGGTGCCAGGAGTTCTACGCCACGTTGCATTGAGGGCTCCCCGTGAGTACGGGCCACGCCGCGCGCAGTGCCGTGCGCCAGTGCCGGATCGGCTCCCACCTGGTGTGGGCCAGCACGCTGTTGGCCGGCCGCCGGGCCGGGCGGGGGAAGGCCGAGGTCGGCACCGGGCGCACCCGCCCGGGGTCCTCGCCCAGCAACGTGAAGATCTCCCTGG
Organism: Nonomuraea sp. NPDC049480; assembly: GCF_044465905.1. Classification (NCBI taxonomy): domain Bacteria; kingdom Bacillati; phylum Actinomycetota; class Actinomycetes; order Streptosporangiales; family Streptosporangiaceae; genus Nonomuraea; species Nonomuraea sp. NPDC049480. Next base: position 118,254 of record NZ_JBITMD010000007.1, read on the forward strand.
CGAACCCGCACCAGGTCGTCTCCCCTGAGCTGGTGCCGTGGTAGACGCCCGGCGGCAGGTCCGACTGCGCCAGGCGGACGAGGTAGTCGGCGAGGTCGGCGGTCCATGTCGGTTGCCCGCGCTGGTCGTCCACCACGTCCAGCGTCGGCCGCTCCCCCGCCAGCCTGATCATGGTCCGCACGAAGTTGGCGCCGTGCGCGCCGTACAGCCAGGCGCTGCGCACCACGTAGTGCCCGTGCTCCAGCGACGCGCGCTCGCCCGCGAGCTTGGTCCTGCCGTACGCGTTCACCGGCCCGGTCGACGCGTCCTCGGCGTACGGCGCGTCGCCGCCCCCGTCGAAGACATAGTCGGTGGACACGTGCAGGAGCCGCGCGCCCGCCCGGTCGCACGCCTCGGCCAGCCAGCGCACGGCGTGCCCGTTGACGGCCAGCGCCTCGGCCTCGTGCGTCTCGGCGTCGTCCACCGCGGTCCAGGCGGCGCAGTTGATCACGGCTCTGGGCCGGTAGGCGGACACGAAGTCGTATACCGCCCGCTTGTCGCACAGGTCCAGCTCGGCCCGGCCGAGCGCGAGCACGGGCTCGCCGGTCATGGCCACCCGATCGAGGACGTCGGCGGCCAGCATGCCACCGGCCCCCGTGATCAACCACCTCATGACGCCTCCCCAGCGCGGTTAACGGGCCCACCAGTCCCGGTGCTCCGCGTACCAGCGGACGGTGGCCTTGAGCCCCTGCTCGAACGGGATCTCCGGCCGGTAGCCGAGCGCCCGCAGCTTGGAGTCGTCCAGCGAGTACCTGCGGTCGTGGCCCTTGCGGTCCGGGACGTGCTCGACGAGGTCCCAGTCACGGCCGCAGGCCTCCAGCAGGCACGCGGTGAGCTCCCTGTTGGTCAGCTCCGCCGTGCCCGCGATGTGGTAGACCTCCCCGGGCCGCCCCTTCTCGGCGACCAGCCGGATCCCCGCGCAGTGGTCCTCGACGTGGATCCAGTCCCGCACGTTGCCGCCGTCGCCGTACAGCGGCACCTTCTCGCCGCGCAGCAGCCGGGTGACGAACAGCGGGATGATCTTCTCCGGGTACTGCCGCGGTCCGTAGTTGTTGCCGCAGCGGGTGACGGAGACGTCCAGCCCGTACGTGACCGCGTAGGCGAGGGCGATCAGGTCACCGCCCGCCTTCGACGCCGCGTACGGCGAGCGTGGCCGCACCGGCGCGGACTCGTCCCAGGAGCCGAGGTCGATCGAGCCGTACACCTCGTCGGTGGACACCTGGACCACCTTCGGCACCCCCGCGTCCAGGCATGCCTGCAGCAGCGTCTGGGTGCCCAGCGTGTTCGTGCGCATGAACTCGGCGGCGCCCTCGATCGACCGGTCGACGTGGGACTCGGCGGCGAAGTTCACCACGAGGTCGTGCCCGGGGACGACCTCGCTGAGCAGGTCGGCGTCGCAGATGTCGCCGTGCACGAACTCGTGGCGCACCCCTTCGAGGTTGGCGCGGTTGCCGGCGTACGTGAGCTTGTCGAAGACGGTCACGTACATGTCGTGGAGGCTTCGGGCGAAGTGGGAGCCGATGAACCCGGCGCCGCCCGTTACCAGGACTCTGGTCATGAAGAGATCTGTACCTTGCTGTGATCGCCCAGCACGAGGCGGTGGGCTCTGGGCGTGTTGGGCGCCGGGGTGACCTCGACGTCGTGGCCGATCAGCGACGACTCGATGCGGCCGACCCCGGAGATCGAGGCCCGGGGCAGCACGATCGAGTATTCGATCTCGCTGTCGGTGATGGCGCAGCCGGCGCCGATGGAGGTGAAGGGGCCGACGTAGCTGTCGCTGACCCGCGCGCCCTCCCCGATGATCGCCGGGCCGACGATGCGGGAGCGCTCGACCACCGCCCCCCGCTCGATGACGACCCGGCCCACCAGCTCGCTGGCCGCGTCCACGGCTCCGCGCATCCGCGGCTCCACCGACTCCAGGACCAGCCGGTTGACCTCGAGCATGTCGGTGACGTTGCCGGTGTCCTTCCAGTAGCCGGAGATCAGCGAGGACTCGACCCGCAGTCCCTCCTCGATCAGCCACTGGATGGCGTCGGTGATCTCCAGCTCGCCCCGCCACGACGGCTTCAGCTCGGCCACCGCCGCGTGGATGGCCGGACTGAACAGGTAGACCCCGACCAGCGCCAGGTCGCTCTTGGGCCGCGCCGGCTTCTCCTCCAGCCCGACGACCCGCCCTTCGGCGTCGAGCTCCGCCACCCCGAACTGGCGGGGGTCGCCGACCTTGGTCAGCATGATCTGGGCGGCGGGCCGCTCGCGGGCGAACCTGTCCACCAGGCCGTTGATGCCGCCCACGACGAAGTTGTCGCCGAGATACATGACGAAGTCCTCGTCGCCCAGGTAGTCGCGGGCGATGAGCACGCCGTGCGCCAGCCCGAGCGGCGCCTCCTGGCGCAGGTACGTCACCTGCAGCCCGAACTCCGACCCGTCCCCCACGGCCGCCTCGATCTCCGCATGGGTGTCCCCGACCACCAGGCCCAGCTCTCTGATCCCGGTCGCCGCGATCGCCTCCAGGCCGTAGAACAACACCGGTTTGTTGGCCACGGGCACCAGCTGTTTCGCCGAGGTGTGGGTGATCGGCCGAAGCCGTGTGCCCGACCCCCCGGCGAGCACGAGTGCTTTCACCGCTAGTAAGCCCCTTCTCCACGGGTGACGACGGACCAGGTCTTCCAGAGAATCTGCAGGTCGAGGATGAGCGACCAGTTCTCGACGTACCGCAGGTCGAGCCGCACGGACTCCTCCCACGTCAGGTCGGAACGGCCGCTGACCTGCCAGAGCCCGGTCATCCCCGGCTTGACCACCAGGCGGCGGCGGACGTCGGTGCCGTACGCGGCGACCTCCTCCGGCAGCGGCGGTCGCGGGCCGACGAGCGACATCTCGCCACGCAGGACGTTCAGCAGCTGGGGCAGCTCGTCGAGGGAGTATTTCCGTAGGAAAGCGCCTACCCGGGTGATCCTTGGATCGTTCCTAATCTTGAAGAGCACTCCGTCGAACTCGTTGTCATCCAGGAGGGTGCCCTTGAGCCGTTCCGCATCAGCCACCATCGTACGAAATTTCACTACGCGGAACTCTCGGCCGCCTTTGCCGACTCTTGTCTGATAGAAGAGCGCGGGCCCTTTGCTCGTGAGGCGGATCAGCGACGCGATCGCCAGCAGCGGCAGGGCCAGGAGCAGCAGCGCGGTCGCCGCCACCAGCCGGTCGAAGACGGTCTTCACCAGCTGCTTGGTGCCGTCGAACTCGGGATGCTCCACGTGGAGGAGCGGCATCCCGGCGACCGGCCTGATGCTGATGCGCGGCCCGGCCACGTCGAGCAGCGCCGGCGCCACGAAGAGGTCCGTACGGGCGGTCTCCAGGCTCCAGGCCAGCCGGCGCAGCGCGGCGCCGTCCAGCTCCGGGCAGGCCAGCACGGCCACCGCGTCGGCCTGCTCCTTCTCGGCCACGTTCGCCACGTCGCCGAAGGAGCCGAGCACGGGGATGCCGTCCAGGTCCACGTCCATCGAGTGCTCGGGAAGGCAGGCTCCCACCACCTGCATTCCGTGATACGGCTGGCGCCTGAACTGCATCACCAGGTCGAGGATCGACTCCCGATGCCCGACCGCGATCACCTGGCGCGTGTAGTCCCCGACCGCTCTCCTTCGGTGGAGACGCTTGCGCATCCGGTAGCGGTAATAAAGCGTGGCCAGCAGCGCCAGCGGCAACATCGCCATCACGAAGCTCCGCGCGATCGACGTCTGCGTGGCGTAGGCCATGATGGCGACGGTGGCCATCAGGCCGACGCCGCCGTTGAACACCGCCTTGAACTCCTCCGTCCCCTCGCCGTTGGCCCGCTGGCGGTACGCGCCGCCCATCATGAGCGCGACGGGCCAGGCCGCGATCAGGCCGAATCCCAGCAGGAACTCGATCCATGGGATGTACACGCCGGCCATCAGCCGGACGCCCAGCACGCACACGCATGCGAGCAGCGCGCACACCGTGTCCCCGAATAACAGGAGCCGTAAATACGCCCGCGTCCAAATGCTGGACGCACGGCGCGGCACGGCCTTGAGGAGCACAACAGCGGACTCCCCAGTCCCCACCCTCATAGCACCACCCTGTGACAACTCCGTGCACCGCGATAACTTGACGTTCCTTGAATCACATGGGTTGACAAGTCCCACGCATCAAAGGGCGGCGGCCCCCACTAAAGAGTAAAGATCGATTCGGGCGGGGGGAATAACGTCAAACGTCCACAATCGGACGCTTGATGGGCAAGCCAAGGGGTTGACGGAACGGTCCATCTGGTGCAGCGTCCGGTGCGGGGAAATATCCGGTTCACGGCGGCATTTCTCCAGGTTGCCGCAATATGAAGAAGTCAGTCGTACTCCAGGTCCGGCAGCGCGGACGGCGGGTCCGGGCTGCGCCAGACGACCACCACACCGTCGTGCGCCGACTCCGCGGCGTTGGCCAGCCGATCGAGGTCGAAGTCCGGGAGATAGCGCAGGCGGGCGAGGAAGGTGGCGTCCGTGGCGGAGCGGGGCACGACGCAGCCTTCGCCGTCGCGGTCGAGCAGGATGAACAGGACGTCTTCCCCTGATTCGGTGACGACACGGACCTCCACCACGTCCTCCCACGCAAGGGCCTCGACGCTACCGTCCGCGTAGTGACGGGTGACGCCCTCTTCCGTGACATACACGTAGGAGTCCGGCATCGGGTTGCCGTGCATGGCCGCGATTCTTGCGAGTTCCATGGCCGTCCCGCAAGGGTTCGCGCTCAGTCGGACTCTTCCACGCCCCAGGAATGGCTGAGATGCGCCGCCACCGCCGCCCTGGCCGCGTCCTCGGGGCCGCCCGAGATCGCGTCGAGCAGTTCGCGATGCTCGCGCACCAGCACGTCCCTGTCCATGTAGACCTCCTTCAGCCGCACCAGGCCGAGCCTGGTCTCGGCCGCGAGCACGCCGTAGAGCCGTTCGAGGTGCGGGCTGCCGACGGCCTCGATCAACGCCTGGTGCAGCGCCATGTGCTCGGCCACGATCTCCGACCACGGCGCGCCGGCGGGCAGGGCGGCCATCCGGTGCAGCGCGGCCTCCGCCGTGGGCACCTGCCGCCCGGCGACGGCCTGCGCCATGAGGTCCTCGAGGGGCCGGCGGACGTACATGAGGTCATTGAGGTCCGAGATCGTCACTTCGGGGACATAGGCGCTGCGATTGCGCTCTCGCCTGAGCAGCCCCTCATGAACCAGGCTCGCCAGCGCCTCCCGCACGGTCGGCCTGGCCACGCCGTACGACGCGGCGATCTCCTGCTCGGGCAGCGGGGTGCCGGGCGCGATCTCGCCGGAGAGCACCCTGCTGCGCAGGGCGTCGGTGAGCGCCCCGACGGTGGAGAGGGGTCTGAGCGGCAACGTCACGCCTGCGACTCTAACGCCCTTTCCGGCACGGCCTCCTTCTCCGGTACGGCAGTCTTCCCCTGTGCTGCGGCCTTTTCCGGTACGGCCACCGCCGCCAGGCTGAGCGCCAGCAGCACGAGCCCGGCGATGGAGACCGGCGCCAGCCGCTCGCCGAGCACCACCAGCCCCAGCAGCGCGGCCACGGCCGGCTCGGCCAGCGCCAGCGTGGCGGCCGTGGCCACCGGGGTGGTCCGCAGGCCACGGCCGTACAGGAAGTAGGACAGGGCCGTGGTGCCGAGCCCGAGGTAGAGCACGGCGACCAGCCCGCGCGGCTCTCCCAGCCACCCGACGCCGTTCACCGTCAGGATGGGCAGCATGATCACTGCCGCCCCGCCGAACATCACCCCCATGACCGCGTCGGACCGCGCCCCATCGCCGATGGCCCGCGCCGCCATGACCGCGTAGAACGCGTACAGCAGCCCGCCGAGCAGGGCGAACAGGACCCCGGAGACCACCTGCCCGCCTGCTTCGGCGCCGCCGCCCACGATCAGCGCCGCGCACCCGCAGATGGCCGCCGCCGTGGCCAGGGTCCACCGCCCGCTCGGCCGGCGCCTGTCCAGCAGCCACGAGAGCACTCCGGTGAAGACCGGGCCGCTGCCGATGGCTACCACGGTCCCGATGGCGACGCCGGTCCGGGCCACGGCGGCGAAGTAACACAGCTGGTAGGCGGCCACCGCCACGGCGCCGAGCAGCAGTCCCGGCCTGATCGCCCGCCTGATGCCCGCCCCGGCGAAGAGCGCGAGCACCGCGCCCCCGATGACCAGCCGCGCGGCGGCCAGCGCCACGGAGTCGGCGGAGACGAGCAGTCCCGCCGTGCCGGCCGTGCCCCAGAGCACGGACGCGCCGATGACAGCCAAAGACCCATTCCTCATGCAGTCATTGTCTGACAACTAGACAATTTCGTCCAGTAGCTGGTCGATCAGCCGCGCCGCCGGAGCCGCCACCTCCCCCACGTAGTCGTCCAGCGCGGCGAGGCCGTCGTGGATGCCCGGCAGGCTCTTGCGCGGGAGTTCGAGCAGCGTGTCGTCCTCCGCGGTGATCGATCCCTCCACGCGGAAGGCGGTGGAGGTGGCGGTGACGGAGACCTCGAAACGGACCTCGCGGCCGTCGGGCAGGGTGAAAGTGGTGCCGACGCGGGCGCCCGCGGGCGGGAGGAAATAGGAGAAAGGCTCGCTTCTGACGAAGGGATGGCGTAAGTCAGCGAGAATCTCCGACGCCCGGCTCAAGGCTGTCAGAAGCCCGGCCGCGGCCAGACTCTCGCTGTCCACCCAAGAAAGGGTAGATCAGCGGACGGCGGACGGCCATCGGATCGTGCTCAGTCGGTGGCCAGGCGGGCGTGCCGCTCCACGTCGTGCCGCACGCCGTCATAGCGCAGCCTGCCCCGCTCGATGTCCTCCGGCCGGAACCCCGCCTTGGTGGCGACCCTGCACGAAGCCGGATTGTTCATACGATGCCCGAGCTCGAGCCGGTAGAGCCCGCGCTCGTCGAACGCCCAGCGGGCCAGCTTCTCGGTGGCCGCCACCGCGACCCCGCGCCCTCTCGCCTCCGGCACGACCCAGTAGGACACCCATCCGGTGTCATGCGCGTCGATCCTGGTCACCGCCACGTTCCCGATCACCTGATCGCCGCCGACGGTCACGGCGAAAGCGTGACCGGCCCCCTCCCAGGAGGCGATCCAGCCCAGCGCGTCCTTGAGCGTGACGATCGGCCACGGCGCCTGCCGCCGCAAGTCGGGGGCCTGGAACGCCTGGAGCACCGTCAGCGCGTCGCTCTCCCGCCATTCCCGCAACCGGATGTTCACAGAGCTCACGCAGCCCGAGATTACCCAGGACGCACCTGTTGCCCTATTTGGTGGGCGGCCTCGAAGTCGGCGACCATCTGCTTGGGCGCGGTCAGGCACCACGCCTCCGCCACGAGCTCGAACAGCTCGTCGGCGTCGATCCGGTCGAGATGCACCACCACCCAGCCGAACCGTCCCGCCGTGAACTGCACCTCGAACACCTCGGGCCGCTCGGCGACCAGCGCGATCTGCTCCTCGATCGTGGCCTTGAGCCCGACAGTCTCAGTCGCCTCCCACAGATAGCCGAACCCCTTGTCGCGCACCTTGAGGCCGATCCATTCGCCGCCGTGGCTCATCTTGACCTCGGGCAGCTCCTCCAGCATCTCCAGGAACTCATCGACGCTCACACCCATGTCCGCCTGTGTATCAGATCGCGCCGACACTTCCGAGAGTCGAGCGCGCGGCATACCGGCTAACGTGAGGCCGGAGCGAGAGGACGCCCGCCGCTGACCACGTAAGGAAACCTGGTGGCCGACACACGTACCAAGCTGCTCGACGCCGCGCTCGCGACCCTCAAGAAGCAGGGCATCGCGGGCGCCTCCGCCCGGACGATCGCCGCCGCGGCAGGCGTCAACCAGGCCCTGGTCTTCTACCACTTCGGCAGCGTCGACCAGCTCCTCGCCGCCGCCTGCGAGCACGGCGCCCATCAGCGCATCGCCCTCTACCGCGACCGCTTCGCCGCCGTGACCACGCTCCGCGAGCTCCTCGATCTGGGCCGTTCCCTCCACGCAGAGGAGCGCGCGGAGGGCAGCGTCGCGGCGCTCGCCCAGCTCCTGGCCGGCAGCCAGACCGACGCCAAGCTCGCCCCCGCCACCACCGCCGGCCTCAACCTGTGGATCGCGGAGGTGGAGCAGGCGCTCCGCCGCGTCTTGGCGAAGTCGCCGCTGGCCGACTTCGTGGACGTGTCGGGTCTGGCCAAGGCGGTGGCGGCGGCGTTCGTCGGCCTGGAGCTGTACGAGGGCGTGGACACAGAGGGCGCCGACCACGCGCTGAACGCGCTGGAGGAGCTCGCCGCGCTGGTGACGGTCCTGGACGACATGGGCCCGCTGGTCCGCCGCGCCGCACGCGCGAAGCTACGCAGAGCCGGTCACTCGTAGTAGCGGACCTCCAGTACGTTGCCGTCCGGGTCGGGGAAATACATGGCGTCCGGGGCGATGCCCTGGGCGCCGAACGAGTTGGTGCCGGTGCCCGTGATCTCGACTCCGTGTTGTTTCAGCCGGACCTGGAGCGCGTCGAAATCCTCCCTGCTCACGGCCAGGCAGAAATGGTTGATCGGATGCCCGGCGCTGCCCTGCACGCCGGTGCCCTCGTCGACGCCTCTGATGGCGTCATACGCCATCAGGTCGATGATGCTCTCGCCAGAGACACGCACGCTCGGAAAGGCCGCCTTCCCCTCGCGAAACTCCTCGGCCCGCACTCCGGGCAGGCCGATCACCTCCGTGTAGAAATGCAGCGACCTGAGCTGGTCGGCGACCCAGCAGACGAGATGGTCAAGATGTGCCTTCATGGAAACCTCCGCTCATCTCCAATATCTGTCCCGAAAATCCAGCTGTCCACCTGTGGCATCAGCCGCCCGCTGATAGCCGTCCGGCCGAAACAACCGGTTAACGCGCAGTTCGCAACGCTGATCTCAGTCACGGAAGTGTCATTGTCCGCCACAATGACAGGGTGACCGAAATCACCGGGACGGACCGAATGCCAGCAACCGTGAGGACGGTCAGATTCATCATGACGCTCGAGGTGGCGTTCGGTCTCGTGGGGATCGCCATCCTGGTCGGCACCTTCTTCGCCACGTTCGACGCCATGCTGTTCCTGCTTCTCGCCTACAGCGCGGCGATGCTGGCGCTGGCCGGCTGGCTGCTGCTCCTGCCTGCGGCCCGGCGCTGGTTCGGGTCCTCGGGCGCATCCGGTCAGTGACCGTGAACCGGTGGTGCGGCGTCGGGCTAGTAGCCGATGTAAACCCGGACGCACGGCGACAAGGACATCCATGGGCTCTTCTGAGGTGCTCGGCGACGAGAGGGACGACGCGCTGCTGGTAGCGCGGTCCCTCGAGGATCCCCGATGTTTCGGCGACCTGTTTCGCCGACACGCCCCGCCGCTGCACCGCTACGCCGCCCGCCGCCTCGGGAGCGATCTCGCCGACGACATCGTCGCGGAGACCTTCCACACAGCCTTCAGGGCCCGGTCCGCGTACGACCCCGCCCGGGGCGACGTCCGGCCGTGGTTGTGGCGGATCACCACCAACCTGATCCGCCGGCACTACCGCTCCGAACTGCGCATGCTGCGCGCGCTGGCACGGACCGGCGTGGACCCGGCGCTGGAGAGCCACGCCGACAGGGTGGCCGAGCAGGTCAGCGCCGCCGCGGAGAGCCCGCGCCTGGCCTCCGCGCTGGCGGGGCTGCGCAAGGGCGACCGCGACGTGCTGCTGCTGACCGCGTGGGGCGAACTGAGCTACCAGCAGGTCGCCGACGTGCTGGGCATTCCGGTGGGCACCGTGCGTTCGCGGCTGAACAGGGCTCGTACGAAGGTGCGCGACGCGCTTGGAGGAACCGCTGATGAATGAGATCGAGTCGCTGAAGCGGATGAGGTCGCAGATCCCGCTGCGCGACCCCGACGAGCTGGCCCTGGCCCTCGGCTGGCAGCCGGAGGAGCCGGACAGGCGCCCGCGAGCAGGCCTGCGCCGTCTGCTGGTGGGAGTGCCGGTGACGGCGGGGCTCGTGGCCGCAGCCCTGGTCGTGTCGGCGCTGCCGCCGGGGAACGCGACGTCGTACGCCAATTCGGCCATCGACGTGAGGCAGGAGGGCGGCGACTGGGTGGCCAGGATCAAGGATCCGCTCGCCGAGCGTGAGAAGTACCGCGAGGCGTTCGGCGCCGTGGGGTTGGACGTCGACCTCCTGCTTGTCCCGGCCTCGCCCGCCCGGGTCGGCGACCTGGTCATGACCGGCTCGCAGCAGTCCGGCACGTTCAGCGGCGGCCTCGAACCCGAAGGCTGCCGGATCGGCCAGGCCGGTTGCCATCTGACGTTCCGTGTCCCCGTCGGCTTCGAGGGCCGGGTACGGACTGAGCTCGGCAGGCCGGCGGCGCCCGGCGAGCAGTACCAGGCGGCGGCCCACGCGACCGACCCGGGCGAGATGCTCCAGGGCGTCCCGGTGGAGGACCGTCCCGTGAGCCAGGTGCTCGCCGAGGCCCGCAAGCGCGACCTGGAGGTCGTTTACCAGCGGGTCAGGAATGATCCCAACAATCCGGAAATCAACTTCATCGACGGGAAGAAAGGCGCCTTCCATTTGTCATACGAGCCTGTGAGCGCGGCCGAGGTCGGGCAGGACTGGCTCGTATGGAATGCCTGGTCGGAGCGCGATGGCGTAATCAGGCTGCAGGTCACGCCGAAGCCGCTACTGCCGGTCACCCCGCGTCCGGGTGTCGAATCAGGCAATTCCCACAATTAACTGATTTCGTACGGCATGATCGGACAATGAACGCATCGATGCGGGCCGCCCTCGTAGGGGCGGTAGTCGGGCTGACGCAGTTCATCCTCCTCTGCTGGCGGGGGCCGGACATCGGGATCCTCGACCTGTTCGGACTCCTGGTTGTTCCTTACTCGCTGGGGTTCTTCCTGTCGTGGTGGGGCATGCTGCCGCGCTGGGCGGGGGTGGCCACGGTCGGCCCGGGCGTCACCGCGGCGTTCGCCCTCGTCAACCTCCCCCTCCTGGAGATCCCCGAGGACACGTACCTGGGCGACTGGAAGATGTGCCTGATCTTCATGGCCTTGAGCGCGACCAGCTACCTGGCCGCCGGTGGCCTGGTCATGCCGGTGCACCGCCGGCTGCGCGCGCTGACGGCCGGCGGGGTCGCCGTCGCGTACCTGGCCGTGTGGTCGGCACAGGGCGTGATCGCCGAGACGGCACGAGCCGACAGGCTGGCCCGCGCCGGAATCCCGCTCATCGCGCCCGTGCTGCCGGACCACCAGCTCGTGTACGCGTCCGACTCGGAATCCTGGCTGCAGCTCTGGTACGCCGACGAGAACAACGCCCACGCCGTCGAGGTCGCCGTCGGACCGGTGTTCGCGGCCCCGCCCAAGGTCGCCTGCGTGACGTCCCTTCCTTGGCGCGACCCCCACGGGACGTCGGAATGCCGGGAGGCGGCGCCAGGCGTGTGGGTCCGTGACGGAGAGGTCCAGACTTCGGTGTTCGCGACAACCGCCAACGCCTTGGTACGAGTGGAGAGCAGCATTGTGCCCGAGGCAGAGCTGATCGCCATGCTCCGGACGTTCCGTCCCGTCGAAGCGTCGGAGCTGGCCAGGCTCCAGGAACTGGATTGAGCCGGCGCCGGTGTAACAGTGTTCCGTTACTCCTGAAACCGGTGCTTCTGAGATCGTTGTCTGTTCTTGCAGGGACACGTGGTGCTACCGTGAATTTCCCATCGCGCTCCGTCGCGAAGCGACAGCGGACCGCCGCGTGTCGCCCGGGAAGCACCACGTTCGACGCGGCCGCCACGCTTCGCCGCCACCGTCCCGAGGACAGCCGATGTCAGCAGATGCACCGCAGCGCAGGCTCTCACCGAAGGAAACGGCGGTCCTGGCCTTCTTAGGCATGACGATCGTCATGGTCGGCGTGTGGCTGTGGGCGGTCCTGGCGTCCCCCGTCGCGGCCAGAGGACCTATGGCGCTGGCCGGCGGCGGGTCGGCCCTCCTGCTGGCCTGCGCCGCCGCCGCGATCGTCCACTTCGTCGCCGCCGCCCGCGTGCTGCGCGATCGGGTCGCGCAGGCCGAAGGCCGGCTGGCCCATCTGGAGCTGGAGACGCTGCGGACGGCCGAGGAGTCGGTGCCCGCGCTGGCACACCGGCTCCGCGCGGGCGCCCTGATGCCCAACGCGCTGATCGGCGTCCCTCAGCCCGCGGACGGCGCGCTGCGGCACCTGCTCGCCATGGCCGGACAGGAACTTGGAGCGCTCGAACGCGACCGCGCCGCCGCCCAGGCGGCCCACGCCGCGGCCGAGGCCGCCCATGCGGCGACCGTGGGCGAGATCGCCCGCCTGACCACCGAAACCCTGCCCGAGCTTGTCGAACGCATCCAGGCAGACCGGATGACCGCCGAGGCCGCGCTGGACAAGGTCCGCGTTCCCGAGCTCGCCCCGCTCCGGGGCCTGCTCACCGGGACGGCCCGCCATCTCGGCGGGGGCGAGCGCAAGGCCGCCGCGGTCATGGCCGCCTGCGCCGGGGCCGCCGCCCGCGTACAGGCCCAGGCCACCAGCCTGCTCGCCCGCCTGCGCGAGTTGGAGGAGCAGTACGGCGACCAGGAAGAGATCTTCGCCGACCTGCTGGACCTCGACCACCGCGCCTCCCAGATGGGCCGCCTGGCCGACAACGTCGCCCTGCTGAGCGGCGGCCGTTCCGGGCGGCGGTGGACCCGTCCGATCGTCATGGAGAGCATCCTGCGTGGCGCGATGGGCCGCATCGGCGCCTATCGCCGCATCCGCCCGCACTCCACCAGCACCTCCGCCGTCGCCGGGTACGCCGCCGAAGGCGTGATGCACGCGCTGGCCGAGCTCATGGACAACGCCGCCGCGTTCTCGGCGCACGGCACGGAGGTCCACGTGTACGTGGACGAGGAGGACGCCGGCATCGTGATCATCATCGAGGACAGCGGCCTGGGCATGCGAGCACGTGAGCGCCGCCACGCCGCCAGGCTCGTGACCGAGCCCCTCGATCTGCGTACCCTGTCCGGCACCCGGCTGGGCCTGGCGGTGGTGGGCCGCCTGGCCGACAAGTACGGCTTCACGGTCAGCTTCCGGCCGTCCGCCCGCGGCGGCACCGGCGTCGTGATGCTGATCCCGCGCCGGTTGATCACTCAGCCGAGGGTTCCCGCCGAGCCCCCTGTCCAGCCTCCGCCCGCCCAGCCTGCGGCCGCGTCGGACACGCCCGCGCCGGAGGAGAGCGGCGACCTGCTGCCCAAGCGGCGGCGCGGGCAGACGCTGGCGGAGGCGATGAAGGCGTCCGCCTCGCGGAGTGAGGCCATGGGCACGCGCGTGCCGGCGGCCCGGCCCACGCGGAGCGGTCAGGACGCGGCCGCCAGATTCGCCGCGTTCCGCCAGGCCGGCGGCCGCGGGCGCACCTCCGCCCCGGCACCAGGCGACTCGTGACCACGTAGAGAGATTGGCGTTTCGATGAGCACGACCGACATCACGCAGACCCTTGACTGGCTGCTGGAGAACCTCAGGGAGAAGACCCCGGGAATCCGGCACGTGCTGGTGCTGACCAGGGACGGCTTGAAGATGTGCTTCACGGGCGGTCTGCAGCGCGACTCAGCCGATCAGCTCGCGGCGCTCGCGGCCGGGATCCAGAGCCTGTCGCTGAGCGCCTCCGCCGAGTTCGGCGACGACGTGGGGGCGGGGCAGGCGATGGTGGAGTTCGCCGGCGGGATGCTGCTCATCGTGCCGGCCGGGGACGGCGCCCACCTGGCCGTACTCGCAGACGAGGACGGTGACGTGGGGCTGATCGCGCACAACATGAACGAGCTGGTCGAGCAGATCGGGACTTACCTCACCGCGGCGCCGAGACAGGCGGCGGGAAGCAGCGAGCTTCCATGACCGGTCGATCCGTCGACCGCGAGGATCCCGACCGGCTCTACACGGTCACCGGGGGCCGTACGCGCGCCGATGAGACCGCCTTCGACCCGGTCTCCCTCATCGTCGGCGAATGCGAGCCCACCCCCGGCATGCAGTCGGAGCACGTCAAGATCCTGCGGCTGGCCCGGCAGCCGATGGCGGTGGTGGAGATCTCCGCTGAGCTGCGGTTGCCGGTCAGTGTGGTGAAGATCCTGCTGCGCGACCTCCTGGACACCAACCGCATCACCGTACGCCACCCCTCGGCCGCCAGCCGTGCCGGCCGTCCCGACGCCGAGACTCTGAAGCAGGTACTCATTGCACTCCGCGACCTCTGACCGGCTCCCGACTCGGATTCCGCTACGGGAGACAGCCGTAGACGCCCTGAAGATCGTGATCGTCGGCGGGTTCGGCGTGGGCAAGACGACCTTGGTCGGCTCGGTGAGCGAGATCCGCCCGCTGAGCACCGAGGAGGTCATGACCGAGGCGGGCGTGGGCGTCGACGACGTGAGCCGGGTACGCGCCAAGCTCACCACCACCGTCGCCTTCGACTTCGGCCGCATCACGCTGGACGCCAGCCGGGTGCTCTATCTGTTCGGGGCGCCCGGCCAGCAGCGGTTCTGGTTCGTGTGGGACCAGTTGTTCGCCGGCAGCCTCGGCGCGGTCGTCCTCGTGGACACCCGCCGCCTGGAGGACTCCTGGTACTCCATCGACCGGCTGGAACACCACCGGATGCCGTTCGTCGTCGCGGTCAACCGTTTCACCGACGGACCTTCGCTGGAGGACGTGCGCGAAGCGCTTTCGCTGCCGCCCGAGGTCCCGCTGATCGAGTGCGACGCGCGCAAGCGCAGCTCGTGCAAGCACGTGCTGATCACCCTCATGGAACACCTCACCCACCAGTACGAGGGGAGCACGCCGTGACGCCGATGGAGGAGCTGATGGAGGGTTACCCGGAGCACGCCGCCGCCGTGCGCCTGCCCGAGGCTCCCATCCACGACGACCCCGCCGCGTACCACAACGAGTTGCGCCGCACGTACGGGCCGGTCGTCCCGATCCTGCTCGAAGCCGACATCCCCGCCTGGCTCGTGATCGGCTATCGCGAGCTGCATTTCGTCACCAGCCAGCCGCAGCTGTTCGGCCGCGACCCCAGGCGCTGGAACCTGCTCCACCGGCTTCCCGAGGACTGGCCGGCCAGGCTGTACGTCACCTGGCAGCCGAACCTGATGTACTCCGAGGGCGAGGAACGCCGGCGCCGCGGCGACGCCGTCAGCGACGCCCTCGACTCCATCGACCGCACCGAGCTGACCCGGATCTGCGAGCACGTCGCCGACCTGGTGATCGACCGGTTCTCCGGCGACGGCGAAGCCGACCTCGTCCCCCAGTACGCCCAGCGTATTCCGGCCGAGGTCGTCACCCGCCTGTTCGGCATGCCGGAGGTGGACCTGCCGGACCTCATCAAGGACATCCACAACCTCCTGGACGGCGGCAAGGAGGCGGCCCAGGCGTTCCCCCGGGTCTACGCCCACATGGAACGTCTCGTGACCGTCAAGCGTGCCCGTCCGGGCCACGACGTCACCTCGCGCCTGCTGGCGCACGCCGCCCGGCTCACCGACGAGGAGACCGCCGCCGACCTGATGGTGCTGGTGGGCGCCTCCCACGGCGCCAGCGCCAACTGGATCTGCAACACGCTGCGGCTGATGCTCGTGGACGACCACTTCTCGATGACCTTGCAGGGCGGCCGCAGCAGCGTCGGCGAAGCGCTCAACGAGGTGTTGTGGAAGGACACGCCCACCATGAGCATGCCCTCGCGCTACGCCGTACGCGACTGCGACCTGGCCGGCCGCCGCATCCGCCGCGGCGACCTCGTCGTGCTCGGCTTCGCCGCGGCCAACACCGACCCTCAGGTCCAGCCCGCCGCACATCCGGTGGGGTTGGGCGCCAACCGCGCGCACATGTCCTTCAGCCACGGCGAGTACGGCTGCCCCTTCCCCGCCCCCGAGCTCGGGGAGATCATCGCCAAGTCGGCCGTCGAAGTCCTCCTCGACAGGCTGCCGGACCTTCATCTGGCGGTGTCGCCGGAGTCGCTCCGCTGGCGCCCTTCGTTGTGGGCCCGCAGCCTGGAGTCTCTCCCCGTCCTCTTCAGCCCTGCCGCCCCGATGGGCCACATGCAACCCCGACCTGCTTGAGCCGATCTGGCGAGAGAACTGAGAACCAAGCCGTTCCCACCGGCATCCAACTCTTCGTGATCAACGTGACGCTCTCCTTCCTGCTGGTCCTTTCCCCGGCGACCGTGACCGAGGTTCCGAAGAACTTCCTGCTCACCGAACGCGACGCGCGCCGGCACCTGGACCCCCATCAGGCAGACGAACAGGGCTACAAGATCAGCGACAAGCTCACCGAGCCGTTGGAGCTGAACCCGTGCGGGCACCGGCGCGCCGTCGACCGCGACCGGGTGGCCGCCCGCACGATCACGCACTGGACCAGCGCCCCCAGCGGCTCCTCCGAACAACTCGTCATCTACAAGACCCCTCGTGCCGCCCATTCCGCGCTCACCCGCCTGCGCGCCGACGTCAAGCGGTGCGCGCGCAAGGGCGACCCGTCAGAGCCCAGACTCAAGATCCAGTGGCGGACGAGTAAGGCCAAGGCCGGAGACGAGGCCATAGGCATGGGTTATCAGACCTGGCAGGACGGCAGCGTGAACCAGACGATCACGGGTATTGCCGCGCGCAGGGGCAGCGCACTGATGATCTACACGACCGACGAGGGAATGCACGAGCCCGGCCGACTGACCAAAGACGCCAGGAAGATGGCTGCGAAGGTGTGTAAGTTGCCCGGCGTCTGCTAGCTGTTCGGCAGCAGCGACCTAGGACCTGCTCCTCCGGCCGGCCTGTCGATGCCGCTCATCCGTCTGCGGAGGCCTGAGGAGGGACGCGGCGCAGCGGCAGCGCCCAGCCGAGGGAGCTGCCGCGGGAGGTCGTCGGCAGGTGCAGCCGTCCCCGGCTCGCCTGCCAGGAAGCGACCATCACGAACGTGACGCTGACCAGCAGCGCCCAGGCCCCGAACTTGGCGGGGTGGACCAACTGCCAGGTATCCCGCTGGTACGGGTACTGCCAGGCGCCGAGGTAGGTCGCGATGTTCTCGGCCACCCACAGGAAGAACCCGATGAGGGCGAGCGACAGGGCCAGCGGCATCTGGTATCGGTGCTCGCCCACGGTGAAATGCACCACCGTCCCCCATGTGACCAGGACGAGCACGAGGGCCAGCGGGATCCGCAGATCGATCCACCAGTGCTGGCTGACGAAGTTCACGTAGATCGCCAGTGCCACCAGGGTCACCGGCACCGTTCGGTAGGCCACCAGGCGCAACGAGAAGATCCGCCAGGCCGCGCAGACGTAGCTGCCCACCGCGGCGTAGAGGAACCCGCTGTACAGCGGTACCCCGCCGAATTTGGTGTAGGCATCCTCCGGATAGCTCCATGACCCGAGCCGTACCTTGATCATCTCAAAGGCCAGCCCGACCAGATGGAACCCGGCGATGACGGCTGTCTCCTGGTTGCTCTCCCATCGCAGGGCACGCAGGATCACTGTCACCGCCACGGCATAGACCAGCAGCGCGTCATAGCGCGGGATCGGCAGCGGCAGGACAGACGAAGCGGCCAGCCCCGCGAACAGGGCGGCCGCGAACGCGCACGACTTGGCCTCGGCCCACGCGAAGCGGACCATCTGGGCGACAAAGAACCTCACACCTGTATCCGATCGTCCGAACCACGCCGAGGTTTATCGGATTTTGGGGAGGTTGAGTGCAGAAATATCGAGAACGGTACGCCATGGAGGGCGGATCAGCACTGTCGAGAACCGGCTCTCGGCCAGGGCGGTGAGCAGGGACGACTCCAGATCACGCCGAATCTCTGAGAACGATCACCAACCCGATGGACTTCCCCTTGTCATCCATTCCCAAACGATCTCACAGCGGGCACGTTAGACATTGCTCACCTGCGACGATGCGCCGAAATGCGCTCTGCATATCAAGATATACAACGCGTGAACACGCTGAGTTCATCGCATTCCTTGCCGCATATCACTACGATGCCGACATGAAATCATTGCTAGCGGCTCTCACCATAGGCACGCTAAGTGTATTACCAGCTACGGCGGTCGCCGAGACCAAATCTCACACATCGCTGAACTTAGTGGCGATGGGTGACTCCTATGGATCCGGCACCGGTGCCGGTAACTACGAACCGGGCACCGAGGGAGTCTGCTTCCGCAGCGCCAACTCCTACTCCTCGGTCATCGCCGACGAACTCCGCCGGCGGGGCAAGCAGGTGAATTTCACGAACGTCACCTGCAGCGGCTCGGCGATCAGCACACTGCGGCAATCGTTCAAAGGCGAGCCCCCTCAGTTCGACGCCCTTAAGCGCAACACCAACGTGGTTATGCTGAGCATCGGCACCGGCGATATCGACTTCGCGGGATTCGGCGGATTGTGCATCCAGGCGGACTGCTCGGGCGCGCCCGCCACGACGATCAGAGGTCTGCTACCGGCCATGGGCGAGAAGCTGACGGCTCTCCTGATCGACATCAAGACCCGCAGCCCGCGCGCCAAGATCATACTGACCGGGTACGGACAGCAGGTCACACCTGGGGAGAACGCCGAGGGCGTCACACTGGACCCGATCTGCGACAGCCAGGTGTTCACCGCGCAGGAGCGGGTGGAAGGCAACCAGATCGCGAGAGAACTCGACGCGACACTGAGAAATGCCACGAAGGCCGCCAAGGCGCAGGGGGTCAACGTCCGGTTCGTCAGCCCCTATATGAATTCGGTCGATCTCCGGCCCGAATTCGAGGGCCATTCGTTGTGCCAGGCCGAGCCGCCCTTCTACCGGGGATTCGACGCACTCGCTCCGGGCCAGGAGGGCATCGACGCGGTCCTGCACCTCAACCAGCAGGGACAGGCCGCCATGGCCGACCTCATCCAGCGTAAGATCCCCGCCCTGTCCGGCCCAGCGACGCTCTGAAGGTCGGTCACGTCCGCTGCCCCCGATCGGAGAATATGCGTTGGCCCCGGAAGTCCGAGGGCTTCGGGGCCTTCACATCGCCGCCGCTTCTTCGTCCGTACGGTCGGCACGGTTGACGAGGCGGTGCAGGGCGATGAGCCCATAACCGAGCAGTACGAACGAGACAGCCACGACCACGACCATGAGCGCGACTCCGCCGTACCCGAACCTGACCACATCCAGAAACGGATAGGGGTACCGCTTCCATGCCTGTGGAGGCAGCAGAGCCCCCCGCACCAGGGCGAAGACCAAATACGCCGTCGGATAGGCCAGCCATACGGGAGCGGCCGCCCATCTAGGCCGACGGGCGCTCCGATCGAAGACCAGCCAGTCGATCACAGCCATGACGGGTGTCACATAGTGGAGGAGAAAGTTGCCGAGGCCGAGACCGGAATGGAACAGGTGCTCGAATGGGTTCGCCCCGCGCATACGCAGAAAATGCCAGATCAGCCCTGTTATCACGATATAGAGCGTCACGGCTCCCTTGACCTCAGCCGAAGGCGGCCGCCTGCTTACCACTCGCCAGGCGTAATAACCCGCGAGCAACAGATTGCTCTGTACGGTGAAGAGCACGAGCGGGTTCAGCGGGCTGGCCAGGGCGATCCACGTATAGACCATGCCGACCACCGCAGCCGCGATCAGCACCAAGCGGAACATCGTCGCCCAGATCATGAAGATCACCATCGCACAGTCCGCGTCCGCCCGGCCGACGGTTCGCCGACCCTGCAGGGTCACGTGTGCATCGCATCAGGGGGCTCGGTAGCGTCATGCGGAACCGCGATTTCGGGCGCTGGTTTCTGACGACGCAGATACCGCCGGCCCAGCACCGCGTACCAGAGCATGATCGGCAGATGGAGGGCGTACCCGGCCTGTTCCAGCGCCGCCGTCGGACCGTCGGTCCCAGTCGTCCACGGAAGCGCAACGCCGGCCAGGCCGGAAAGCGCGGCGATCACGCCGGTGATACGAAGCCCGGCGGGCATCGGGATACCAACTGCTCCGGCCACGGTGGCGGCGACCCACAGCAGCCCGGCCAGGTTGACCCCCCACTTGGCGGTGAGCAGGACCGCCATGGCCACAGTCGCGGCCGCCGGAACAGCGGGGCCGGCGGCCAACTGGGTCAATGCCAGGTTTCCGGCGTCGTGAAGCAGACCCGCCAGCCCGGCGGCGGCCAGCAGGCCACCGGCGAGCGTCACCGTGTACGGCCTGAGTGCCTCGGCCGAGCGAGCAGCCATGACCAGACCGGCCGCGGTCAGTGCCAGCCAGCCCAGCACGTCGAAGGCCAGCTCGGTCAAGTGCAGGCCGACCTGCCGGCCTACGGCGGCCAGGGCGGCGGCGGGATCGGACGGATTCAGGGTCAACCCTGATGGCACCACGATGGCCGCACCGGAGATCATAGCCACCAGCGAGGTCAGCAGCAGCACGCCGGTGAGCCGGCTCTGAGGGTTCACATCAGTCATGGACCGTGACGGTAGAACCCTGACGCAGCGACAAGGTCAACATGCCAGAGAAAGGGGACGCTATGTGGCGGATCGGGCAACTGGCGCGAATGGTCGGCGTGTCCGAACGCACGCTGCGCCACTACGACAAGATCGGACTGCTGGTCCCCACCACGGTCGACCGCGCCACCGGCTACCGCTGGTACGGCGTGGCCGAGCTGTCCCGGCTCGAACGCATCCGCGGACTGCAGCGCCTCGGACTGCCGCTGCGTCAGATCGCCGAGCTGCTGGAGGCTCCCGAGACGCAGCTGCGACAGGCGCTGACCGAGATCGTGACGAGCATCCGGCATGACATCGCCGCGCTGACCGCGACCGCCGCCCACGCTCAGGACCACCTCGCCACGCCGATGTCCATCCTGCCCCAGCAGACCACGGTGGGCCCGCGCCGACTACGGGTCCGTCATATGCGACTCGACCACCCATCCGAACTGGCCACCATCTGCCCACCGCCGCCGGCGACCCTGCTGACCTGGCTTCGCGGACAGCCGACGGGCGGATTCGTCGCCGCGGTGACCACCGATCGCGGTGGCGAGCAGCTCACCCTGCCCGCTCGCACCGTCGTGCGAGCCATCGTTCCACCCTCAGCAGGCGTAGTCCTCGCCGGACAGGACCTGTTCGGCTGGCTGCACCGCCACCACCTGGCCATCACAGGTCCCACGGTGGAAGAACACCTCATCGACGCGGACGGCGCCCACGCCACCGTCCTCGAGGTATCCGTAGATCCACGGCAGCAGACCCATGCCGCTTGACCGCTCGCCTCCACCGCTGATCCAACCCATGAAGGGACGGAGCCCGCTCCTCGATGTGCGCCGGCCTGACCGCAGCACCAACGCCCGTCGGCCCCGCCGCCGGCGCACATCATGAGCCACGACGGAACTCACCGATCGCGCCGGCGATCGGGGCCAGTGTCGATCGATGAAAAGATCCCGTCCACGGTGTCACTGGCTGGTGTGGCGGGTGGGCCGCACAACGAGAACGACCCTGCGCTCGGCGTCGCCGACCGGCGCTTCGCACTCCAGCCCGTAGCGCTTGGCGAGCACGTCGAAGAAGGCGCCCTCGGGGTCAGGGTCAATTCGCTCGACGATGCCGCGGACCTCCAGGTAGCGGTACGGCTGGCCAGGGTCGTTGATCGAGATGGCAACGTGAGGGCGAGCGCTCGCATTGCGCCCCTTCTGCCGGTCAGTCGTGGTGGTGAAGCGCAGGAACTCGCCATCCCAGATGGTCCACACCGGCGTCACCTGCGGGGTGCCGTCGGGCATCAGCGTCGCCAAGTGAGCGTACAAGGGGCGAGTCAGCAGATCGAGGTGACTTTCCGGAATCACAGACATGCGAGCACAGTATCAAAGGTTTGATACTCATAAATACCCTTAGAGTGAGAATGACTTGTAGGCTCCGTGCATGGACATGCCTGCAGAGGAGCGGCTCGGCTTCGCAGTAAAACGCGCCGAGCAGCGGCTCATGGCGGCGAAGCACGTGGCGGTGAAGACCGCAGGGCTGACGGTGCCGCAATACGCCGCCCTGCTGGTGCTGGCCGCCAACCCGGGCATCTCCGCAGCCGCCCTGGCGAGGGAATGCCTCGTCACCCCACAGGCCATGACCGTCGTGCTGAAGAACCTGCTGGAGCACGGCCTGATTGAGCGCAGCCCGCATCAGTGGCATCGCACAATGCTGGAGACCCACCTCACCGATGCGGGGCGCGAGGCACTACGCACTGCGGACGCGGCGGCCGTGGTCATCGAGCGCAGGATCGCCGACGCCTTCACCCCGGACGAACGCGACTCCTTCCGGGACCTGCTCGCCCGCTTCACCCAGGCGATCTAGGCCAAGAGGACTTCGTCCGGACGGCTCGAGTCCCGCTCAAGAGATGCGAGAACGATGAGGAGGCAGCTCGGCGAGATCGCCCTGGACGCCGCCATCGTCCGGCCACCTGGGCGGGAGCCCCTGGTCCTCCTCAATCCCGTGGTGCTTGAGAAGTCGACGGAGACCGACGAGCAGTTCGAGGGGTGCCTCAGCTTCTTCGACGTCCGCGGGCTCGTGCCGCGGGCGCTGGCCCTCCGGGTCGCTTACGACACCCTTGAGGGCGTCCGTTGCGTCTCCGTGTTCGAGCGTGGACTTGCCCGTCTGGTAGCGCACGAAGTCGACCACCTCGCGGGGAGGCTGTATCGGGCCAGAATGCGCCCCGGAGTAGATCCGATCCCGGTCAGGGAGTACCGCGGTTCCGGGACGGCCTGGAGCTATGAGGCCTGATCGCAGGTCCGCCCCCGCCGTGACGTTGTGCGCAGCGGTGGGGACGGCCAGCACCAGCACGAGGGCGGCGGCGAGGCACAGAACTCGGATCATGCACACTCGGCGACGGCCGCGCCGTGCGGAACCGGCTCGGCAGTGACCGCGTTGGGCAGGAGCAGCGCCCCGAGCGCCAGCCCGATCAGCCCGGCGACGACCGGCGCGCCTGTCCACAGCTCGGGCACGGCAGGCAGGCCGCCCCCGGTGGCTGAGGCGACCCCGATGTACAGCGACCAGGTGGCGAAGGCCGACAGCCCGGCGAAGGTCCAGTAGGCGGCGCGCCGCTCACCCGACGGCCGCAGCCGGCGGATCAGCAGGTCGCTCACGAACCCGGCGGCCACGAACGACAACAGGATCGGCAGGTTACGGAAGGCCGTCTGGGCACCCGGCATGAGCGCCATGATCGTGTACATGACGGTCACCGAGCCGAACGGCAACAGCCAGCGGCGCACCAGGAACAGCACCGGGCTGAGCATGACGACGTTGGTGACGACCATCGCGACGGCCACCCGATCGGCGCCCACGGCGACAGGTCTGGGGCCGGCGCCCCGTGGCACGGCGCCCGAGTCCTGCGCCAAGGAGAACGCCTGGACGATTACCTGGGGCCGGTACTGCAAGGCGTCGCCGTACGACAGGAACAGCGACACCAGCGTGGTGGCGAACGCGAGCCCGACCAGCGCGGGCAACAGGCGGCCGAGCGAGGGCCGGGCGCCGACATCGGGGGCGTTCCACGCCGAGCGCAGCGGTGTCGTGATGATGAGCATCATCGTCACGACGAGGCCGAGGTGTGACGGGCTGAAGAAGATGTCGATGGTCGTCTCGATGCCGAGGATGGTGTGCCACATCATGTCGGCGAGCCCGAAGGCGGCGAATGCGGGAATCGCCACCAGCCCGGCGAGATAGCCGGTGGGGACGGCCGCCAGCCCCTGCCGGCCGGCGCGCACGTTGCGCCACACCTGCCAGATGATCCAGCCGGAGACCACGGCGAAGCCGGAATAGAACACCGCGTGCCAGGGAGTGAAGAACGTCTCCAGCTCCGTCAGGTTGCTGTGCGCCCAGGCGTCGATCATCAGTCCGACCCCGAACCAGATTCCGAGCAGCGCCGTCACCAGGTCTGTCCTGGGGGACACCCATCCGCGGGGCTCCCTCGTGTCCGCCATGAATCGCCGAGTGCCGGCGGCGTCAGATGCCACTTCGGGGTTCCTTTCCGTCGATCGAATCGATTCATCTAGACGCCGGTGCCCGTCGGCGAACGCTGGTGAGGCGGATGAGGTCTCTGCGGCGTTGTGCGGGACTCGGTCCGCTGAGCGCCTCTGCTGGGCGGGGCCGGTCACGCGGTTTCGGCGCTGAGGGTCTGTGCCACGGGCCGGCGCGCCGCCAGGCGTGCGGGCAGGGCCGTGAGCGCCACCGTCGCCAGGAGAGTCGCGAGTGCGGCGCCGAACAGCCAGGAGGAGGGGGGTTCCACCGCATTCCTGGCGGCGAAGAGCGAGAGCAGGCCGATGCCCAGAGGCACGCCGATGATGGCGCCGGGCAGGCTGGGCAGGAGCTGGGCGGTGGACAGCCCCGCGGAGATCTGCCCTGGGGTGGCGCCGAGCGTACGTGCGATGGCCATGTTCGCCCGGGCCTCGATGGCAGTGGTCCAGGTGAAGGTGATGGTGTTCACGACGGCGAGTGCGATCAGCAGGATGGTGACGGCGAGCATCAGCTGGCGGTCGTGCTCGCCTCGCAGGTTGGGCAGGGCGGAGGAGCCTCCCAGGCCATAGCCCCTCTCCGGCTGGGCGTAGAGGGTCAGCAGGGCGACGATCGCGATCACTGTGGTGGCGGTGGAGCATGCCTGCAGCACGGCGCGGCCCGGCCGGCGGGCGGTCAGCCGCAGCCCGAGCAGAAGCGGCGTGGGCAGCAGCGCGGACAGCGCGGTGATCCAGGGTCGGTGACGGGGCTGGTGCGCGGTGGCGGACAGCGCCGTGACGGTCGCCGTACGCATGGCCCGCAGCGTGGGACGCAGCGTGGACAGCACCGCGACCGCCACGGCGAGGACGGTCGCCGCGGCAACGGTGACGCCGGTCAGCCCGACCGCGTCGCCGACCCGGCTGGCGGTGGGACTGGCGATGGCGGGCACGGTCAGGCGGGCGATCACCAACCCCAGCGCGTCGCCGACCAGCGCCAGCGCCAGGTACTCAGTGAGCAGGACGGCGGCGATCAGACCCGGGGTGGCGCCGACGGCCTTGAGCAGCCCGGCCCGGCGCGTCTGCTCGACGGCGCGTCCCGCGGCCAGTGCCGCCACTCCGGTGATGGACAGGAAGCTGAGCAGCCAGCTACCGACGACCAGGATCGGCTGACTGTTTCTGAGGATGACCGTGTCCTGTTCGGCTCTGAACTGCCAGGAGTGGAAGTTGACCCTGATGGTGGAGACGCGGTGGGCGTCGCGGAAGGCCTCGGTCGCGGCGGGGTCGCGCAGCTTGAGGTCCAGGGCCGAGGTCACCGGGAGATCTTGGGACGACGCCAGTGTCCGGGCATCTGATCGGGTCATCCAGGCCAGGCCGCTGTAGTCGCTGGGGCCGCCGCCCGGGCCGATCTGCGCCGCCCAGGGGTAGATGGAGGTGGCCGCGGTGACGGCGGTCCCGACGACGGGGTACGACCGGCCGGCGATGGTGACGCGGTCGCCGACGCCGACGCCCAGCGCGGTGGCGAAGCCGCGTTCGAGGACCGTGCCGCCGGATCGGACCCACTGACCCGAGGTCACCAGCGGCCGGTTGACCGCGCCGGGCTTCT
This sequence comes from Nonomuraea sp. NPDC049480, assembly GCF_044465905.1. Lineage (NCBI taxonomy): Bacteria > Bacillati > Actinomycetota > Actinomycetes > Streptosporangiales > Streptosporangiaceae > Nonomuraea > Nonomuraea sp. NPDC049480. The sequence goes on from NZ_JBITMD010000007.1 coordinate 143,757, forward strand.
TGGCGAAGCCGTGCACCACCACCGGGGACGACACGGAATCGCGCGTGGTGAGGTTGGCGTAGACGATGCGATAGGGGCCATGGTGGGCGGTGACTTCGGGAGCGTTCGCTAGCGAGGTCAGGGCCGAGGTCACGGCGGGGCCCGTGTCGCCGGAGAGTGCCACCACGTCCGGCCCGGCGGTGGCCGCGCGGGTCCGCTCGTACAGCGCGTCGCTCACGCCGCGCAGGGACAGGCCCAGTGCCATCGTGGCGGTGGCCGCGGTGACCGCGAGCAGGAGCATCGCGGCCTGGGCCTTGTGCCGGCGCACGTCAGCCAGCACCAGGCGCACGACAAGCACGATGGAGCCCATGGCGTTCAGCCCTCCAGCCCGATCAGCCCGCCGAGCCCGCGCGTGTGGGAGCCGGCCAGCCGGGTGTCGTCGACGAACATCCCGTCGCGCATCGAGACCAGCCGGTCCGCGGTGGCCGCCACCCGCTCGTCATGCGTGACGATCACGAAGGTCTGTCCCGCGGAACGCAGATCCTCGAAGATCCTCAGCACATCGAGGGTCGCCGCGGTGTCGAGGTTGCCGGTCGGCTCGTCGGCCAGGACGACCAGCGGATCGTTGACCAGCGCGCGGGCGATGGCGACCCGCTGGCGCTGCCCACCGGACAGTTGCGACGGCAGATGCCGGGCGCGGTCGGCGAGCCCGACCCGCTCCAGCAGCAGGCCAGCGCGCCGCCTGGCCGCGCGTCGTGAACGCCCGGCCAGCAGCGCGGGCAGCTCCACGTTCTCGGCCGCCGACAGCTCCTCCACCAGGTGGAAGGCCTGGAAGACGAATCCTGCCGACCGGCGCCGCATCTGTGCCAGGGCCCGCTCGCTCAGGCGGTCGATGCGCCGATCGGCCAGCCACACCTCCCCGCCGGTGGGCCGCTCCAGGCCACCCAGCAGGTGCAGCAGAGTAGATTTCCCGCAGCCGCTGGGCCCCATCACCGCCAGCATCTCCCCCTGCGGCACCTCCAGGTCGACGGCGTCAACCGCGCGGACCCGGCTCTGCCCCTGACCGTGATCCTTCACCAGGCCGCGGGCCCGGACCACGCCACGTAACACGTTCATCCACCCTCAGCTCTGTCATCGCCCTTGGACCAGGCTCGCTCGCAGGCCTCCAGCCAGCGCAGGTCCGCCTGCAACCGCAGCACGACCCCTTCCAGCAGCAGGCCGCCGGCCGATCCCGGCGGCTCGGCCAGCGCCGCGTGCTGCGCCTCACGCAAGCGGCGCAGCAACTCACGGCGCTGCGCCGCCACCAGCTCGACGGGGTCGGCCAGCCGGGCCGCGGCGGCAGCGACGAGCTTGAGATGAAACTCCGCCAGGTCCGGTTTCGGCCAGCCCACCTCGGCCAGCCAGGCGGCCACCCGCTGCTGCCCGGCCGCCGTCAGCGCATAGACCTTGCGCTCCGGTCGTTCGGGAAGGCCGTCCGCCCGCTCGCAGACCACGAGCCCCGCCCTTTCCAGCCGGGCCAAGGTCACATAGATCTGACCGGGATTCATCGACTCGCCCAGCGGACCGAGACTCTGCCGCAGCCGAACGCGCAGGTCGTACCCGTGCGTCGGCTCTTTGGCGAGCATCGCCAGCACTGCGTCCTGCACTCGACCCCCTAACGGTTAGCCAATAGATAGCGGTTACCCATACGAGGTGTCAAAACGCTACACCCGGCGATCTCCTGGACTGGCCCCGCGGCGAGACTCGCGCACTGCACGCCTTACCTGCGCCGGCGCAACGCCCACGCCCGCCACGCCGATGTGCTGGCCGCCCAACGCCGCGAACGCGCCCGCATCCGCATGCGCAGCGAGAACGGCATCCGCCGGCGCCCGCCGGTCAGGTGACGCGGTCGATGCCGGCCGCGCCGCGGTTGCGGCGCACGTCCTGCCATGCCGTTTCAACACGTCCCTGCGACAGGCCTTTGTCGAACAACGCGTGGAACCGTCGATTCGGGTCAGCTTTGGCCGCCCGGTGGAGCGCGTGTGCAAGGCGCGCACTCTGTTCCCACAGACAGCCGCCAGGTGGACCTACGCGGCAGGCTGCCTTCTTTCGTTAGTGACTCATAGTGATCCTGTGGATCGTTCTGGCATCAGCACGCCCCGTGCCCAGGCGACGCGGGGCACCCTCCTCGGTCCCATAGCCGTGCACGCTGGACCGATAGCGTCCGGAGGGACGTGCCACGCGGGCCGGGGGCTTTGTCCACCGGCACCAGGGCACGAAGACGATCGGTGCATGCCCGGCATTTCGCCGTGCACTGTTCCTAGGGATTCCTCAGGATCGCTAAGCCGATCAGAGACGCTTCGCGGACCGGACTCACACCGGCAGGCGACGACGAGCTTGTGATCAGGTCATGGTCGCTGGACGACCACCTCCTCAATCTCTGGGCGCACCGGCTGGAGTACTGACAGGCTGGCCGGCCTGCTCGGCCAGCCGGTTCAGCGCGTCCTGCCTCGGCAGCTCGGCGCCTCGGCGGTACGCCTCGCGGTACCCGTCCTCGCCGAGCCGTCCGATCAGTTCAGTGACCAGAGCACGCAGCTCCGGGCAGCCCTCGTCGAACTCACCGCGGATCACCTGGCTCATCCCCAGAGCGGTCGCCGCACCTTGCGGGTCATTCTCCAGCACGAGCAGCCGGGCAAGCAGCGCCGCGGGCCACGCCATGCCGCTGCTGTCGCCCCGGGCGAAGTAGCCGCGGACGGCCCTGGGCAGCAGCTCGCGGGCTTGTACGGCCGCTCCCTCCCCGAGCCGGACCGCCATCCGCATGCCCGCCAGCATGTCCCTGGCCATCTCCTCCGGGTAGGGCAGCCGGTGTACGAGTCCTTCCAGCCGGTCCAGGGCCTGGTCGGCCTGCTCCGTGTCACCCGCGACGCAGTGCACGTCGGCGATCGTGGACAACAGGTTGGCCTCCAGACGCCGATGGCCGCGCTCCTTGGCCTGGCGCCGCGCGGCGTGGATGTCCCGCAGGGCGCCGTCCAGATCACCGCTGCGCATCCGTTCCTGCGCGAGCCTGGACTTGGTCGAGAAGAGGTACTCCTCTGTGCCGAGCTCGGAGCTGATCGCGACCGCCCTTTCGAATGCGGCGATGGCCGGGCTGTACTCGCCCCGCAGAGAATGGTCCCGGCCGACGTTGAGCAGGCTCATCACCAGCCCCCAGCGATCGCCCACTGCTTCGAAGCCGCGCAGTGCCTCCAGCCGCGCCGCCGCTCCGGTCCGCAGGTCGCCCCGTTGGGTGAGGACGAAGTCCCACGCCCACTGCGCGCTGGCCCTCACCCACGGATCCGGCGAGCTCAGCGCCTGCCGGCGCTGGTGTTCCGTGAGCCCGAAGTCGCCCGTGGCGGACGCCATCTGGGAAATCTGCAACAACGGCAACGCCGGGTGAAACATCCGCGCCGCGATCGAATCGGCGCCCGCGCTCAGAGAATCCGCCTGGGCGGCGGTAACCGGGACGCCCGCGGCGAGATACACCACGCTGAACGCGGCGCGCGCCTCGTCAGGCAGCGCGTCGCCGAACTTGAGCACCGCGGCGAGAAACGTCTCGAATTGGGCGTTCATCCCCCTGATTCCCCAGTACCAGAACATCGCTGTGACGAAGCGGGACGCCATGAGCGCGTCTCCGGCGTCCAGGGTCGTTTGCAGTGCGAAGATCAGGTTGTCGTGTTCGGCGTCGAAGACTGCGATCGCCCGTAGCTGCTCACCGGTACGCAGCAGCGGCTCGTGCTCCTCGGCCAGCGCGAGGAAATGGTCCGCGAAACGGCCGGAGATGTCGTCCTCGGACATCGCGAGCCGGGTGCCCGCGTAGGCGCGGATGGTCTCCAGCATCTGGTAGCGCTCTTCGTCCTCGCCAGAGGCTTGCACGATGGACTTCTCGACCAGCGAGCCGAGCACGTACAAAACGTCCTCTGCGGGCAGCGCCTCGTCCGAGCAGATTGCCTCCAGCGCGTCGACGGTCGCCCCGCCGGGGAAGATCGACAGCCTGCGGGCCAGCACCCGTTCGGGCTCCTCCAGCAGGTCCCAGCTCCACTCGACCAGCGCGAGCAGCGTGCGCTGGCGCGGCAGCGCGGTCCTGCTACCCGAGGTGAGCAGCCGGAACCGGTCGTCGAGGCGCCGCGCGATCTGGTCCACGCTCATCGAACGCAGCTTGGCCGCGGCCAGCTCCAAGGCCAGCGGCATCCCGTCCAGCCGCCGGCAGATCTCCACCACGGCGTCCACCGTGGACTCCTCCAGCACGAAGCCCGGCCGGACATCGGCGGCCCGGTCGACGAACAGGCGTACCGCGGCTGCTGCGGCCGCCTCCGCGAGCTCCGGCGACTCCGCCGGCAGTTCGAGCGGGCCGAGATGGCACAGTGCCTCCCCAGTGATCGCCAGCGGTTCCCGGCTGGTGGCCAGGATCCGTACCTGAGGCAGCCGGTCGAGCAGCTGTTCGGCGAGCTCGGCAGCGGCTTGAACGAGATGCTCGCAGTTGTCCAGCACCAGCACCGCGTCTCCGACGTCGAGCAGCTCGGCCACCCGGTCGACGGCGTTGTGCGTCTGCAACCCGCCGGGCGGGCCGAAATCCAGGGAGTTGAGCGCGCCTGCCACCGCGTCGACCAGTTGATCCGGCGCGCTCACTCTGGCCAGCGGTACGAACCACACCCGCCCACGCTGGTAAGCCCCATCGCGGCTCACCGTCTCAAGGGACAGCCGGGTCTTGCCCGCGCCGCCGGGTCCGATGATGGTGACCAGCCGGGAGGCCGCCATCAGCTCCGCCAGCTTGTCCAGCTCGGCCTTCCTGCCGATGAAGCTCGTCAGCCGTCCAGGAAGCTTGCTCGCGGCCGGTACCGGCCGCGCCTGGGGCCGCTCCAGCTCACCGCGGAGGAGAGCCAGGTGCGTTTCCTGCAGCGCGGCCGAGGGATCGACGCCGAGTTCTTCGCTCAGCCCGGCGCGGATCTCCTCGTACACCGCCAGTGCATCGGCCTGACGGCCCGCCGCCGACAGCGCGCGCATCCGCAGCCCGGCCAGCCGCTCGCTCAGCGGGCGCTCAGCGCCGGCTGCCTCAAGATCGGACAGTACCTCGGCGTACCTGCCCAGCTGAAGCTCCGCGTCGAAGTAGTCCTCAGCGGCCGCTGCGCGCACATCCTCCAGCCTCGTGGCGTAGACGCGGGCGAACGGGGCCTCCAGCACATCCGCCAGCGCAGGGCCCCGCCACAGCCCCAGCGCGCCGCCGAGCACCGAAGCCGCCTCCTTGGGCCTGCCCGCCGCCAGCTCACGCCTGCCCTGCCCGGCCAGCTCCTCGAACCGAAGCGCGTCCACGTCCGCGTCCCGCACCGACAGCCGGTAGCCCCCCGCCACCAGGTCCACCGTTCCGGTCCTGCGTAATGCCTTACGCAACCGGGACACCAGTCCCTGCAACGCGCCGGCCGCCCCTGACGGCGGCTCGTCACCCCACACATCATCGATAAGCGAGTCGGCAGACACCGGACGACCTGCCGCCATGGCGAGCCTTGCCAGCAACATACGCAACCGGACACCGCCGATGTCCATCATTTTCATGTCATCGGCATAGGCCTCAATCGGGCCAAGCAGGACAATTCGCACCTCAATAGCCTCCCAGAACGCCACCCCATCAGGCATGACATTCGGCCCATCAAAGCCGATGCTGACGCCGTACCGGGGCTGAGGCCCGCCCTGACCAATCTCGCCTGTTGTATCAGCGCCGCAGAAGCGCCGTGTCAGCGGCTGGGGCGATCGTCTTCCCCATGGAACTCACCAAGACCTCCACTCAGACTCAGGGGAATGAAATGTCAGATAACACGCTGTTCGCTTTCGTCGAGGCGACGGCCACCAAGTTCGGCATTCCTGGCGTCGCCGTCGGGGTGTGGGCGGACGGAAAGGAGATTTACGCCTGCCACGGCGTGACGAGCCTCGACAACCCGCTGCCTGTCGACCAGGACACGCTCTACCAGCTGGGCTCGGTCACCAAGACCTATACGGCGACCGCGCTGATGCGCCTGGTCGCGGAGGGACGGGTCGAGCTGGAGGCGCCGGTGCGCCGGTATGTTCCCGAACTCGTGCTCGCGGACGAGCGGGCCGCGGCGGAGGTCACCGTGCAGAACCTGCTCAACCACACTGCAGGGCTGGATTGGGGGATCATCGTCGACACCGGTGACGGGGACGACGCCCTGGCAGGTTATGTGGCGAAGATGGCCGAGTTGGCGCAGATCGCGCCGCCTGCTGCCCGGGCCTCCTACAGCCAGGCGGGGTTCAACCTGGCCGGTCGGATCATCGAGAAGGTCACCGGCTTGACCTTCGAGCGGGCCGTCACCTCCCTCGTGTTCGAGCCGCTGAGGCTGTCGCACAGTTTCTTCGCGCCCGCTGATGTCATGACCCGGCGGTTCGCCGTGGGGCACGACCTCGGCCAGGACGGAACGCTGTCCATCGCGCGGCCGTGGAAGGACACGCGCGGCAACAACCCAGGCGGAGGCGTCGCGTCCTCGCTGGCCGACCAGCTTCGCTGGGCCCGCTTCCATCTCGGTGACGGCCGCGCGGAGAGCGGTGTCGGTGTTCTGCCCGCCGAGGTGCTGCAGCGGATGAAGGAGCCGACGGTCGCGTTGCGGGCCAGCACGCTCGGCGACGCCATCGGCATCGGCTGGTTCCTGCGCGACGTGGACGGCGTTCGCACCGTCGGGCACGGAGGGTCAGCGTACGGCCAGTTCTCCGAGCTTCTCATCGTGCCCGAAAGGAACTTCGCCGTCGTCGCGCTGTCCAACGCAGGACCGGATGGCATCCCCTTCAACCAGGCCGTCGTCCGCTGGGTGCTCGAGCACTACCTGGGGGTGATCGACCGAGACCCGGAGCCGCTCCCCTATGACGAGGCGCGGGCCCGCGAGATCGCCGGCCGCTACGAGATCGACGCCATGACGCTCACCATCAGCGTGGAGGGGGCAGGGCTGACACTCGAGGTCCTGATCAAGCCGGAGATCCGTGCGGCGTCGGACACCGAACTGCCCGCGGACTACGCGCCGGCCGACATCGGCCTGCTGTCCGGCGGCACGGACGAGTACATCGTCACCAGCGGCGGGTTGGCGGGGCAGCGCGGCTTCTTCACCCGCGACGACAGCGGCGCGGTCGTGGGAGTCGACCTTGCCGGCCGGTTGTACAACAAGGTTCCTACGGCCACCGAGTGAAGCCCGGTACGTCCCGCGCAGCAGCCTCGCCACCCACCTCCAGTGATTGCGTAGCACGGCGTCGCCGATGTCCGGCGGCCACCCGGAGTAGCCGTTGCCCGGGGTAGGGGCAGGCTACGAGTGTGAGGGGGCCCTGCCGGCGAGCGCCGATTGCAGCAGGGCGTGTGCCGACCAGCGCATGGTTTCCACCGCCTCCTCACGGGAGAGGCCGGCGATGTCGGTGAGCCATATCAGCGCCTCGATCCCGCTGGCGGATCGGATCGCCACGGCGAGCCGATGCACATCGATCTCGGGGTTGGTCTCGCGCAGGGGCGCCAGGGCGTCCTCGATCCAGCCGATCGCTCGACCTCCGCGGAGAACCGGCCGGTCGGTGTCGGGGGCCGGTTCGAGCGACAGGCGCAGCGAGGTGCGCAGCTGCGGTTCCCACTCGACGGTTATCCGGGTGAAAGCCTCCATGACCAGGTCGAGCCGGGCCTGCGGATCGCTGGGCGCATGCTCGGGCAGCAGCGACTGCTGCTCGGTCTCGGGATGTGCGGCAAGCAGCAGCGTGCGCTGATTGGGGAAGTACCGGTACGCCGTCGTCCGGGAGATCCCTGCTGCGGCCGCGGCCTGCTCCACGGTGGGGATGACCCCCTGCGTCAGCAGCTCACGCGTGGCCGAGATGAGCGCTTGGCGCGTACGAACCTTCTGCTGATGACGGCCACCCAACTCATATGGTACTGACATGCCCATCATGGTATCTTCGTCCCATGGGACTTGAGTCCCATATCGGCGTCAGTGCTCTGACGAAGCAGACCGGGTGATGCGCTCATGGACCACGATCCCACCACGACCAACCCCGACCTCTATAAACTGATCTTCGAGAACGAGCGCATCCGTGTACTGGAGTACAAGGACAAGCCGGGCGACAAGACCACCCCTCATCGGCATCCCGACAGTGTCATGTACACGCTGAGTTCCTTCAAGAGAAGGGTTGCGGCCGGCGCCCAGCAGGTGGATGTCGAACTCCAAGCCGGGCAGGTCCGATGGGTCGGCGCTCAAGAGCATTCCGGCGAGAACATCGGCGACACCGACACCCACACGATCTTTGTTGAGCTGAAGGAACCGTTCGCGAGCGGCTCGCCAACCCCTGACAGCCCTCTGGGGCCCAGTACCACCTGACCAGAACCAGGTCACGCAGGTCCCGGCCTTTCACGTGGACTCGGCAGCGTCCCCACCAGCTCATCGCGTGCCCGCCCATCGTTGAATCGTCGCCCTCACATCGATCGACAGATCGAGCAACGGCAGACGCAGGCCGGCCGACGAGTCGATCTCACTCCGATCCACTCCTCCTCGGTCCTCGTCGGGATGCCGACAGCAACTGAGCCTTTCACCAGGGGCGGCCCAGCCCTTCCACGATGAAGAGCCGGGTCCAGATGACGCGCTCATTCACCAGGCCATGCGCGCCCCTTGGCCGACCGCAGCACGCGCGGCGGTGCCCTCACTACACCCACACCACCAGAATCGAGATGATCGCATCATGGCAAGTGTTGGCACCAGCCGTACATCCGCGGCAGTGACCCTATGCCGCGTGCTATCGGTCGGCACCCCGCTCGTGCTGGCCGCAACGTTGTGCGCCGGGGTCCCCGCCCATGCCGGCACCGCAACGGCGACCACCGGGGCGGCCGTGACGAGCGCCTGCCGCATTCAGCCCTACGGCCTGATCGGCGCCCGGTGGATCGAACTCGGCGGCGAGAACAGCGCGCTGGGCTGCCCGCGCACCTCCGAGGTGGACGTCTACCTCAACGGCGTCTGGGCCGGACGCAGGCAGAACTTCCTTCGCGGGCAGATGGTCTGGTCACCCCGGCAAGGGCCCAAGATGGTGGTGTCGGCCTGGTCGATCGGCGGATACGCCTACGTCGACTGGCGTACGACCGCCCCCCGCTCCTACGACCGCTTCCTCGTCCGCTGGACCAGCGCCGCGGAGAGAGCCGGAACCCAGCGAGACGTCGGCGGAGGCACCAGCGGCCGGATGCGGGTCCGCGTGATGACCACCAGCGGCTACCGGTTCATCGTCGAAGGCTGCGACAACGGAACCTTCAGCTCCAGTTGCAAACAGGGCTGGACCCTCTCGGTGACCGCCTGATGGCAATGATCTCCAGGATCGCCCTGCTGGCCATCGCGCTCGTCGTCTCGTCCGGCTGCGGCCAGCCGGGAGCCGGCCCACGCGCACCGAGCCCACCACCCGGGGACGGCCAGAGCGCGACCTCGGCACCCGCCCAGGACTCCTGCGGCAAGACCGCCGACAAGGTCAAGCAGCGTGCGCAGCAGCCCGAAATCGAATCGGTTACCATGCAGGGCCAGTGCACGCTGGTGTCGATCGAGACCACCCTCGGCGACGGCGAGTCAAGCACAGCACAGAAGATCTGCGACTCAGCAGCCGAGGTGGCCTACTCCGGCGACACCAACTCCATCAGTGTGCAGGGCAAATCCGGCAAGGAGCTCTCCGTGGGCATCGCCGGCGCCAAGTGCCTGGCACAACCGTGAAATCTGGTGAAGGCGTCCACCCCGCATCGGCATCGGCAGTTCTCAGGGCCGGATGTCGTTGGAGAGGTTGATCCGGATCTCCGTGTTGCGGTATCCAGCACGCTGGAACGCTGCCGCCATCGGCGCGTTGCCCACGTCGGTGGTGGCGGTGACGCGCGACTCTCCGTTGGCCGCGTGGAAGCGGGTGATCTCGGCGAGCAGTTCGTCCACGTAGCCGCGCCCCCGGAACTCCGGGACCACCCCGAGATACCCGACATTCACGTTGTACGGCGTCGCCGAGGGGATCGCCATACCGGCCACCTCGCCCTCGTGCGTATAGGCGATCCGCCACCACTCCCGCTTGCCCGGCGCCCTCAGATAGAAGTCCATCTCTTCGCGCGCGGTCGCGTCCACGCCCTTGGCCGCCAGGCTCGCCCGGGTCTGGGCGTCCAGGCTGCCCTCGGCGATTCTCGTGAACACCGCCAGGAACTCCTCGTCGGACGCCTCGGCGAACCGCAGCGCGCCGGTCGCCGGAGGCACCCCGTCGGCCGGTGTCCACTCGAACTGCAGCCGCTCCACCTCCCGGGTGAGGCCCGCCGCGTGTGCCGCCGCCCGCCGCCACTCCACGGCCACCGACGTGGCCGGATCGTCGCGCCAGCCGCCCGCCACCTTGATCGCGTACTGCACCGGCCGCGGGAACCCCGCCAGCGCGGCCCTGATCAGCTCGGCGGCGATGGCGGCGCGGTCACCCATGGCGGGATCCACGTCGAGGCAGTCGAGCGCGACCGGGTACGCGCTGTCCCTCGGCCCCCACCACAGCGCCCGTCCCACGACCCGGTCGCCTACCTCGGCGATCCACGTCCATTCCGGCCGGTACATGTTCTCGGCCAGTTCGGTGAGGTAACGGTCGGCGGGGATCCAGCCGACGGGCTCAGTCACGATCCAAGCGGTCACGCGGTCGAGGTCCGCAGGGACGATCGCACGGTAGGAAATCACCCGAAGAGGTTAGTGAACCTTTTACCGCTATGCACCGAATATCCAACACCAGCCGGATCGCAGCAGGACAGAGACACCCTTGATCCACCCAGCACGGGTCCTGCCAGGCGGGGCACATTCGCCAGTGCGTTCCTGGTAGAGCTCGTAGATGGCCTGACGAGGGGCAGCACGATCGAGTCGATCGCCGAGGCGATGGATGTGCTCTACGTCGTCTGGCTGGCGCGCACGGCGCATGAACTGAACCGTGAGCCGAGACAGAAGGCGCCTCTGCGAGTGCCCACAGCGGTCGCGGCTGTGGCAGCCACGGTCCTCCTGCTGATGGTCGTCGGACCCGAGGACCCTCCACATCTCACCTACACCTGGCAGAGCGATCAGCTTTTGGATTGTTGGGCGCGGTGGAAACCGCCACGTGTCGCGGATGTCCCGCCCCACGAGCGCGATCGGGCCTACCTGTGCAGCGTGAGCAAGCCTGATCGACAGGTCTCGGACCAGGAACTGCTGGGCAAGGGCAGAGATGCGTGCACCAGGTTCGCCGCCGGAGAGCCGGTCAAGGCTCGGCCGGCGCTGCTCGCGCTGCTCTGCCCGGAGGTGATCGAACGGAAACATCCGGATCTGTTGCTGTCGTCCGCTCAGATAGAGCAGCAGCAGGCAGAGAAGGAGAACATCGAGCGCGAACAGTTTGCGCGCGAGGCGCGCAAGGAGGACGCTCTGTGCCGCGACCCGTGGCCCGCGCTACGTACTCGATTCCAGGCGACCGCGTCCTATTACGACTGGGATGCACAGCCCTACGGCATCCGGGACCCGGAATCGGACACCGAGGAAGATTCCGAGGTGATCTGGAATGCGGAATCGGTCGACACCCTGGCAACCAGCGGTCAGCTGGCCTTGATCTTCACACCCAGCCAGGACTGGGCGACCTGCGTCACGGCGAAGGCGCTGCGTTCGGCCCCGCCACCTCTGCGACGCAAAGGCTGGGACAAGGTGGCCGAGGCGGACATCGTCAGCGAATCGGGTCACCTGGTGATGCAGACGCTGTCGGCGAGCAAGGTGCGCTTCCCCAATCTCGCGCGCAGCGGTCCTGGCATCTACCGGCTGCGCCTGTATACGCGTCCAGGCGTGGATCTCATCCTCATCTATCCGGCTAAAAGAGCGGCGTAGCGATGGCCGGTCGGTTACGCCGGCCGCCAAAACGCTAGCTTGACGTCGGTGCCGTGATGGCGGTCTTCGTTGTCGGGTCGTTGTTCTCCCATGTCGTGGCGGGATGACTGGCCGACCGGCTCGGCCGCCGGCTCACGCTCACCGGGCATGCTCGCCGCTTGCCGCCCAGCTCGGCGAGGTCGCCCGGCCACAGGTCGGCGCTGGTCTGCATGGGAACCAGCTCGACGTCCAGGCCGGGGATGCGTTTCTGGATGCGGTCGCGTACGTCGCCGGCCTGGTGCTTGGCCATGGGTGAGCTGCGTGTCCCGATCCGCAGTGGCCGGTCAGGGAACGCGTCGCTCAGCGCGTCTATCAGGGCATCGGTCATGGTGGTCTTCCGGTCGGTTGAGTAGTTGGCGAGCTTACGGCGCTGGGGGCCGGAGAGGGTGGCGAACGGCCGTGAGGCTGCGACTCCAGCAGCACAGCCCCACGGCCTGTTCGCCCCGGTCCCGGGCCTGGTGCGCCGGGGCGAGGGTGCCGTAGCCGTGCGGGCAGACAAGGATGGCTACGGCTCAAGGAAGCCAGTTGACGAGCGGCGATCATGACGCCCGCCTGCTGCATTGGTGCTGGGAGACGAGCTCGTTCCACACCGCCAGGGTGCGTGCGTACAAGCCCCTGGCGGTTTCCTCGTGGCCTCCATCTTTGGCGGGGCGCAACACGACGTACTCGCCGCCCTCGCACACGAATTCGTAGGCACCGCAGCAGGACGTCTTACGCACCCGCGGTCGCGGCACTCGTGGCACGTACCACTCCCAGTCGCGCATGTTCCAGTCACTTCCAGTGGCGCGGCGGTGGGCCTTGGGTGTGGTGGGGCCGTGACCGCCGCGCCTGCTCGGGGTCCGTAGCTGGAGGGGTTGCGCCTCCGGCGAGGACTGCGGTGTGCGGCTAGAGGACCACGCCGAGCTTCCGCAGCGCGGTGCCCGGCTGGCGGATGGTCCCGGCGTCGATGTTGCTCATGTCGCGCACGGCGTACGCGTCCTCGACGTCGGGTATCGGCGCGTACGCCAGAGTGGTCCCGTCCACTTCAGCGAACAAGTCCTCGTCGAGGTCGTGCGCGTACAGATCGTTGATCTTGTGTCTGTCGTTGACCATCTCGGGATATCCCTCTTCGTCGGCCCAAAGGGCTGGCTGAGTCAGGCCATTCGCGGCCTGACCTGGACCCCTGACCCGCCGCCTGCGACACCTGCAACCGGCGGGCCAGGGTGGCTCAGATAGGTCCGGCACGGGACCGTCCCCCGTTGTGGAGAAGGGCCGCCTGCCAGGCCAGGGTGGCAGCGAGCGCGATGGCGTCCGGCTGCCGGATAGTACTCATGACTCCCGCCGCCACCAGCGCGGGTGTGAGTTCTCTGCGCAACTCGGCTGTCCAAGACACCTCTCCGGCCGGACCCCGCTCACGGTCGATGTTCCAGGCCGGGTAGGTGTTGCGCAGCGTGGAGAGCTGACGCCCCGCCCAGTCCTGCAGGAGCGCCGCCCGAGCCATCACCTGACGAACGTTCTGGTCCGTGATCTCAACCAGGCTTCGCAGCTCGACATCAGTCATGGCGTCGCGGTTTTCCCTGTCCCAGTGCACGGTTCCATCACATCCACGCGTGGTACGACTGCGGGAGAGGACACTGGAGGCGCACCCGGCTATCCGCCCGTGTCCGCCCGTCCTCCGGAGGTGTGCGCACGATGAGCAAGATTCCGGCCTGGGCCGGTCGGCTGCGTACCGAACGGACCAGACGAGGATGGTCTCAACGGGATCTCGCAGTGCAACTTTCCAAGGTCGCCGAAAGGATCATGCCTGAGCCCGAGAGCATGGTGCGCCGAATCCGGGATCATGAGAGCGGCAAGCATCGGCCCGACGACGAATACGCCGAGCTGTACTGCCGCCTGTATGGGCTGAGCGAGCACGTCCTGTTCAACGACGTGGACGATGAGACGTACCTCGGCGACGAGATCGACGCCATCGAGCTCGCTCGCCGCGCGGCGGCCAGCGATGTCGGCAGGGAAACGCTGGAACGGCTGGAGCTCGCCGTGGACGACCTGGCGTCGGCCTACCCTCGCACACCCCCCGCCCAACTGCTGGGGCGGGTGAGACGGCACTTGGAGTACGTTGCGCGGCTCCTCGACGGCAAGAAGACCCTCGCCGAGCACCGCCGCCTACTCGTGGCCGGCGGCTGGCTATCGCTGCTTGCGGGAACCTGCCACATCGACTTGCGACAACATCCCGCAGCCGCAGCGCGCCTGCGGACGGCGGGGCAGTTGGCCGACGACGCCGAGCACGCCGAGATCAAGGCGTGGTGCCTGGAAACAGAAGCATGGCAAGCCCTCACCGAGGGTGAATACCAGCACGCCATGATCCTCGCCCAGGCAGCGCAAGACGGCGCCCCGCGCAAGAGCTCGGCGTACATCCAGGCGACCGGGCAGGAAGGTCGGGCATGGGCGCGGATGAGGAAGGGCACCGAGACGAGGGCCGCGCTCACCCGGATTCATCAGATCGTCTCTCCCATGCCCATGCCGGACCGGCCGGAGCACCACTTCCGCTACGACCCCGCCAAAAGCGAGGCGTATACCGCGACAACGCTGTCGTGGCTTGGCGATCCTGCTGCGGTGGGATACGCACGGCAGGTCCTCGCACGGCTGGAGTCCGCTGAGGACGGCGGGCCGCGCCCGCGCCGGGCCGCGTCCGCGCGGCTGGATCTGGCGCTGGCCCTGCTTGCCACGGACGAGCCGGGTGAGGCTGGCCACGTCGCTCTCCAGGCGGTGATGAGTGGCTTGCTCGTGCCATCGAACTACTGGCGGGCGAAAGAGGTCATCGCGGGCGTCGAGGAACATGGCCTGGCCGAAGCAGTCGAACTACGCGAGGTTTACCGGGAGCTGTATGGTTCGCCGAAGCCGCCGCGACCGCAGCTCGGCGCATAAATGCAAAGCGCCCGCCGCTGGATCTCCAGTTGGCCGGGGACCTGTTTGCGCGTTCGGAGACGAACCCGCAACCAGCCGACTGAATGAGTGGATCTTGAGCTGCTAAATGATCTTGTCATTCCCTCGGTCTTCGTAGGGCCTGCCGGGACAAGCATGAGTCCGTCGGCGGAGGAACGCGTGCCGATGACCTCATGATGGGCGACGTCAACGTTCGAACCAGCGTGCCGCCGAGGGCGTGAGCAGCAGGACGACGATCGCGAGCGGCAGGACCTGGCCGGCCAGCGTTGCCCCACCGAGCTCGCCGTCGACAACGGCCGTGATGACACTGCTGCCGACCGCGACCACCTCGATGGCGATGGCAGACCAGCGCACCCACTTCCTGCGTGACGACCAGCGAAATATCAGCCACCCCTGGAGCACCACGAACAAGAGGCCGGGGAGGAACGCCACGAGAAGTGCCGCATCGCTGGCGGCAGCCACTGCGCCCGCCAAAAATATGGCTAGAAATAAAAGTCCCAAGCCTACCTGCAAGGTCATGATGACCCTGGCGGCCAGTGCTGCCGCCGGCATCCGCTCAGCCGGAACGACCTTCGTCACACGATCATTCTGCACCATGACAAGCGTGTTGCGGCGCTCCGCAGCAAATGAACCATGTTAACCGGCTGACCTGTTCCCAACTCCAGACCCATGGCTACGAACCCAATCAACCGTTGAGAACGATCGCGGTAGGCCCGATCCGAAATGATCTCGTCAATCTTCGGTCTTCGTCAGACCTGTCGGACAAGTGTTCGGCCACTCGGATGGGTTACTCATCTTGACACCGGTACCACCGATGCCGTAGTAGCCGTTCGGAACCTTGAACAAGTGCTGCTGGTGGTAGCAATGCACTGCAGGGGATAGTAATGCGGCCTAGTGCGGCTTCGACCGGTAGTCAGTCCACAAGTCGACCGCCTCTTGAAGATCAAGAGCGGCGACGTTCTCGCGGGCCATCCCAACCGTGTGGATCAACCGATCCGCGAGCCAGTCCGGAACCGGTTCTCTAGGGGGCGCTTCATCCACCTGCAGGTGATCAGCCAGCGTGCCGAGACGCTCGATCACCTGGCCGAGTCGGACGATCTCCGGACGATTGTCCCCTGCGTCCCGAACTCTCGCCGTCGCCTCTGCGTACACCTCCGCATCGGCTCGCTCACCGACGGCCCATACTTCACAGATCTCGACCGACTTGTCCTCGGTGATCCGGTAAACGACACGCCAGGTGTTGCGGCCGACCACAAGCTTCCGAAAACCGGTAAGTTCCCCGCCGAGCGGGTAACCAGCCTCGGGGTTCTCCAGCAGGAGAAGGATCTTCTTGAGTACCTTGGGCACCGCATCTGGGCCAATGCGTCGGAGATCATCGACTGCCGGCGCCGTGAAGACGACGTCGGACACGACTCACTCGTCGTCCGGGATGGCGGACAGCGACTCGCGAGTATGCCCGAAAGCGGCAAGCACCTCATCGAGCGAGACCCGCTCCCCCGTGTCCGTGACCGACCGGGCGAGCACAAGCGCCAGGTCGCGCAGATCAGCCGCCGCCTCTTCCAACTCATCGAGCCGGCGGATGCTCACCACGGCCGCCACTGGCTGATGCCGGCGGGTGACCACCAGATCGGCCCCCTGCTCCGCATCAGCCACCAGGCGAGCGACCCCTCGCTGGGCCGCCTCTGTGACGCTCAGCTCAGTAGCGTCGCGCAGAACAGTCATACATCAACTGTATATCTTTCTGCACAGAACCGCGATCCCGAAGCGAGCGTCGGCTCATGCCTCGCCGGACGTCAGCCCGACCGGACAGGCCACGCCTGTGCCCCCTATACCGCAGTACCCATTGGGAACTTTGTGAAGATACTGCTGGTGGTAGCACTTCATCTCGCGCGATAAATCAGGCTCGGGCTGCGGGAGCACGTGGACTGATTCGCACCTCCAGCTCGGCGTCCAGAGCCCTAGCCAGTCGCTCGAGGACCGGCAGCGTCGGCACGGTGCCTCCTCCTTCGAAACGGGCCACTGCTGACTGCGTCATGCCAGCCGCACGAGCCAGCTCGCTCTGGCTCCACCCACGAGATTCCCGCATCTGTCGTACTGCCCGACCGAGTTCGAAGGCGAGACGAGCCGCATCGTATGCCTCGGCCGCCCCTGGCTCGGACAGTCGTCGGTCACGGAGATCAGCCCAATCGGTCCGCTCGCTCATCACCACTCCTCGTCCACCGAGTGCGCCTCGTCCTTGCAACGGGACAGCGCCCGCCGAGCCCGGTCCACTTCTCGATCTTCCCTCATTCACGTTTTGTGGAAAACAGCCAGAAGGCGCCGATCCGAAGCGATCCAGTAGCTGATCCGCATTGTCAGATCATCAAGGTAGAACCGCAGCTCGCGCAGCTTGCCATCGAGCTGTCGCGTGTACGGCTCTCCCAGCAACGGGCCTTCCGCCGCCAGCAGATCGAGTCTAGACAGCGACCACCTGCGCTGCTTTCCCGCACAGTTTGCTCAGGTCGTCCTCGTCAGACGTCAGGACGATGGCAGGGCGCACCGAGCGCAGTGCGGTGGCTGCGACCACAGCGTCGATGGCGTACTTGTGACCGTGCAGGCGGGCATCTCGAAGAAGCTCGATCGCTCGCGAGGAGATGTCCTCGGTCACCGGCTCAATCTTCAACCGGGACAGATACCACTTGAGACGATCGCTTTTGACCCGAACGTCTTGCGCCTCGATCGGTGTCATGGCGCTGACCACCACCCGAAAATCGTTGTCCTGCGCCTCCCGTACGAATGCCGTCACTCGCTGGTCGGCCTCGCACCACTTCACGAGCCCCTCGCAATCGAGAACGACGGTGCCCGCGCTCAACCGGCTTCGTGCGCGCGCCATCCGTCCTCCTCTTGGAGTGCGGGCGCCGACTTCACGCGGCGGAACAACTCCGCCGCCTCATCACGCAAGGACTGTGGGATCGGCCCAGAAGCGGCCTCGTTCGCCTGCAGGGCCTCCTCCAAGAGATCCCGCTCGATCTGACGCTCCACAGCGGCATCAACGTAGGCGGAAAAACCGCGGGCCCCGACTCGCTCTCGGACAGCGCGAATGTTCCCCGTTCTCAGAGACACACTGACCTTGGCGGCCGGGCCGTCTCCGGGGGCGAAGTCTCGCTCTGGCATGCTCATGGGCTCAGTTTACTACTCGAAGTAGCAAAATGCCGGTCCTCGCTCTACGCAAGGACCGGCCGCTACGCACGCCTATGCGTCGCCAGATGTCAGACCGACCGGTGCTGCATCCGTCGGCGGACACGTTGGATGCGCGCTGCGGCCTGTGCCTCGCTCTCGATGCCGAGGCGCATCCGGCGCTCGAGGCGGATTTGAATGATCTCCCCAAGAGGAGCATTTCGCCACTTCTTCCAGGACTTGGGACGCCTGGATGAGAGTCGTTCGTCAGCAGCCTCTTCAGTAACCTGGGGGCCAGGTGGCCGCCAGGTGCCATCACAGGGCCCCTCGATCCGGGCTGGCCGGCTGCTCTGCGGGCTGAGCGTTCAACTCGTTCCACTTGTGCAGAAGCAGGGGGACCTCGCTGCGGAGGAACGCGAAGAAGCGCCGGGTCTCGTCCATCCGGGCCCCGGCGGGCGTGTCCGTGCCCAATACGTCGGCCCCGTCGCGTGCGCCCTCCTCGAAGCGACGGAACACCTCGTCACTCGATGCTGCCGCTTTGTACCACGCCGTCTGGTCGACGCGGTAATGATCACGACGCTCTCCGGGGTCTCGCTCACGGGTCACGATCCCGACCCGCATCAGGTACTTCACCGCACCCGAGACGGCCGACGGGCCGACCTGCAACAGGTCGTCCTGTACGCGGTGCGCGCGACCGCGGACGTCGAGAAGAGTCCCTGGGTGTCCTGGCTGTCGCCGTTCGGCTGGACCCAGCACATGCGCCCCTTCGCCGGTGACCACTACTGGCCGCTGCTGCCCGTCATCGGCCTGATCCTGCTGCTGGTGGCCGGCGCCTACCGGATATCCGCACGCCGGGACCTGGGGGCCGGAATCCTCCCGCCCCGGCTCGGACCCGCCGACGCGGCGCCGGGTTTGCGCACTTCGCTTGCCCTGGCATGGCGGCTGCAGAGGGGCACGCTGCTCGCCTGGGCCGTCGCGTTCACCGCGTTCGGGGCCGGCCTGGGAGGCGTGGCGCGGAGCGTCACCGAACAACTGAACGCGAGCGAGGCCCTCAGGGGCCTGATCGAGCGGATGGGTGGCGGTGGCCGTCCCGTCGACGGCTTCTTCGCCTTCGTCATCTACCTGATGAGCCAGGTCATCACGGTCTACGCGATTCAGGCGACCCTGCGGTTGCGGACGGAAGAGACCTCCGGCCGTGCCGATACCATCCTGACCGGCCCGGTCGGCAGGCTGCGCTGGGCAGGCGGTCACCTTGCCATCGTCGTAGCCGGGTCGGGGATCGTGCTCGCTGGGCTTGGTCTCGGGATGGGGCTGGTCTACGGGCTGTCCACGGGAGATCCGGGCGGCGAGATTCCACGGCTGTTGGGTGCGAACCTGACGCGGCTGCCTTCGGTCCTGGTGCTGGCCGCCATCTCGGCGCTGGTGTACGGCCTGATGCCACGGCTCGCCGCGATCGTCCCCTATACCGCGCTCGGCCTGTGCCTCGTGCTCGAGTTCGCGGTGGAACTGCTGGACGCCGATCCGTCGATCTTGAAGGTGTCGCCGTTCGCGCAGACCCCTGGGCTTCCGGTCGCCGAATTCACCATGACGCCGCTGGTCCTGCTGGCCGTCGTCGCCGCCGGGCTCACCGCTGCCGGGCTGGCCGGGCTCCACCGTCGTGACCTCGGATGACCCCCGACGGCCACGAGGGGTGACTGGTCCCAGGCCCGGCCGCACGTTCGGTGCTGGCGTGCCGAGCCAGTCGGTGCCACGCCCGCCGCCGCCGTGGACGAGCACGAGCGGGTACGGGCGGACTGCAAGAGCCGGACCGCTGGATGCACCTACGCGCCTCGCCGGACGTCAGCCCCCACCGAGCAGGTCACGCCCGTGCCACCGATCAAGCAGTACCCGTTCGGAACGGGACAAGCAGCCAAGCGGATGTTGCCGCTCATGCCAGGCGCGTGAACGGGGGATCAGCACGCACCGGCGAGACACTCTCAGAATTCGATCGGCTGCTCGACCGGAGGATCGAAACTCATCACACTCGGGGAGCGCACCCTAACGCAGAACACGGCCACGACGCCGCTGCCGCGTGGTGGCGGGCTGACGAGGAGGAGAACATGCCAAGCCGCCACATCCATCTCGTCGGAAGCTACCCAGCAGCCGACACACGTCAGGCCATGACGACCGCGGCAGGCATGGCGGGCCCGTACCTAAGGTCACTGGCGGACGGGGAGGTCGGCGCCCGCCGCAACTGGATCACGCACATCGTCGACGGCCTCCGCGAGCATCCGGACGTCGAACTGCGGACGGACGGAAACTGGTCCGACTACGACGACCGCCCCGTCTTCATGGTGAAGCGCGGACACCGGCTCACCTCCGGCTCCCTCGACCTCGGGCACGCGGCCACCGCTCGGGAAAGCTATGAGATCTTCAAGAAGATCCGCGTGGAACATCGTCTGGACGCTGTGTCGTTCCAGGTTGGGATCCCTGGCGACCTGGACCTCGCATTCTTCGCCTTCGGATCGGCCGGGACAGTCAGACACCGGGGGACTTTCCGGGACGCGCTCGCCCGGGAGATCGAGGAGATCACCGGATGGGGCGGCCAAGACGTGCTGTTCCAGCTTGAGGTGCCCGCCGAGTTGGTCATGGTGGCCACCGTGCCCAAGCCACTGAGGACGGCGGCTGCGTACTTGCTGGTCCACGGCATGGTGAAGCAGGTCTCCGCCGCACCTCCGGGCACTCGCTTCGGCGTCCACCTTTGCGTCGGCGACCTCAACAACAAGGCGCTGAAGCGATTGAGCACTGTTGCGCCTGCGGTGTCCATGGTCAACGCGCTGCTTCGGATCTGGCCGCGAGGCCGCTCGCTGGAGTACGTCCATGTTCCGCTGGCGGCGGGCGACCAGCCGCCGCCCCTGGAACCGGGCTTCTACCAACCGCTGGAATCCCTCGCGGCGTTACCCCGGGACACCAGGTTCGCCGCCGGCCTGGTCCACGAGGCTCAAGAACCGGGCGACCAGCGGAAGATCCTCCGCACTGTGGAGAGTGTCCTCTCGCGTATGGTGGACGTCTCCCCCGCCTGCGGCCTCGGCAGACGTTCGCCACAGGACGCCCGGCACGCCCTGGAAAGGGCGGTCGCACTGGCCGAATCATGATTCCGGCCCCTCGCCGAGCTCCGTGCTTGAAACCCAACCGCCGCTCTACGCTGACGCCGGCGTCCTGGCCACGCTGCAGGCGCCGGCCATCCGTCGCCCGCGCGGAGCACCTCGCTCAGCCGCCGACAGCGCCGGGCCATCTATGCAGGTCTACGCCTCGCCGGACGTCAGACCGACCGGGCAGGAGACGCCAGTGCCTCCGATGCCGCAGTACCCGTTCGGCACTTTAAAAAGATATTGCTGGTGGTAGCACTTCACTTCAGGCCATAGACGTGCGACCTAACGCGGCTTCGACCGGTACTCAGCCCACAAGTCGACCGCCTCTTGGAGATCAAGAGCGGCCATGTCCTCGCGCGCCATCCCGACCGTGTAGATCAACCGATCCGCGAGCCAATCGGGAACCGGTTCTCTAGGGGGTGCTTTCTCCACCCGAATGTGATCGGCCAGCGTGCCAAGTCGCTCGATCACCTGGCCGAGCTGGACGATCTCGGGACGGCCGGCACCCGCCTCGCGAACTCTCGCCGTCGCCTCCGCGTACACTTCCGCGTCGGCCTGCTCACCGACAGCCCACACCTCGCAGATCTCCACCCACTTGTCTTCGGTGATGCGGTAGACGACACGCCAGGTGTTGCGACCGACCACCAGCTTCCGGAAACCGGTCAGTTCCCCGCCGAGCGGGTAACCAGCCTCAGGGTTGTCCAGCAGGAGAAGGATCTTCTTGAGTACCTTGGGCACCGCGTCTGGGCCAATGCGCCGGAGGTCGTCGACCGCCGGCGCCGTGAAGACGACGTCGGACACGATTCACTCGTCGTCCGGGATGGCGGACAGCGACTCGCGAGTATGCCCGAAAGCGGCAAGCACCTCATCGAGCGAGACCCGCTCCCCCGTGTCCGTGACCGACCGGGCGAGCACAAGCGCCAGATCACGCAGATCAGCCGCCGCCTCCTCCAACTCATTGAGCCGGCGAATGCTCACCACGGCCGCCACTGGCTGATGCCGACGGGTGACCACCAGATCGGTCCCCTGCTCCGCATCAGCCACCAGGCGGGCAACGCCTCGCTGGGCCGCCTCTGTGACGCTCAGCTCAGTAGCGTCGAGCGCGTTGGCCGTGCCCAGTGAGGCGCGGCCAACACTCATCGCTTACGAGCCACGGAGCCGATCGGCGAGCTGCGCCAGGTAGAGGGAGCCAGGTGCCAGCCCCGAGCGGTTGGTCCCCTCCACATAGCCGGTCTGGTGGTTGGTGTACCAGTTCTGCCCGGTGACGATGCCGGTAGTGCCGATGGCGAAGTTCTGAGCGGTCGGTGGAGTTTGCACGCACAGCTTCTTGCCGTTGTCCACGGTGCAGTTCCACGCCACGCTGTTCACCGAGGACCAGCCATGCCCATCTCCCCTGTCTCCGCGATTGTGCAGGGCCAGGACCCAGTCGTTCTCGCTCTGGTTGGACAGTTCCTGGATGTTGTCATACAGGAGCCCCTGACTCCACCGGTGATGGCCGCCGGTCTCGTTGTAGCCGAACTTGCTGTACCCGTTCAGCCACACATTGCCAGAGCAGGTGCTCATCCCCGTGCCGATGAAGGCGTGCCGCGCATAGAACGCTATTAGGTCGTTGAAGAGAACCTGCTGGGACATGCCACCGGCGCAGAAGCTGTACCGCCTCCCTCCGATGATCTCGGAACGAGGTTGGACGGCCCGAACCCGCTGCACGGTAACCCGCGTGCTGCGCTGCACCCAGACGCCGGAGACCGAGAAGTGCAGGAGCGCGGCGTTCATGACCCACGCGTCCTCGACCCTGCTGACGAAGATGCAGCTCTGTGGGTGGTCCTCGCTAGTGCTCGACGGATCGTCCATGTCGATGCGGAGGTCCTCCACACCGACATTGCGGACGAGCCCGACCCGGTCCCAGACGTATACGTAGGACTGGGACAGGGACCGTCGCAGATCGTTGAAGACGGGGGCGCAGATGATGATGTCGTTGCCGACGATCTCCCGGATGTACCTGTTGTACATGATGGGCAGCTCCGGCGGTTGGCCGGGGGCCCAGGGAGCGTCGTTCACCACGCCCCCGCCGTTGATCGCCTCGATCCACTCCTGGGTGTGCGGGTGATAGATGATGATGTTGTCGCCGACCTTGAGGTTGGCCGTCGATGCCAGGGTGATCCGGCGCTGTCCGGTCGTGACCAGGCTGGAGGTGATGCCGGTCTTGGTGCCGGGCACCTGCGATTCCCAGCCGCCGGAGGTACCACCGACGAAGAGGACCGCGCTCCTGCTCCCGTCGCCCTTACCGGTGATGACCGTGTTGACCGACGTGTCGGCTTCCTTGCCGACCCCGCGCAACACGACACCGTCGTGCTTCATCCGGAGCGTGCCGTCGACGATGTAGTGACCGGCCTTGAGGAGCAGCGCCCCTCTGAACCCATTGGCACCGAGCGGCATCCCGCCCACCTCGTCGAGCGCGGCCTGAATGTGCGCGGTGTTGTCACCCGCGACAGGGCCGATCTCCTTGACGACTGGGACGGACGGGATCGGCGTCTGGCCATTGCGGTACCCGGCCCAGCTGAAGTCCGGGATCACCTTCCCCCGTGAATCCGGCTTGTAGACCAGCCGGCCGTCGGCGCCCGGGTAGACGAGCTGGGAATGCCATGTAGCCGCCTGCGCCGCGTCGGGGGCCAGTACGTCACGGGTCAGGGACGCGGCCGCCCCCGCGACCAAGGCCCCGCCACCGATCCTGAGCAGGCTGCGGCGCGATAGAGATCCGGGCATCGTGTGTTTCTCCTCCGAGGGGGTCCCGGCCTCAACTCTCCGACCACCGAGGCGGGGTCTGAGCTTGTCCGTTGAGCCAGGGAAAGACATACGGAGGGTAGAGGAGGGCGGTATGTTTCCCCTATATCGCCGAGGTCATCCCGAAACTGTGCACCTCGCCGATCGCGAGCCTGGGGTCCGGGTCCGGTCGATCACCAACGTGATCGACGCCGTCGCAGACTTGCGCCAGCGCCTCCTTCTTGCTTGGTCTGCACGGCATCATTACGGCCTTCCTGCGCACCGGCCGAGTCGCCCTGATCAAACTTTCTCTTATCTCCGCAGGTCTACGCCTCGCCGGAGGTCAGACCGACCGGGCAGGCGACACCCGTCCCACCGATGCCGCAGTATCCGTTCGGAACTTTAAACAAATACTGCTGGTGATAGTCCTCCGCGAAGTAGAACGGCCCGGCCTCAGCGATCTCCGTGGTGATCTCCCCGTACCCCGCCGTCTTCAGCACCCTCTGGTACGCCTCCCGCGAAGCCTCCGCCGCCTTCTGCTGCTCCGGCGAGTGGTGATAGATCGCCGAGCGATACTGCGTCCCAACGTCGTTCCCCTGTCGCATCCCCTGCGTGGGGTCGTGGGCCTCCCAGAAGACCTTCAGGAGCTCCTCGTACGACACCTTCGCCGGATCGAACACCACCCGCACGACCTCGGTGTGCCCCGTGAGCCCACTGCAGACCTCCTCGTACGTCGGGTTGGACGTGTATCCGCCCTGGTATCCGACCGCGGTTGTGACGACCCCGGGGGTCTGCCAGAACTTCCGCTCGGCGCCCCAGAAGCAGCCCAGGCCGAAGTCGGCGATCTCCAGCCCTTCGGCGTAAGGCGGGGCCAGGGGGGCGTCCAGGACCGCGTGCCGGGACGGCACGGGCATGGTCTCCGTGCGGCCCGGGAGGGCGTCCTCCGGTCGGACCATCGATGTCTTGTTGCCGCCGAACAGCCAGCCCATCGCACTACCTCCATCGGTACGCCTTCCAGCCTACATAGCCAGCAACGCTTAAGGAGGGCTACACATTTCCATATAGTGGATTCCATTTGTGATTAAAGGTGGTAATGGGCGAAGATGTGCTACATGCCTGACCTTCGGCGCGGTGCGCTCTTCGGGATCGCCGCCTACACCATGTGGGGGCTGTTCCCCCTCTACTGGCCGCTGCTCAAGCCCTCCGGAGCCGTCGAGATCCTGGCGCACCGCATGGTGTGGTCGCTGGTCGCCGTCGCCGCCGTGCTGCTCGTGCGCCGCCACTGGTCCTGGATCCGCGAGCTGGCGGGGCAACCCGGGAAGCTGGCGCTGCTCACCGTCGCCGCCATCGTCGTCACCCTCAACTGGGGCACCTACATCTACGCCGTCAACAGCGGACATGTCGTGGAGAGCGCGCTCGGCTACTTCATCAACCCGCTCGTCAGCGTGCTGTTCGGCGTGGTGCTGCTGCGTGAGCGGCTGCGGCCGCTGCAGTGGGCGGCCGTCGGGTTCGGGGCGCTCGCGGTGCTCGTGCTGACGCTCGACTACGGGCGGCTGCCGTGGATCGCGCTCACCCTGGCGGTGAGCTTCGGGGTGTACGGGCTGGTCAAGAAGAAGGCCAACGTGGCGGCCACCGAGGGCCTGGCCGTGGAGACGCTGGTGCTGCTTTTCCCTGCGCTCGGGTATCTCGCCTTCCTGCAGGCGAGCGGGGAGGCCACGTTCGCGCAGCAGGGGGTATGGCACGCCGTGCTGCTCGCCGGGGCAGGGGTCATCACGGCCGTGCCGCTGATCTGCTTCGGGGCGGCCGCCATCCGGGTGCCGCTCAGCACGATGGGGCTGCTGCAGTACATCGCACCGATCCTGCAGTTCGCGTGCGGCGTGCTGATCGCCAAGGAGACGATGCCGTCCAGCCGGTGGATCGGGTTCTCGATCGTCTGGCTGGCCCTGGCGATCTTCACGTACGACAGCATCCGGACGGCCCGCGCGGCCGCCCGGGTCAGGAAATCAGCCCGAACGCTGGACCACGTAGTCACATAGGGCCAAAAAGGCCGCGCGAGCCGGAATGTCCGGCAAGCCGGAAATGTCGAGACGGGCCCGGTCCACCCACGCCTCCAGCTCCGCCCGCGCCCGCCCCATCGCCGGATGAGCGCGCAACAGCTCCAGCGCCTCGGACACGTCCTCCTCGGCCACCGGGCCCGACAGCAGCGACGTCAGGCGCGGTGAGTCGCCGGCGGCCAGCGCGTACAGAACCGGCAGGGTCTTGATGCCCTCGCGCAGGTCGGTCCCCTGCGTCTTGCCCGACTCGGCGTCGGTGGAGGCCACGTCCAGCAGGTCGTCCCCGAGCTGCCAGGCCACGCCGATGGCCTCGCAGGCGCGGCTGAGCCGCTCCTCCACATCCGCCGGGGCGCCGGACAGCAGCGCGCCGAAGCGGCCGGACGCGGCGATGAGCGACCCCGTCTTGTCGGCCAGCACATTCAAATAGTGTGCGATCGGGTCCTCGCCGTCCCGCGGGCCGACCGTCTCGCGGATCTGGCCCTGGACGAGGCGGGAGAACGTCTGCGCCTGGATGCGGATCAGCTCCGGGCCGAGGTCGGCCAGGATGTCCGAGGCCTGGGCGAACAGGTAGTCGCCGGTGAGGATCGCCACGGTGTTGTCCCACCGGGCGTTCGCGGACGGGGAGCCCCGGCGCACCGGGGCCTCGTCCATGACGTCGTCGTGGTACAGGGAGCCCAGATGAGTCAGCTCGATGACCACCGCGCCGGGCACCACGCCCGGCGCCGACGGGTCGCCGAACTGGGCTGCCAGCAGCACCATCAGCGTGCGGAACCGCTTGCCGCCCGCTTCGATGAGGTGCTTGGACGCCTCCGTGACGAAGGCGTCCTCGCTCTCCACCGACGAGCGCAGGAGTTTCTCGACCGCGGCCAGTCCGTTGGCCACGTCCTGCGCCAACCGCTCGTCCTCAATAGGAAGGTCAACCACGGGAGGCGCAGACATAGAGATTCCCCTTATCTAATGAACAGGCTGCTAGCAGCGTCGTTGGCAACACCGAGCATGGACTCCGGGTAGAGCCCGACTCCTACGGTAACCAGCAGCGAAACAGCGATGACGGCCACGGTGCCCATACTCGGCACCGCGATCGCCGGGCCGTCGGCCGCCGGCTCGCTGAAGAACATCAGCACGATCACCCGCACGTAGAAGAACGCCGCCACCGCGGAGGCCACCACGCCCACGACGACCAGGCCGGCCATCCAGCCGCCCATCGAGTCGCCCGCCTGCGTCCCGCTGTCCAGAGCGGCGGCGAAGACGGCGTACTTGCCGAAGAAACCGCTGGTGAGCGGGATTCCGGCGAAGGCCAGCAGGAAGAAGGCGAACACGCCGGCCAGCATCGGGGCGCGCTTGCCGAGCCCGGCCCAGCGCGACAGGTGACCGGCCTCGCCGCCCGGGTCGCGCACCAGCGTGACCACCGCGAACGCGCCGACCGTAGTGATGCTGTAGACCGCCAGGTAGAACAGGATCGCCTTCAGCGAGACGGCGTTCTGCTGGGCGGTGCCGAACGTGGCCATCACGCCGACGAGCAGGAAGCCCGCGTGCGCGATGGACGAGTACGCCAGCATCCGCTTGATCTCGGTCTGCGTGATCGCCAGAACCGAGCCGACGACCATGGTGAGCGCGGCCACGACCCAGATGATCGGGCGCCAGTTCCAGTCCAGGTTGCCCAGACCCACCCAGAAAACCCGCAGCACGGCGCCGACGGCCGCGACCAGCGTGCCCGAGGCCATCAGCGCGGTGATCGGGGTCGGGGCGCCCTGGTAGACATCGGGCTTCCAGGCGTGGAACGGCGCCGCGCCGATCTTGAACAGCAGGCCCACGCCGAGCAGCGCGAGCCCGATCATCAGCAGCGGGTCGAGCCCGGTGCCTGTGGACAGCGCCTGGTTGATGCCGGGGAGCGAGACGGTGCCCGCGTACCCGTAGACCATGGCGGTGCCGTACAGGAAGAACGCCGAGGAGAACGCGCCGAGCAGGAAGTACTTCATCGACGCCTCCTGCGACAGCAGGCGGCGCCGGCGGGCCAGGCCGCACAGCAGGTACAGCGGCAGCGACATGACCTCGAGGGCCACGAACATCATCAGCAGGTCGTGCGAGGCCGGGAACAGCAGCATGCCGCCGACCGCGAACAGCACCAGCGGGTAGACCTCGGTGTGGCCGGCCCCGCCGGTCAGGGTCTCGGCCTCCTCCTCGTCGGCGCTGCCCGGCACGGCCGCGGCCGAGGCGACGAAGTGGCCCTCGTCGTTGATCAGCAGCACGCAGACGAACGACAGGACGAGGATGACGCCCCAGATGAACAACGAGGGGCCGTCCACCGCCACCGCGCCCATGGCGGCGGCCGTGGTGGACACCTGGCCGCGCAGCACCTGCACGAGGACCAGCGCGAACGCGCCGGCCAGGCTCAGCAGGGTGAGCGGTACGTGGATCGACTTGCGCAGGTAGCGCGGCGCGAACGCCTCGACGAGCACGCCGATGACGGCCGCGCCGAACACCACCAGCAGGGGCGCCAGCGTGCCGTACTCGATCGTCGGCGCTGGAATGGCGGGGTTCACTGACCTGTCCCCTTCTCAGCGATGGTGGAGACCGGCACCTTCACGTTGGCCACTGTCTCTTTCACGGACGGGTTGATCACGTCGAGCAGCGGCTTGGGGAAGAAGCCGAACCCGATGATCAGGGCGACGAGCGGGGCCAGCACCAGGACCTCGCGGGCGTTCAGGTCCTTGAACGCCTTGACCGGCTCAGCGGTCGGACCGTTCAGGGTCCGCTGCACCATCCACAGGATGTAGACGGCCGCGAGGATCACGGCCAGCGCGGAGATCACCGCGGCCACCGCCAGAGCTCCGGAGCCGTGCGCCGGGCTCTCGTACGTGCCGATCATGACCATGAACTCGCTGACGAACGATGAAAGCCCCGGCAGCGAGAGCCCGGCCAGACCGGCGACCAGGAAGAAGCCGGCCAGCAGCGGCGCGACCTTCTGCACGCCGCCGTAGTCGCCGATGAACGGCGAGCCGCGCCTGGCGATGAGGAAGCCCGCGGCCAGGAACAGCGCGCCGGTGGCGAAGCCGTGGTTGACCATGTAGAGCGCCGCGCCGGACTGCGCGATCTCCGACATGGCGAACACACCCAGCACGATGAAGCCGAAGTGCGAGATCGACGTGTACGCGATGAGCCGCTTCATGTCGGTCTGACCGATGGCCACGATGGCGCCGTAGAGGATGCTGATGACCGCCAGCACGACGATCGGCATCGTGAACGCCTTGGCCGCGTCCGGGAACAACTCCAGGCAGAAGCGCAACATCCCGAACGTGCCGACCTTGTCCAGCACGCCCACCAGCAGCACGGCGGCGCCGGCCGGAGCCTGCGCGGCCGCGTCGGGCAGCCAGGTGTGCACCGGCCACAGCGGCGCCTTGATCGCGAAGGCGATGAAGAACCCGCCGAACAGCCACTTCTGCATGGCCGGGTCCTGGATGGCCCCGATCAGCTCGGGGAACATGAACGTGCCCTTGCCCGCCACGAAGTAGAGCCCGATGACCGCGACCAGCATGAGCAGGCCGCCGAACAGCGAGTACAGCAGGAACTTGACGGCCGCGTAGGACCGCTGGGCGCCGCCGTACGACCCGATCATGAAGTACATCGGGATCAGCATGGCTTCGAAGAAGACGTAGAAGAGGAAGATGTCGGTCGCCGCGAAGACGCCGATCATCATGGTCTCCAGCACCAGCAGCAGCGAGAAGTACGTCTTCACCGACCGCTTGGGCGTGATCAGCGTGCCGTCGGCGCTCTTGACCCCGTCGGCGTCGTTCCAGGAGGCCAGCACCACGATCGGCACCAGCACCACCGACAGGGCGATCAGCACGAGCGCCACGCCGTCGACGCCGACCCCGAACTTCACACCGAAGCTGGGGATCCAGTCGTACTCGGCCTTGAACTGGAATCGCTCGCTGGACGACGGATCGTACCCGGCGGCCATGACGCCCGTGAGCACCAGCACCAGCAGCGAGACCAGCAGCGTGACCTGCTTGGCCAGCTTGTCACTGCCCTTGGGGAGCAGCGCCACCACGACGGCGCCCACCACGGGCACCGCCATGAGTATCGGAAGCCAGGGTGACATCAGAAGGTCCCAACGAGGAACAGGGCGCCGGTCAGCAGGGCGGCACCGATGAAGATGGACAGCGCGTACGTTCTGGCGAAGCCCGTCTGGAGCCGCCTGAGGCGCCCGGAGCTGCCGCCGATGCCCGCGGCCAGGCCGTTGACCAGCCCGTCGACGCCACGGTTGTCGAAGAACACCGCGATGCGGGTCAGCCACTGGCCGGGTCGCATGAACAGCGACTCGTTGAGCGCGTCACCGTACAGGTCGCGCCGGGCGAACGTGGTGACGAACGACCCACGCGGCTGCGCGGCCGGCACCTCGGCCCGCCCGTACTTCACCCACGCGAAGGCCGCACCCACGGCGACGAGCGCCAGGGTGGCGAGGCCGGGGACGCTGACGAAGTGGAAGGCGGGCGCACCACCGGGCTCGCCGCCCACCGCGGGACGCAGGAAGTCGTACAGCGTCCCGTCCATGACCAGGTAACCGCCCAGGAAGAGCGCGCCGAGCGAGAGGATCATCAGCGGCACGGTCATGACGGCCGGCGATTCGTGCGGGTGCGCGTCCTCGGCCCAGCGCTTCTGGCCGAAGAAGGTCATGAAGACCATCCGCGACATGTAGAAGCCGGTGAGGCCCGCGCCCAGCACGGCCAGCCAGCCGAGGACCTGGTTGTGCTCCATCGCGGTCTCGATGATGCCGTCCTTGGTGAAGTAGCCGGACAGCAGCGGGAAACCGATGATCGCCAGATAGCCGATGAAGAACGTGACGAAGGTCCGCGGCATGTACTTGCGCAGCCCGCCGTACTTCCGCATGTCCACTTCGTCGTTCATGCCGTGCATCACGGAACCGGCCCCGAGGAACAGGTCGGCCTTGAAGAAGCCGTGCGTGATCAGGTGACCGATCGCGAAGACGTAACCCACCGGGCCGAGGCCCGCGCCGAGCATCATGTAGCCGATCTGCGACATCGTCGAACCGGCGAGGCCCTTCTTGATGTCGTCCTTCGCACAACCGATGATCGCACCGGCGAGCAGCGTGGCCGCACCCACGATCGACACGGCGAGCGCGGCCCCCGAGCCCTCGGGGAAGAAGAACGCCCCGGACCGGACCACCAGGTAGACGCCGGCGGTGACCATGGTCGCCGCGTGGATCAGCGCCGACACCGGGGTCGGGCCTTCCATGGCGTCCAGGAGCCAGGACTGCAGCGGCAGCTGCGCGGACTTGCCGCAGGCGCCGAGGAGCAGCAGCAGGCCGATGGCCAGCGTGGTGCCGTTCTCCGCGGTGATCGGCTTCAGCTCCGCGAACGAGAGCGTGTGGTACGTGGTGAAGATGACGAACATGCCGACCAGCAGGCCGAAGTCACCGACGCGGTTGACCACGAACGCCTTCTTGGCCGCGACCGCCGCCGACGGTTTGAACTGCCAGAACCCGATCAGCAGGTAGGACGCCAGGCCGACGCCCTCCCAGCCGATGAACAGGCCCACGTAGTTGTCGGCCAGCACCAGCAGGAGCATCGCGGCCACGAACAGGTTGAGGTAGGCGAAGAACCTACGCCGGTGCTCGTCGTGCGACATGTAGCCGATCGAGTAGATGTGGATCAGCGACCCTACACCCGTGATCAGCAGGGCGAAGCTGATCGACAACGGGTCGATCAGCAGCCCCATTTTGATGTCCATGTTGGGGATGAACTCGTACAGCTCGACGGCCCGCCGGCGCTCCATCTCGCCGAACCCTCGGAGCTCCAGGAACGCCAGCACCGCCACGACGAACGAGGCGAGGGACATGGCCACGCCCAGCAGGTGGCCCCAGCGGTTCGTGAACCGGCCGAGCACCAACAGGATGAACGCCCCCAGCAACGGGAAGGCGATCATCAGCCAGGCGCTTCCGATCATGCCGCCGGTGTGCTGGATGATCTGAGCGATTTCAGATTGCACCAGTCACCTCTTAGTACTTCAGCAGGTTCGCGTCGTCGACCGACGCGGACCTGCGGGTTCGGAAGATCGTCACGATGATGGCCAGGCCGACCACGACCTCGGCCGCGGCCACCACCATCACGAAGAACGCGATGATCTGGCCCTCCAGGTTGCCGACCTGCCTGGAGAAGGTGACGAACGCGAGATTGCAGGCGTTGAGCATGAGCTCCACGCACATGAACACCACGATCGCGTTGCGCCTGATCAGCACGCCGAGCGCACCGATGGCGAACAGCAGGCCGGACAGGACCAGGTACTGCGTCGTCACTTGGTCACCTCATTGGTCTCGGCGTCCTGCTCGGCCTCCGTCGGCGCGACGTCGTGCTCGGCCGTGTGTTTGATGGCCTCGGCGAGCTTGGGGTCGGCCGGCAGGTGGTCGTGCTCGACGTCGTAACGCGCGATGTAGCGGTTGACCGACGACTCCGCGGCTGTGCCATCGGGCAGCAGCGCGGGCATGTCGATGGCGTTGTTCCTGGCGTACGTGCCGGGGCCCGGCAGCGGCGACGGGCGGTCGCCCTGGAACCTGGCGCGGGACAGGTCCTTCTGCGTGAGCTTCTCGGTGAGCTTCTCGCGGTGCGCGAGCACCATGGCGCCCAGCGCCGCGGTGATCAGGAGCGCCGAGGTGATCTCGAACGCGAACACGTACGTGGTGAACAACTGCAGGGCGATCGAGCGGATGTAGCCGCCCTGCGCCGTGGCCTGGGTCAACCCGACCTCGGGCGCGAAGACCGCGTTGCCGACGGCCAGGATGATCAGGGTGGCGAAGCCGATGCCGGCCAGCACCGCCCAGACACGCTGTCCCTTGATCGTCTCGACGAAGGAGTCGGACGAGTCCACACCCACGAGCATGAGCACGAACAGGAACAGCATCATGATCGCGCCGGTGTAGACGATGATCTGCACCGCGGCCAGGAAGGGCGCGTCCTGCACCGCGTACAGGACCGCGAGGCAGAGCATCACCGTGCCGAGCATCAGCGCGGAGTACACGGCCTTCCGGTTGAAGACCATGCCGAGCGCGGCGCCGACGGACACGACGGCGAGCACCCAGAACGTGATGGTCTCACCCATTGGTCCGCCCCAGCCGGTAGTAGTCCTCTTCGGTCTCACCGAGCCGCATGGGGTGCGGCGGCTGCTCCATGCCCTGGGTCAGCGGCGCGAGCAGCATCTCCTTGGTGTAGATGAGGCTCTCGCGGCTGGTGTCCGCGAGCTCGTACTCGTTCGTCATGGTGAGCGCGCGGGTCGGGCAGGCCTCGATGCACAGGCCGCAGAGGATGCACCGCAGATAGTTGATCTGGTACGTGCGCCCGTAGCGCTCGCCCGGCGAGAAGCGCTCCTCCTCGGTGTTGTCCGCGCCCTCCACGTAGATCGCGTCGGCGGGACACGCCCAGGCGCACAGCTCGCACCCTACGCACTTCTCCAGCCCGTCAGGCCAGCGGTTGAGCTGGTGACGCCCGTGGAAGCGAGGAGCCGTCGGCCTCTTCTCCTCCGGGTAGTTCGTCGTGACGGGCTTCTTGAACATCGTGTGGAAGGTGACCCCGAAGCCCTTGACGGGGTTCAGCCAATCAGTTAGTCCCACTGGGAATCTCCTTGTGCTGCACCCCGTGATAGTGCGGCAGATCGAGCGGCGGCACCGGGAAGCCACCGGCCGCGGGCTCGTTGGACAGTTCCTCGAACTCGGCGTCGACCTCGGCCTTCCTGGCTTCCTTGCGCCGCTGGTTGACGGTGTCGAACCGCATCCAGATGGCCAGCGCGCCGACCACGATGACCGCGCCGAGCACGACGCTCAGCATCCTGTTGTCCTCGTTGATCACCACGTTACGCACGGCCGCCACCAGCAGGATCCAGGCCAGGTTGACCGGGATCAGCACCTTCCAGCCCAGGGACATGAGCTGGTCGTAGCGCACGCGGGGCAGCGAGGCGCGCACCCACACGATGAAGCTGAAGGTCAGCACGAACTTGATGAAGAACCACAACACCGGCCACCAGCCGGTGTTGGCGCCCTCCCACAGCGAGATCGGGAACGGCGCCCGCCAGCCGCCGAGGAACAGCGTCACGGCGATGCCGGAGGCGGTGAAGGTGTGCAGGTACTCGCCCATCATGATCAGGGCGAACTTCAGCGAGGAGGAGTATTCGGTCTGGAAGCCGCCGACCAGCTCGCCCTCACCCTCGGGCAGGTCGAACGGGATGCGGGCGGCCTCGCCGAACATGCAGATCACGTAGATCAGGAACGACGGCGCCAGCAGCACCACGTACCAGGTGTCCGCCTGCGCCGCGACGATCTCCGAGGTGGACAGCGTCCCGGCGAAGATGAACACCGCCACGAACGACAGGCCCATGGCGATCTCGTACGAGACCACCTGAGCCGCCGACCGCAGCCCGCCCAGCAGCGCGTACGGCGAGCGCGACGACCACCCGGCCAGCACCACGCCGTAGACCGACACCGCCCCCATGGCCAGCATGAACAGCACCGCCACCGGCAGGTCGACCAGCTGCAGCGGCGTCTGCTCGCCGAACAGGTTGACCATCGGCCCGAACGGGATGATCGAGAAGGCCAGGAACGCCGGCACCACCATGATAATGGGCGCCAGCAGGTAGAGCACCTTGTCCACGGTCCGCGGGAAGAGGTCCTCCTTCAGGCCCATCTTCAGGCCGTCGGCCACGGACTGCAGCAGACCGAACTTGCCGGCCCGGTTGGGACCGTAGCGGTTCTGCATCCTGGAGATGAGCTTGCGCTCGAACCAGACGCCGAACAACACTCCCAGCATCAGGAAGACGAACAGCATCACGGCCTTGATGATGTGGATCCACACCGGGTCGTCGCCGAAGTCGGCGAGGGTGGGATTGGCCGCGAGAACGTGAATCATGAGGCGCTCCCGATGGTGACGATGTCGCCGGCCACCGCGCGCAGGTCACGCGTGACCTTGCAGCCGCCGGAGTTCGCCGGCACCCAGACCACCCGGTCCGGTAGGTCGGCGACGCGCACGGGCAGAGTGACGTTGCCGCCCACGACCAGCTTGTCGCCGTCGGCGACGCCGAGCTCGGCGGCCGTGCTCTCGGAGACCAGCGCTTCGGCGGGACGGGCGGTGCCCGCCAGGTACGGCTCGCCGTCCTGCAGCCTGCCCTCGTCGAGCAGCAGGTGCCAGGTTGCCAGCAGGGCGTGGCCCGCCTCCGGCACCTCCTGGGTGCGGGTGAGGGCGTTCGGCGCGCTGATCCGGCTGCCGCGCCAGGCGCCCAGGGTGGACAGCTCGCGCCGGGCCGCCTTGGCGTCCGGCAGGCCCAGGTGGACGTCCAGCCGGTCGGCGAGGTTGCCGATCACGGCCAGGTCGCTCTGCAGGCCCGGCACCCTGAGCGGCGCCTCGAACGAGCGTCCGCGGCCCTCCCAGTTGACGAACGTCCCGGACTTCTCCTGGACGGCGGCCACGGGCAGGACCACGTCGGCGCGGTCGGTGACGGCGCTGGCGCGGATCTCCAGGCTGACGATGAACGGCGTGTGCTCGAGCGCGTCGAGCGCGGCCGCCGGGTCGGCCAGGTCGTAGGGGTCGACCCCGGCCACGACCAGCGCGTCCAGGTCACCCGAGCGGGCGGCCTCGAGGATGGCGGCGGTGTCGCGGCCCGGCGTGGCGGGCAGCGAGCCCACGTTCCACGCCCTGGCGATCTCGGCCCTGGCGGTCTCGTCGTCCACCGGGCGGCCGATCGGCAGCAGGTTGGGCAGCGCCCCCGCCTCGACGGCGCCGCGCTCGCCGGCCCGGCGCGGGATCCAGGCCAGCTGGGCGCCTTCGGTGGCGGCGGCGAGGCGTACCACGGCGGACAGGGCGCCCGGCACGGTGGCCAGCCGCTCGCCGGCCAGCACGATCGTGCCCTCGGGCAGCGTGCCGACCAGGTCGCCGATCGCGTCGGCCTCGGCGCCCGGATCGGTGCGGATGAGCGTCCCGCCCATCTTCTTCAGCCCCGGCGAGGCGAACGGGGCGATCGAGGAGACCTTGAGCCCCTTCTTCATCCACGCCTTGCGCAGGCGCAGGAAGACGCTCGGCGACTCCTCCTCGGGCTCGAACCCGACGAGCAGCACGTGCGGAGCGTTCTCGAGGTCGGTGTAGCTGATCTCGATGCCCTTGCCGGCCACCGCGTGGGCCAGGAACTGCGCCTCCTCGGCGGAGTGCGGCCGGGCGCGGAAGTCGATGTCGTTGGTCGCGAGCGCCAGCCTGGCGAACTTGGCGTAGGCGTAGGCGTCCTCGACCGTGACCCGGCCGCCGACCAGCACGCCCGCCTTGCCGCGGGCCTTGGCCAGGCCCGCGGCGGCGACCATGAGCGCCTCCGGCCACGAGGCCGGCACGAGCACGCCTTCCTCGTTGCGGACCAGCGGCGTCTTGAGCCGGTCGGGCTGCGTGGCGTAGGTGAACGCCCAGCGGCCCTTGTCGCAGTTCCACTCCTCGTTGACCTGCGGGTCGTTGCCCGCCAGGCGGCGGGTGACGCGGCCGCGCCGGTGGTCGGTACGCAGAGCGCAGCCGCCGGCGCAGTGCTCGCACGAGCTCGGCGTGGACACCAGGTCGAACGGGCGGGCGCGGAACCGGTAGGCGGCGCCGGTGAGCGCGCCGACCGGGCAGATCTGCACCGTGTTGCCGGAGAAGTAGGAGTTGAACGGCTGGCCGTCGGCCGTGCGCACCTGCTCCTTGGCCCCGCGCTCGAAGAACTCGATGAGCGGGTCGCCGGCGATCTGGTCGGAGAAGCGGATGCAGCGGGCGCACTGCACGCAGCGCTCGCGGTCGAGCAGCACCTGCGTGGACAGCGGCAGCGGCTTGGGGAAGGTCCGCTTCTGCTCCTGGAACCTGGACTCGCCCTGGCCGTTGGACATGGCCTGGTTCTGCAGGGGGCACTCGCCGCCCTTGTCGCAGACCGGGCAGTCCAGCGGGTGGTTCATCAGCAGCAGCTCCATGGCCCCGCGCTGCGCCTTCTCGGCGACCGGCGAGGTGAGCTGGGTCTGCACGACCATGCCCTCGGCGACCTCGATCGCGCAGGACGGCTGCGGCTTGGGGAAGCCGCGGCCGTTGCCCGCGTCGGGGATGTCGACCAGGCACTGGCGGCAGTTGGCCGCCGGGTCCAGCAGCGGGTGGTCGCAGAACCTGGGGATCTGGATGCCCAGGAGCTCGGCGGCCCTGATGATCAGAGTGCCCTTGGGGACACTGACCTGGAACCCGTCGATGGTGAGGGTCACCAGGGTGATTTCTGTTTCTACGACGGTCACTGCTCACCCCAGAGAGTGGACTTCTTCGGGTCGAACGGACAGCCGCCGATCTCGAAGTGCTTGAGGTACTCCTCGCGGAAGTACTTCACCGAGGAGTGAATCGGGCTGGTCGCGCCGTCGCCGAGGGCGCAGAACGAGCGGCCGAGGATGTTGTCCGCGATGTCGGTGATCGTGGCCAGGTCGTCCTCGGTGCCCTGGCCCTTGTCCAGGCGCTTGAGCACCTGCTTGAGCCAGTAGGTGCCCTCGCGGCACGGCGTGCACTTGCCGCACGACTCGTGGGCGTAGAACTCGGTCCAGCGCAGCACCGTGCGGACCACGCAGGTGGTCTCGTCGAAGATCTGCAGCGCCCGGGTGCCGAGCATGGATCCCTTGGCGCCGACGGCCTCGAAGTCGAGCGGCACGTCGAGGTGCTCGTCGGTGAAGATCGGCGTGGAGGAGCCGCCCGGGGTCCAGAACTTGATCTGGTGCCCCTCGCGGATGCCGCCGGCCATGTCGAGCAGCTCGCGCAGCGTGATGCCGAGCGGGGCCTCGTACTGGCCGGGCCGGGTGACGTGGCCGCTCAGCGAGAAGATGCCGAAGCCCTTGGACTTCTCGGTGCCCATCCCGGCGAACCAGTCGGCGCCGTTGGCGATGATCGAGGGAACACTCGCGATCGACTCGACGTTGTTCACGACAGTAGGCGAGGCGTAGAGACCCGCCACGGCCGGGAACGGGGGCTTGAGCCGCGGTTGACCTCTGAAGCCTTCCAGCGAGTCGAGCAGCGCCGTCTCCTCGCCGCAGATGTACGCGCCCGCGCCGCTGTGCACGACCAGCTCCAGGTCGTAGCCGGAGCCGAAGATGTCGCTGCCGAGGTAACCCTTCTCGTATGCCTCCCGCACGGCCGCGTGCAGCCGCCGGATCACGTGCAGGACCTCGCCGCGCACGTAGATGAAGGCGTGGCTGGCGCGGATCGCGTACGACGTGATGATGACGCCCTCGACCAGCGCGTGCGGGTTGGCCATCATGAGCGGGATGTCCTTGCAGGTGCCCGGCTCCGACTCGTCGGCGTTGACGACGAGGTAGTGCGGCTTGCCATCACCTTGGGGGATGAATCCCCACTTCATGCCGGTCGGGAAGCCTGCGCCGCCTCGGCCGCGCAGGCCCGAGTCCTTGACGGCCTGGATGACGGCGTCGGGTTCCATGCCCAGCGCCTTCTTGGCCGCTTCGTACTCGCCGTACCCGTCGAGGGTGAAGGAGTTGGGCTGGTCCCAGTTCGCGGTCAGGACCGGTGTCAGCGTCGTCGTCATGCCTCGGGGGCCTTCCATCCTTTGGCCTTGGCCACCTTCAGGCCTTCGAGCGAGGGGCCGGCGGCCGACGGGCCGTCGCCCGCCAGGTCGTCCGGCAGGCCCGCGAGCACGCGCGAGGCCTCCTTGAAGGTGCACAGCTTCTTCGGGCCGCGCGTGGGCCGCACGTCCTTGCCGTCACGCAGGTCGTCGACGAGCTGCTTGGCCGACGCGGGCGTCTGGTTGTCGAAGAACTCCCAGTTGACCATCATCACGGGGGCGAAGTCGCAGGCTGCGTTGCACTCCAGGCGCTCCAGCGAGACCTTGCCGTCGGCAGTCGTCTCCTCGTGGCCGATGCCGGCGTGCTCCGACAGCTCCTCCCAGATCTGGTCGCCGCCCATGACCGCGCACAGCGCGTTGATGCACACGCCGACGTGGTAGTCGCCGGCGGGCTTGCGCTTGTACATGGTGTAGAAGGTCGACACGCCGACGACCTCGGCCTTGCTGAGGCCGAGCATCTCCGCGCAGAACTCCTGCCCGTCGTCGGAGACGTAGCCGTCCTCGGACTGGACGAGGTGGAGCAGCGGCAGCAG
Organism: Nonomuraea sp. NPDC049480; assembly: GCF_044465905.1. Lineage (NCBI taxonomy): Bacteria > Bacillati > Actinomycetota > Actinomycetes > Streptosporangiales > Streptosporangiaceae > Nonomuraea > Nonomuraea sp. NPDC049480. Next base: position 182,798 of record NZ_JBITMD010000007.1, read on the forward strand.
GGCGGACCGGGTCTTCGGGTAGCGGCCGATGATCTCCTTGGCGTCCCGCTCCAGACGCTCCCGGACCTCCGGTGAATAAGTCATGAGCGCGCCTCCGGCGCCCTCATGACTTGCGTGCTGTGTCCAATTGTTCGCTCGACAAGCTCGCTCACCTGTCCACACCTCCCATGACGGGGTCGATAGAAGCCACCGCGGCGATCACGTCGGCGACCTGGCCGCCCTCCGCCATCGCGGGGAAGCTCTGCAGGTTGCAGAAGGACGGCTCGCGGAAGTGCACGCGGTAGGGGCGGGTGCCGCCGTCGCTGACCACGTGCGCGCCGAGCTCGCCCTTGGGCGACTCGATGCTGGCGTACGCCTGCCCGGCCGGCACCCGGAAGCCTTCGGTCACCAGCTTGAAGTGGTGGATGAGGGCCTCCATCGAGGTGCCCATGATGTGGGCGATGTGGTCGGGCGAGTTGCCCATCCCGTCGGGGCCGAGCGCGAGCTGCGCGGGCCAGCCGATCTTCTTGTCCTCGATCATCACCGGGTCGCCCTTGAGCGGGCCGGCGATGCGGTCCAGGGCCTGCTCGACGATCTTGAGGGACTCCTCCATCTCCCGCATGCGCACGAGGTAGCGCGAGTAGACGTCGCAGCCGCGCTCGGTGGCGACGTCGAACTCGTACGTCTCGTAGCCGCAGTAGGGCTGCGACTTGCGCAGGTCCCACGGCAGGCCGGCGGCGCGGAGGATGGGGCCGGTGACGCCGAGCGCCATGCATCCCGTCAGGTCGAGGTAGGCCACGTCCCTGGTGCGGCGCACGTAGACCGGGTTCTCGTCGAGGAGCTTGCGGATGTCCTTGATCCGCTTGGGCATCTCCTTGAGGAACTCGCCGACCTTGTCGACCGCGCCGGCCGGCAGGTCCACGCTGACGCCGCCGGGGCGGACGTAGGCGTGGTTCATGCGCAGGCCGGTGATGTACTCGAACAGGTCCATGATCATTTCACGATCGCGGTACCCGAACAGGAACGGCGTGGTCGCGCCCAGCTCCATGCCGAACGTGCCCATGGCCACCAGGTGCGAGGCGATGCGGTTGAGCTCCATCATCATCACGCGGATGGCCTGCGCCCGCTCGGGGATGCGGTCAGTGACGCCGAGCAGCTTCTCCACGCCCAGGCAGTAGGCGGTCTCGTTGAAGATCGGCGAGAGGTAGTCCATGCGGGTCACGAACGTGGTCCCCTGGGTCCACGTCCGGTATTCCATGTTCTTCTCGATGCCGGTGTGCAGGTAGCCGATCACGCCGCGCGCCTCGGTCACCGTCTCGCCGTCGAGCGTCAGGACCAGCCGGAGCACCCCGTGCGTGGACGGGTGCTGCGGGCCCATGTTGACGACCAGGCGCTCCTCTTCGGTGTCGCGCGCACCGGTGACGACCTGGTCCCAGTCGCCGCCGTCGACCGAGTAGACCTTGCCCTCGGTCGCCTCGTCATAAGACGTGGTCACGAGTAGTACCTCCTCTGGTCGGGCGCGGGGATCGTGGCACCGCGGTATTCGACCGGGATGCCGCCCAGCGGGTAGTCCTTGCGCTGCGGGTGGCCGTCCCAGTCGTCCGGCATCATGATCCGGGTGAGCCCGGGGTGGCCGTCGAAGACGATGCCGAAGAAGTCGTACGTCTCCCGCTCATGCCAGTCGTGACCAGGGTAAACGCTGACAGTCGATGGAATGTGCGGATCCGCGTCCGGCGCGCTCACCTCCACGCGCACCCGCCTGTTGTGGGTGATCGAGCACAGGTGGTAAACGGCGTGCAGCTCCTCGCCCGCCAGGTGCGGGTAGTGGACGCCGGACACGCCGAGCGACAGCTCGAAGCGCAGGGTGGGATCGTCACGCAGCTTCTGGCACACCTCGACCAGGCGCTCGCGCTTGACGTGCAGGGTCAGCTCGCCGCGGTCCACGACCACGCGCTCGACGGCGTCGTCCATGGCCAGGCTGTCGACGATCTCGTCGAAGTAGCTCCCGTACGGGCGGGGCGTCGAGATCTGCGGCGCCCGGCGTACGACGAGACCGCCGTAGCCGGAGGTGTCGCCGGTGTCCTGGGCGCCGAACATGCCGCGCCTGACGACGGGCGACTCGGGCACCGCGGGGACCGGGACCTCGGGGGTCTCCCCGCTCTCCGGGCTGCCGGGGAGGTGGTCGGGCGAGGTCACTTCGGGGCCCCCTGGTCGATCAGCGGCAGCGTGCGCAGCGCCTGCAGCTCGAGCTCGTCGATCTGCTTGGCGCGGTGCGCGCCGAACTTCATGTTCTGGATCTTGTCGTGCAGCTTGACGATGGAGTCGATGAGCATCTCCGGCCGCGGCGGGCAGCCGGGCAGGTAGATGTCGACGGGCACGACGTGGTCGACGCCCTGCACGATGGCGTAGTTGTTGAACATGCCGCCGCTGGAGGCGCACACGCCCATGGCGATGACCCACTTGGGCTCGGCCATCTGGTCGTAGATCTGGCGCAGCACGGGGGCCATCTTCTGGGAGACGCGCCCGGCGACGATCATCAGGTCGGCCTGCCGGGGAGACGCCGAAGCGCGCTCCATGCCGAAGCGCGCCAGGTCGTAGTGGGGGCCACCGGTGGCCATCAGCTCGATGGCGCAACAGGCGAGACCGAATGTGGCCGGCCATACGGAGTTCTTGCGCGCCCATCCGGCGGCCGCCTCGACCGTGCTGAGGATGAACCCGCTGGGGAGTTTCTCTTCAAGTCCCATTTTCAGTCCCAGTCCAGACCCTTGCGGCGCCACACGTACGCGTAGGCGACGAGCACGGTGACGATGAACAGCAGCATCTCGACGAGCGCGAACAGCCCGAGGCCCGAGGCGAGCACCCGGCCGAGGTCGTCCGTCTGCGGCGCGAACGAGACCGCCCACGGATAAAGGAAGATGATCTCGATGTCGAAGACGATGAAGAGCATCGCCGTGATCATGTATTTGAGCGGGAACCGTCCACCACCGACAGGCTGGGGCGTCGGCTCGATGCCGCATTCATAGGCGTCAAGCTTGGCGCGGTTCCAGCGCTTGGGGCCGGTGAAGGGAGCGATGGCGACCGAGAAGATCGCGAAGCCCCCCGCGAGAACGGCGAGCACCAGGATGGGCACGTAAAGGTCCATCGCTACGCCTCCTCTGGAGTCGCCGCGCGCGCGGGCGCGCAGCCTGATCTGTTAATTCCGGGATTCATGCTGGTGGGGCGACCTTCGAGAGTGCGTTGATGATCCTGTCTGACGCATCGCCTCGCCGGTCGGTGAGATTACCAAGGAGTTTGAGAGCGAAGCGCATCAGCCTCGGGTGAGGCAACCCGTGCCTGGTACCGAAGCTCATCACACCCGGCTTCCCAATCGCCTCGACGAACAACCTCCCGAGCGTGAAATATCCGCCGTAGGCGTCCTTCAGCGTCTTCGGATAGGTCCGCAGGGTTCGCTCGCGCTGCGCGGGGGTGGTCCCCTTGAGCGCCTTCGCGATGACCTCCGCGGCGATCTCGCCGGTCTCCATGGCGTAGGCGATGCCCTCGCCGTTGAACGGGTTGATGGCCCCGCCCGAGTCACCCACGAGCACCAGGCCGCGCGTGTAGTGCGGCTGCCTGTTGAAGGCCATCGGGAGCGCGGCGCCGCGGACGGGCGCCGTCATGTTCTCCTCGGTGAACTCCCAGTCCGCGGGCATGGCCCTGCACCAGCGGCGCAGCAGGTCCCGGTAGTCGATGTTCTTGAACTGGGCGCTGGTGTTGAGCAGGCCGAGCCCCACGTTGGCGGTGCCGTCGCCGATGCCGAAGATCCAGCCGTAGCCGGGCAGCAGCGTGTCGCCGTCCCGCAGCTCCAGCCAGATCTCCAGGTAGTCGTCGTCGTGCCGCGGGCTCTGGAAATAGGTGCGGACGGCCACGCCCATCGGACGGTCCTCGCGCTTGTGCAGCCCCATCCCCACGGCGAGCCGGGTGCTGTTGCCGTCGGCGGCCACCACCAGGCGGCTGCGGTACGTGCGCCCGTCCTTGGTCTTCACGCCGACGATGTGGCCGCTGCGGTCGTCGAGCACGGGCCCCGTGACGGTGACGCCCTCCATCATCCGCACGCCGTTCTTCACCGCGTTGGCCGCGACGATCTCGTCGAAGTCCATGCGGGTGCGGACCAGCCCGAAGTCGGGGAAGCGGTCGAGCTGCGGCCAGTCGAGCTCGAAGCGATGGCCGCCGCCGACGACCCGCAGGCCCTTGTTCCTGATCCAGCCGGGCGCGTCGACGTCGACGCCCATGTTGAGCAGCTGCTTGACCGCACGCGGCGTCAGGCCGTCGCCGCAGACCTTCTCGCGGGGGAACCTGGTCTTTTCCAGGAGCAGCACGTCGAGCCCGGCCTGAGCGAGGTAAAAGGCGGTTGCGGAACCGGAGGGACCGGCGCCGACGACGATGACGTCGGCGTCAGCCTGTGTGGCTGTTGGCACGGTCACTGGACTGTCCTGTCCTACACACGCGAAGGCCTCGGGGTGTGGGCCTTCGTTCCTTTGTGAACCCCTTCACAAACTTGTCGGGCCGCAGTCTACTGCTTTTCCTGTACATAGTGGCAGTCGGGGTGCAGTTCTAGGCGCCAGCAAGGCCCTCCGTCAGTGACGGAGGGCCTTGACAAGGGTACCGACGCCGGGTCAGACGTCGAACTCGGCGTTGCGGACACCGCCGATGAAGGCACGCCATTCCGACTTCGTGAAGGTGAGGACGGGTCCGGTTGGGTTCTTGGAGTCACGCACGAGCACTTCTCCGTTGGTGCTCGTGGCGAACTCCACGCACTCGCCGACTCCTCCGCTGAGTGAACTCTTGCGCCATCCGTCCGGCGCCACAGCGGGAGCATTCATGGGACGTCCATCCTCCTGAGTAACAAGGAACACATCAGTCCCAATCCTGGCCGCGTGCGCCAGCCACCGTCGAGCGACGCCTCACGGTTTGATCACGATTTTAGCGCGCCGCGAGCGAAGCCATGAACTCGCGAGATTCCTCTTCAGTCATGGACGCCTGCTCGAGCTGATCGAAGACGAGCGAGAGCTGAAAGGCCGTCTCCTCGTCCTCCGACAGCGTGAAGGAGGGGTAGTTCTCGTAGTAGACGATCTCCTCGGAGACCCGGCCAAGGGCGGGCATCGAGGGGAAGCTCAGAAGGATGAAGTTGGTAATGTCAGTCGGATGCGGCTGCTCCAGCCGGACCACCTGGATGGTGACGTTCGGTAGGTCACTCAGCTTCACCAGATGCTGGAGCTGATCACGCATCAGCTTCGCGTCGAGGTCACCGAAGCGACGGCGGAGGACGCCCTCGTCCAGCACGGCGGAGTAACGCAGCGGCGGCTCCTTGGTAAGCACCCGCTGGCGCATGAGCTTGGCCCGGGTTCTGCGCTCGACCCTGCCAGGCGACACCAGTTCGCCCGTGCGCCTGCCGATTTGCATGGCATAGTCCTGCGTCTGCAACAGTCCGGGAAGGCTGAACGCGTTCCAGACCCGCACCTGACTCGCGCCGTCTTCCAAGCCGAAGAGCTCCAGAACGGGTTCCGGCACAAGGTCGGCGTAGGAATCCCACCAGCCCTTGGTGTTCCAGTTGTCTGCCGCCAGAGCGAGCAGGAGCGCACCCCACTCGTTTTCCACTTTGTAGTAGTTCAGCAGCTTCGCCACGTCCTTGCGTGAGGGCGCCACCTGTCCCGTCTCAAGTCGGGAGATCTTGGAGGTGGACCAACGCAGGGACTGCGCGACCTGCACGCCGTTGAGCCCCGCATCCTCGCGTAGCCGCCGCAGCTCAGCAGCGAGCTTCCGGCGGCGGAGTGTCGGATTGATTTCTCCGATCACTCGAGCTCCCTCCGAGAATTCAGTAGATATGCCCACCAACACACCTACGCAATCGTCACAAGGAGGACCGGCTTGTATCCCGTAAAGAGTCCCTGTCGTCATCCCAGCGGGAATTGCACAGGGCCTCCCACGGGCACACCCTCAGAGTAGCCCGTGAATCCGGCAACGGGCAGGAAGAGGGGAGATGAATCAAGGATTTGCCGACGCGAGCGGGCGGATGGTCGTGACCCATCCGCCCGGAGACCGCGCGACATCCCGTTCCAGGACGGCGGACATGACCGACGCTACACCCGGAAGCGGACAGCGCAAGGGCGTAGGGGCCCGTCTGGCGACCGCCGTGGAGCGGTGGATCTGGCAACGGCCCAACCAGTTCGCGCGCGAGCAGGGCTGGGACATCGACCGATCGAGGCGGGGCGGTCGCAGGTACCGTGACCCGCGTTTCGACCAGCACAAGAAGGAGCTTCTGGAGAACGAACCCCAGAGGAAGAAGGAGGAGGTGGTCGGCGAGGCGCCACCCAAGAGATCCGGCGCGGAAGCGTACTACCGGAGGCAGCCGAAGATTCCCCGGGCACACGACCTCGTCGCCCTCGCCGGACTGTTCTGGCGGTGGCGGGCGGAGATCGCCCTGGCCGGCGCGACGCCGATGGTCGGTGTTCCGCTCACGCAGTGGACGGGGCCGTGGACGGCGCCGCTGATCGCGGCGGCTGCGGCGATGTGCCTCGGCCTCCCCGTGCTACGGCGGGCCGCGACGCGGCTGTTCGTCCGGCACCGCTTCCAGAGCTTGTGCCTGCGTACCTCGATGCGCACTCCTGAGGGACGCATGCCGCTCGTCGTCCACACCCAGTCCATTCCCGATGGTGTGGCGATGCTCCTGTGGTGCAGGTCGGGCATGAGCCCCGACCTGTTCGAAGCCTACATTCCCGAGATCAAGGTCGCGTGCTTCGCCAAGGAGGTGACGATCCACCAGTCGGAGCGCTGGGCCCACCTGCTCACCATCGAGCTCAGGCGGGTTTGAACCCTCTGTGCATGGCGACGATCCCCATCGTGAGATTGCGCCAGGCCACCCGTTCCCAGCCGGCGTCCTGGATGGTCCGGGCCAGCGTCGGCTGGTCGGGCCAGTCCCTGATCGACTCGGCCAGATATTCGTAGGAGTCGTCGTTGGACCCGAAGACCCTGGCCACCTTGGGCAGCAGCTTCATCAGGTATTCGCGGTAGACCAGATCGAACGCGCCGAACATCACGTGCGAGAACTCCAGGATCACCAGCCGCCCGCCCGGCCTGGTCACCCGCAGCATCTCCCGCAGCGCCAGGGAAGTGTCATGGACGTTGCGCAACGCCACCGAGATCGTCACCGCGTCGAAGGAGTCGTCGGCGAACGGCAGCCGCATCGCGTCACCCGCGACGAACGGCACCCCGTCCCCGCTCAGCGCGTTGCCACCGTGGCGGCGCACGCCGGTGCTGAGCATGCCGAGGGAGAAGTCGCAGGCGATCGCGCGGGCGCCCAACGTGGTGAAGGCGTCAGTGGACGTGCCGGTGCCCGCCCCCAGATCGAGGACGACCTCGCCGGGTCCGGCGTCCACGGCGGCGGCCACCGCCTTGCGCCACAGCCTGACCTGCCCGAGGGAGATCACGTCGTTGACCAGGTCGTAGCGCCGGGCGGTGCGATCGAACATCGCGGCGACCTCGTCCGGCTGCTTGTCCAACTGAGCGCGCGTCATGCCAGTTAGCCTATTGGCTATCAGGGCAATCTACGGAAAGTAGCCATGACATTACTCAACGTCTGCTAGATGTTGGGGAATGCTTGCCCGTGTCGCCCTTGCGGCGATCATCGCATCGGCCCTCATCGCGGAGGGGAGCCCCGTCGCCGCGGCCCCCGTCGCCCACACCCGCGTCGTCTCGGCCGACCCGATCGACAGCACCCCCCACGTGCTCGACGGCATCGTCAACGCCATCGCCGTCGTCGGCCGCACCGTCGTGGTCGGCGGCGCGTTCAGCGAGGTGACCGACGCCGCTCGCACCACCGTCCTGCCCCGCGACAACCTGTTCGCCTTCGACCTGCGAACGGGCCGGATCCTGCCCGGCTTCACCCCTGTCGTGACCGGCCCCGTGCACGCGCTGGCCGCGGGCGAGCGCGGCACCGTCTACGCCGGCGGCGAGTTCCACGGCGTCAACGGCGCACGCTCCCGGGCGCTGGCCAGGCTGCGCCTCTCCGACGGCGCGCTGGTGCGCGGCTTCGCGCCGCGCGTCATCGGCGGCTCGGTCACCGCGCTGGCCAGGCAGGGCGGCCATCTCTACGTCGGGGGCGACTTCATCGGCCCCCGTGAGGCGCTGGCCAGGCTCGACGCGACCACCGGCGCGGCCGACCCGCGCTTCGACATCACGCCGGGCGGGCCGCTGACGTCGAGCGTGAAGGTCTACGCGCTGGCCGTCTCGCGCGGGCGGCTCGCCGTGGACGGCTCGTTCACGACGCTCGACGGCCATTCCAGGCCCCAGCTCGGGCTGATCGACGTCGGCGGGGCCGTGGCCAGGGTCGCCCCGTGGCGGACGGCGGCGTACGCCCGCAAGTGCGCCTCCGCGTTCCCCTCGTACGTACGCGGCCTCGACTTCTCCCCCGACGGCGGCCATTTCGTCGTCGTCACCACCGGAGGCGCGAGGGGCGGGATGTGCGACACGGCCGCCAGGTTCGAGACGTACGCCAAGGGCTCCGGCATCCGGCCCACCTGGGTCAACGCGACGGGAGGCGACTCGCTGTACGCGGTGGCGGTGACGGGGGCGGCGGTCTATGTCGGCGGGCACCAGCGCTGGCTGAACAATCCGAAGGGCCGCGACTCAGCCGGCCCAGGAGCGGTGTCGCGGCCGGGCATCGGAGCCATTCATCCGCATACCGGGAAGGCCCTGACTTGGAATCCCACACGGGAGCGCGGCATCGGCGTCAAAGCGTTTTCTGCGCACGGGAGCGGACTACTTGTCGGTAGTGACACGACGAGACTCGGACGGGAGTACCATGCCCGGATTGGCATGTTCCCTCTGCCCTAGTCGTCCTGCGGCTTCGGCTGGTCGAGCTTGTCACTGATGCGTGCGCTCATGGCGTCCCGCTGCTTGGACAGCAGGACGTAGCTCGCCAGTCCGCTGATCACGAAAGAAGCCAGGATCAGGATCAGCGGGTTATGCAGGCCGAGCAGGAAGAGCACACCGAGGGTCACGATAAACAGACCAATCCGCGACGCGGTGTAAACGAGAACGGGACGCACAGGTACGAGGTTACTCGGGCCCATGTAGCGGTCGCTCTTCGCATCGGACGCGAGCGCTGCTACTGTTCCCAGTTAGGGAGTTTCGTAAAGAAACACCCACGAGAGCCCCAAAGAGGCTCTATCATATAACAATCGGGCAGTCAGCTGATAACAACCCGTGATCTTTGCAGAAAACCACGGATAAATCAGGCTTCGCTCGACACACTGGTTACCTGTCCGCCCGCTGGCAGGAAGCGGGATGCGAGGGGGAGAGATTGGTGGAGAGTAGCAGCGAGCGTCTGCTGACCCCAGGAGAGGTTGCCGCCCTCTTCCGGGTAGACCCAAAGACGGTTACGCGCTGGGCTGCGGCAGGCCGCATCAGCAGTATCCGCACCCCCGGAGGGCACCGGCGCTTCCGCGAGTCGGAAGTGCACGCCCTTCTCCGAGGCGAGGACGTTCTTACGGCCGACAGGCCAACAGGTGAGTCCCCGCGCGTCTGACGTTCCGCGCAGACGGTGATCCTGCGATCCGGCAGGGTCACCGCCGGCGGAACCCACTGTTCGCGTGCTTCCCGGCCACATTCCGAACGGCAAGCACGGGGCGGCGCCAACCGCCGACCGTGGCTGGCGCCTGTCCGATAGCTTGATCAGGCGTCTTCCTCCTGCTCCGCCTTGAAAGCCAGGAACTCGCGTTCCAGGTCGTCGTTCTCCTCTTCCCAGCGCCGGCGGCGCAGCTCCGCCTCCTCCTCCGTCAGCGACTCGGCCAGCCATTGCTCGTAGCCGGAGTCGCCGGGCTGCAACTCCACGTACGCGTTGCCGATCAGACGCCCGTCTTCGCTGGTCAGGCTCTGCGGTACGCGCAAGGTCCCGTCCGCGAGCCGGATGACGTACATGACCGAATCACCTAGATTCCGAAGCGCCGGTTGAAGAACAGCATGACGTTGAGCGCCATTCGTGTGTCACCCCCGAGCATGTCCACGAGGGCGGGACGCTGGCGGGCGGCGATGGCGGCGAAGGCGTCGGCGAAGAACTCCTTCCGGCCGAGCCCGCCGCCCTGACGGTGGAAGCCCGAGGCCAGGATGGGCCTCGCCTTCTCGTAGAGGTGCACGAACTCTGGCGAATCGGATACCCACTCGCCGTACGCCGAGTCGATGTCGTCGATGGCGTGTCCGACCTCGTGCATCATCACGTCCGGGGTGGGCGAGGGACGGTCGCCCACGACGATCTTGCGGTCTCCGTACGCGCCGGCGCAGATGTCCCAGGTCGCGCGGCCGGAGGGTAGGGGCGCGCCGCGTAAGTAGCCCATGTCGTCGAGGTCGGGGACGCCGCCGGGGCCGACGTAGATGCCCTCCAGGCCGGCCGCCAGCTTCTCCTTGAGCCCCTCGGGGAGCCTGGCCAGGCTCTCGACGGCGCGTACGACGTCGGGCGGCGGAGGGCCCAGCCTGACGTCCCACTGGCGGTGCAGGATCGACTCCAGCCTGCCGCAGTGGCGCAGGCCGTCGCCCAGGGACGGCGCGTCGGGCCGGTTCGGCTGGGCTCTGGGGGGCCGGTCGTCGAGCTCGAAGTCGTACCAGCTGTAGCGCGGGCTCTCCACGACGGCGGCCGACAGCCGCTCGTGGCGCTCACGCAGGTTGAAACCGTCCCAGCTCTCCTTCGGACGCGCCGGCCGCGGGTCGTCCATGCCCGGCCAGTCCAGCCGCTCCGGCCGCTCCCGCCGTTCGTGCCGCTCCCGCCGCTCAGCGCCCGGCCAGCGCCGTCGTTTGGCGCCGTTGAGCCCTTTACCCTCGCCGTGGCCGTTCGGGACCTCCTGGCGCCTCTCACGGGCGTTGGACCAGAGGGACCGCTCCGCCCCCGGCGGCGCCTCCGCGCGACGCCAGAAAAGGTACGACCCGCGCCGCCACCAGTGGCCGCGCCGATGCCGGCCCTTGTCGTTGGAAAAGGCCATCGCACCTCTCAACGCCCCGTGGCGCCCCATCGGCTCCGCCGCATCGGGTACCACCGTACGACGCGGATCTTCCCCTAGTCACCCGAAATGGGACAACAGCAAGCACGATCACGTCGCGGATGGCTTACAGTTCGGGAATGGCAGGTGTTCTGATCGGCCTGGCGCTGCTGGCCTTCTGGCTCTTTTCCCTGTTCGACGTGATCACTACACCGGAAGACGAGGTCAGGAACGTACCAAAGGCCCTGTGGATGCTGATCGTCGTGCTGATCCCGCTGCTCGGCGGCCTGGTCTGGATGGTGCGCGGCCGCCCACGGGCGCCGCGGCAGGCATGGCCGGTGCCCCCCGGCCCGGGCGTGCCGAAGGGGCCCGACGACGACCCCGAGTTCCTGCGCGACCTGGACCGGCGCATGCGGGGCGGTGACGACCTGGGCTAGTTGCCGACGTCGGCGTAACTGTGCAGCCCTGAGATGAAGACGTTGACGCCGATCAGGTTGAACAGCAGGCAGGCGAACGCCACCAGTTGCACGATCGTGGCAGCCCTGCCCCGCCAGCCGGCCGTCACCCTGGCGTGCAGGTACGCCGCGTAGGCCACCCACGTGATGAACGACCAGACCTCCTTGGGGTCCCAGCCCCAGTAGCGGCCCCAGGCCCGGTCCGCCCACAACGCACCCGCGATCACCGCGAACGTCCACAGCGGGAACGCGAACACGATCGCCCGGTGCGCCACTCGCTCGAGGTCCTCGCGGGCGGGCAACCGGGAGAGCCCGTCGCCGCGTATCAGGTAGAGAACGCCGGCGACGCCCGCCAGCGTGAGGAGGCCGCTGGAGATGATCGCCGCGCTGACGTGGATGGCGATCCAGTACGAGTTCAGGGCGGGCACCACGGGGCCCGCGGCGGTGTAGAAGACCTTGACGGCCAGCCCCAGGCCGAGCGCGGCGGTCACCATGACGAACGCGCCGAGGAAGCGGACGTTGTGGCGGAGCTGGGTGCCGAGGAACGCGGACACGGCGGCGAAGCAGATGGCCACCACGAACTCGTACATGTTGCCCCACGGCCACCGCTCGACGGCCAGGCCGCGGGTGACGATGGCGGCCAGGTTGGCGGCCCAGCCGAGCCAGGCGAGCGCCAGCGCCACCGTCCCGGCCCTGGCGGCCCCTGGCGACTGCCCGCCCGCCTCGGCGACGCCCGCCGACGCACCCGCGCCTGCGACGGCCTCCGCCTCACTAACGCCGGTCTCGCCGGCCTCCACCTCACTCACCCCGGTCTCGCCGGCCTCCGACCCGGCCGCGCCGCCCACACCCACCGCCACCGGTTGCTTGGCGGCAGCCCCCACGGCCGCCGTCCGGCCCGGGCGGAAGCGCCCGAAGGCCAGCTCCATCGCGAAACCGACCATGCCGAAGACATAGAGCAGGACCGCTGCGACGACGAAAAGATCGCTCAGCCCGGCGAGTTGCTCAGCGGACATTCTTTTCTCCTGCTGATAGAACCTTGACGATGTCGGCGAACTCCTCGGTGAAGCCCGCCGCGGAGCCCTCGGTGCGGGTCAGGCCGCCCACCTCGACCGTGCCGCCGTTCTTGACCCGCACGAAGACCCGGCGCCGCCGGATCATGAGCGAGAGGGCGATGGACACGACGGCGAGAGCGGCGAAGATCAGGGCCGGCATGCGCCCGGGGTCGTGGGCGATCTGGAGCGTCATCCACTCCTTGACCCCTGCGAACTCCAGCTTGCCGGCCCCCTGGGGCAGGTCGATCGACTGCCCCACCGCGAGCGGTTTGGGCACGTTCGGGCCCATGAGGAGCGGCGTGAGCTTCTTCATGGCCTCGGGCGGCGCGAGCTCGTAGACGGACTGCGGCCGCCCCGAGCGCAGGCCCAGGTCACCGGAGAAGGCCCCGATCACCTGCACCTCGGGGTTGAGCTCCCCGGGGAAGGCGGAGGCGTACGTGCCGTCGGTCAGCGGCACGCTGGTCGGCAGGAACCGCAGCAGGAACCCCAGCTGCGCCGGCTGCGCGTCCGGCGCCTTGACCACGCAGCCCGAGGTCATCGTGGCCTTGTCCTCGATCAGGCACGGCACCGCGCCCTCGAAGGCCACCTGTCCCTTGCCGTCGGTGACCTTGAAGACGGGCGCGTAGCCGTTGCCGAGCAGGTAGGTCTGCGTGCCGTTGACCTCGAGCGGCGTGTTGACCTTGAGCTCGAAGTCGCGGGCGGGCGCGCCGGGCGAGTCGTTGACCTTGAGGTAGGCCGAGTAGTCCAGCGCCTGGCCGCGTTTGTCGCCCGTGACCTGATAGGAGACCTTGAAGTCGGAGAGCTGGAGCGAGAACGGCTCCAGCGACTCCGCGGACACCTGGCTGCCCGGGATGTAGCGGTCGTAGGCGGCGACCGTGTTGGCGAACCCGTCGCCCTCGACGACCAGGACGTTGCCTCGGTAGCCGTACAGCGAGCCTGCGCCGATCGCGAGCAGGATGCCGAGCAGGGCGATGTGGAAGAACAGGTTTCCGGTCTCGCGGAGGTAGCCCTTCTCCGCGGAGACCCAGCCGTCCCCGGTCACGACGCGGAAGCGCAGCCTACGCAGCCGCCGCGCGGCCTCCGCGACGTCCAGGTCCGCCTCGAAGGCGGCCACGTGCGGCAGCCGGGACAGGTTCTTCGGCGCTGCGGGCGGCTTGCGGCGCAGCTCGCGCAGGTAGGTGAGGGTGCGCGGGATGATGCAGCCGATCAGCGAGGTGAACAGCAGCAGGTAGACCGCCGCGAACCAGGTCGAGGTGAACACCTCGAAGAGCTGGAATCTGTCGTACCACTCGGCCAGCGTCGGGTTCTGCTCGTAGAGCCGCGCCACCTTGTCGGGCTCGACACCGCGCTGCGGCACCAGCGAGCCGGGCACCGAGCCGAGCGCGAGCAGGAACAGCAGGATCAGCGCCGTCTTCATCGAGGTGAGCGTGCGCCACCCCCACCGCAGCCAGCCCGTCACGCCGAACGCGGCCGGCTGGGGCGCCTGCTCCTTCTCCAGCTCCTGAACGCTCATCAGATCACCGGCTCGAACGCGCCGATCAGTCCCTGCATGGCCGCGATCATCTGTCCCCACAGCCCGGTCACCAGCAGCACGCCGACGGCCACCATCATGCCGCCGCCGATCCGGGTGATCAGGCGCGAGTGCTTACGGATGGCCCGGAACGTCCGCAGAGCCTTGCTGTACGCCAGCGCCGCGCCCACGAACGGCAGCCCGAGGCCCAGCGCGTACGCGACGGCCAGGAGAGCCCCGCGGGCGGCGCTGCCCTCATTGAGCCCGAGCGCCAGCACGACGGCCAGCGTCGGCCCGATGCACGGCGTCCACCCCAGCCCGAACACCACCCCGAGCAGCGGTGCCCCGGCCAGCCCCGCGGCCGGCAGCCGGTGGATGCGCACGTCGCGCATGAGCCCCGGAACGATGCCCAGGAACGCCAGCCCGAGCAGGATCGTCAGGACGCCGAGCACTCGCGTGATGATCTCGGCGTTGCCCAGCATCACCGACCCGAGCCCGCCGAACAACGCCCCGCTGAGCACGAACACCAGCCCGAACCCGGCCACGAACAACACCGTCCCGAGCACCAGCCGCCCCCGCTTGGGGTCGGCGCTCATGCCGGTCACGTACGACAGATAGCCGGGCACCAGCGGCAGCACGCACGGCGACAGGAACGACACGACCCCGGCCAGCACCGCGATCGGCACTGCCAGCAGCAGCGACCCGGAGGCCACGACGTCACTCATCGCGCACCTTGGTCACCGTGTCCATCAGATCGGTGAATTTCACCGCGCCCAGCGCCCTGGCCGCGATCCTGCCCTGCTTGTCGATGATCAGCGTGGAGGGGATGGCCGCGGGCGGCACCGTGCCCTGGAAGGCCAGCGCCACCTTGCCCGGCTGGTCGAAGATCGAGGGATAGCCGGTCTTCTCGGTGCGCTCGAACGCCAGCGCGTCGGCCTGCCGGTCCTTGAAGTCGACGCCGAGGAACTCCACGCCGCTGCCCTTGGTCTTGGCCGCGACCTCCTTGAGCACCGGTGCCTCCGCCCGGCACGGGCCGCACCACGACGCCCAGAAGTTGAGCACCACGACCTTGCCCTGGTGCGCGGTGAGCGAGGCGTTGCCCCCGTCGAGGGTCGGCCCCTGGATCGCCGGCGCCGGCTTGCGCTCGCCCGCGGCGAACACCTGCATCTTCCCGTCGCCCGCGACGAACCGGGTGTCACCGGCCTGCGGCTGACCGCTCTGCTGGTTGCCGGCGCAGCCCCCGACCAGCACGGCCAGGAGAACGAGGGAGATGGACTTGGCGCGCACGGAGGAAGATCTCCTTGTACTACAACCGGTAGAGCTTGCAACTCTACCGTTGGGGCCGTGCGCCCCGGACATCGGGTTCAGGCGCCGGGGATGGAGGGCCCGGTGTCCAGCGTCCCGGCCGGCTCGCTGTAGCCGATGCTGATGAGCCGGTTGCCGTCGAACGTGAGCGTGGTGAGGCTGGCCAGCGCGCACTGCCTGCGCCGCGGATCGTGCCAGAGCCGGCGGCCTTCGGCGGCCGATCTGATCGCCCAGATCGGCAGCTGGTGGCTGACGAGCACCGCCTCGTGGCCGCGCGCCGCCGCCCTGGCCTCGTCGATCATCGACTTCATCCGCTGCAGGATGACCGGATAGGGCTCGCCCCAGGACGGGCGCAGAGGGTTCCAGAAATAGCGGTAGTTGCGCCAGTCGCGGAACACCCCCATCCCCTGCCCCACCTTGCGGCCCTCCAGGAGGTTGCCCGCCTCGATCAGGCGGACGTCCTGCTGGATCTCCAGGCCGAGCTTCTCGGAGAGCGGGGCCGCCGTCTCCAGCGCGCGCTCGAGCGGCGAGCTGTAGAGGGCGACGATGTCACGGCCGCCGACCGCCTGGGCGACCGTCTCGGCCATGAGCTGACCTGTCTCGGACAGGTGGTAGCCGGGCAGCCTGCCGTACAGGATGCCGCCGGGGTTGTGCACCTCACCGTGGCGCAGCAGGTGGACGACGGTGGTTTCAGCCATGGTTCCGACAGCCTATCCGCTCGGGCGGGCCGCGTTCGCCGGGAGTTC
The DNA here is from genome assembly GCF_044465905.1 of Nonomuraea sp. NPDC049480. Lineage (NCBI taxonomy): Bacteria > Bacillati > Actinomycetota > Actinomycetes > Streptosporangiales > Streptosporangiaceae > Nonomuraea > Nonomuraea sp. NPDC049480. The sequence goes on from NZ_JBITMD010000007.1 coordinate 198,848, forward strand.
ACCCGGAGATAATGTCGCGGGGTGAGTCCCTGGGCGCTCGTCCTCATCATCGTCGCCGCCGTCGCCCACGCCACGTGGAATTTGCTGAGCAAGCGCGCCGCCCAGGCCGACGGCCTGGTCTTCGTCTGGATCGTCGCCGTGGCCGCCGCCGTCGTGTGGAGCCCGCTGTTCGCCGGGTTCCTGCTGGTCACGGGCGACCGGCCGACGTGGGGCGACCTCGCCGTGATCGGCGGCAGCACCGCGCTCCACCTCTGCTACTTCCTGCTGCTCCAGCGCGGGTACGGCACGGGCGACCTGTCCGTGGTGTACCCGGTCGCACGCGGCACGGGGCCCATGCTCGCGAGCCTGGTCGCCGTGCTGTTCCTGGGCGAGCGGCCGTCCGCGGCGGGCGTGGCGGGGATCGTGCTGGTCGGGGTCGGCGTGTTCATGCTGAGCGGGGGTCTGGGCGGCGGGGGTGCGGCGCGCGGCGACCTGCGCGGGCTGGTGCCGGGGCTGGTCGTGGGAGTGTTCATCGCGGGCTACACGGTGTGGGACTCGCGGGTGGTGAGTGCGTTCGCGGTGGCGCCGCTGATGCTCAACTACCTCGGCGAGGTCGGGCGCGCGCTCGCGCTCACGCCGGTCGTGCTCGCCACGCGGCGGCGGCTCGTCCTGCCGGTGTGGCGGGAGCACCGGTGGCGGATCGTGGGCGCGGCCGTGCTGATCTTCGTGTCGTACCTGCTGGTGCTGATCGCCTTCACCATGGCGCCGGTGAGCGTGGTGGCGCCGGCCAGGGAGGTCAGCGTGCTGATCGCCGTCGTGCTGGGCGGGCGGCTGCTGGCCGAGGGCGATCTGCCGCGCCGGCTGCTCGCGGCAGGCGTGATCCTCGGCGGTGTCGTCGCCATCGCGCTCAGCTGACCACTCAGCTGACCGCCCAGGCGTTCTCCTGGTCCCTGCTCGCCTCGGCGAGGGCCTCGACCAGGGCCCTGATCGCGGGGCGGCGGGCCGCGTCCGCCCGCCAGATCGCGTAGATCCGGCGCGACTGGCGCGGCCTGAGCGGCACGAGCCGGACGCCGGCCGGCACGCAGTCCCGGCCGAGCCGCGGCACGATCGCGCACCCCAGACCGCCCGCCACCAGCGCGAGCTGGGTCGGGTACTCGTCGGCCATGCACGCGATCACCGGCTCCAGCGAGGCGTTGCGCAGCGTGAACACCAGCCAGTCGTGGCAGATGGTGCCGGGCGAGCCGCTGATCCACATATCGCTCTGCAACTGGGCCAATTCCACCTCCTTGGCCTCGGCCAGCGGGTGTCCGGCCGGCAGCGCCACGTCGGCGACGTCGTCGAGCAGCGTGGCCTTGGACAGCCCGTCGGGCATGGCCATGGGCCGGTTGAGCCAGTCCTGGATCACGCCCAGGTCCAGCTCGCCCCTGGCCACGTCACGCACGACGCGCTCGGGCTCGCGCTCGTTGAGCTGGATCCACAGATCGGGGTGGCGGGTGCGGAGCGAGCCCAGCGCCTTGGGCATGATCCCGCGGGCGGCGGTCGGGAAGGCCGCGATGTTCAGCCGGCCGACGACCTCGCCGCGCAGCGCCTCGAAGTCCGCCTCGGCGGTCTCGACCAGGGCGAGAATGCGCTCGGCGTGCTCGGCCAGCAGCCCCGCGGCGTCGGTCAGCCGCACGCCGCGGCCGTTGCGCTCCATGAGCCGCGCGCCGGTCTCCCGCTCCAGTTTGGCGATCTGCTGCGACACCGCCGACGGCGTGACCATGAGCGCGTCGGCCGCCGCACCCACCGACCCGTAGACGTGAACAGCATGCAGAGCCTTGAGCCGGTTCAAGTCCAACATGTAAGCCAGCCTAAAGGGTTTAGCGTAGAAAGTCTCGCTTGTCCTCCAATGTGTAGCAGATGAAAATAGATGCATGAGAATCATCAAGACGAAGAAGCAGCAGCCGTCCTCCTCCTCGTACCTGAAGACGCTGGCCGAGCAGGCTCGCGAGCAGCGGATCCGCTACCAGAAGCCCACTCGCTGAGTGCGCCCCCGCCACCTCGCCCTGGCCGTCGGACTCGCGGCCGTATGGGGCTTCAACTTCGTGGTCATGCAGGTAGGGCTGCGGCACTTTCCGCCCCTGCTGTACGCGGGCATCAGGTTCGGCATGGCCGCCTTCCCCGCCCTGCTCGGGGCGACCCGGAGTTGCCTGGCGCTGGGTCGCCGGGGTGGCGGCGACCATCGGGGTGGGTCAGTTCGGTCTGCTGCTCGTCGGAATGCGAGCGGGCATGCCGGCCGGACTCACCTCACTCGTCCTGCAGATGCAGGCACTATTCACCGTTCTGTTCGCGGTGACGCTGCTCGGAGAGCGGCTCACCGCACGCCGTGTCCTCGGGTTGGCCATCGCCTTCGGCGGGCTGGCCCTGGTCGCGTACGACTTCGGGGTGTCGGGCCCGCTCGGGGCCTTCGCTCTCTGCGTGGCCGCGGCGGCCGCCTGGGGCCTCGGTAACGTGGTCCAGCGCCGCGCTGCCCCACCAGATTCGCTCCGGTTCATGGTCTGGGTGAGCGCCCTGTCCGCGCCCCCGCTCCTGTTGCTGTCGCTGTGGCTGGAGGGCGTCCCGGTGCTCGTCGCCCCCCTGGAGGGCTGGATGTCCCTCCTGTACGTGGCGTTCGTCTCCACGCTCGGCGGGTTCGGCCTCTGGGGGTGGCTGCTGAGCCGCTACGACGCCTCGATCGTGGCGCCGTACACGCTGCTCGTGCCGGTCTTCGGCATGTCCTCAGCCGCCCTGATGACCGGCGAGCCGCTCACCTGGCTCAAGCTGCTGGCGGCGGTCCTCATCGTCTGCGGCGTGCTGTACGCGGGGACTACAGCACGGCGGCGGCGGCCTTCGCCGCTGCAGGAAGCGCTTCCGCGACGCGGTTGATCGCCTCGTCGTCGTGCGCCGCCGACAGGAACCACGCCTCGTATGCCGACGGCGGCAGATAGACGCCCTGCTCCAGCATCGCGTGGAAGAACGCGGTGAACGCGGCGGTGTTCTGAGTCTTGGCCTCGGTGAAGTTCGTCACCTCGGCGTCCGTGAAGAAGATCGAGAACAGGCTCCCCGCCCGCTGCAGCCGGTGTGGCACCCCCGCGGCCGCCAGCGCCTCGGCGGCGGCCTGACCCACTGCCAGGGCCGCGGCGTCCACTCGCTCATAGGCCGCTTCGTCCAGGGCCCGCAGCGTGGCCAGCCCGGCCGCGCACGCCAGCGGATTGCCCGACAGCGTCCCCGCCTGGTAGACGGGCCCCTCGGGCGCGAGATTGGCCATGACGTCCGCCCGCCCGCCGAACGCCGCCGCCGGCAGACCGCCGCCCATGACCTTCCCGAAGGTCATCAGGTCGGCCTCCACCGGCTCCAGGCCGTACCAGCCGGCGGCCGAGACCCGGAACCCCGTCAGCACCTCGTCGATGATCAGCAGCGCCCCGTTGGCCGTGCACAGCTCGCGCAGCCGCGCGTTGAAGCCGTCGCGCGGCGGGACGACGCCCATGTTCGCGGGGCACGCCTCGGTGATCACACACGCGACGTCGGCCGTGGCGAAGGCCTCCTCGACGGCCTCGACGGAGTTGTACGGCAACACGATCGTGTCCGCCGCCGACGCCCCGGTCACGCCCGGCGTGTCGGGCAGCCCGAACGTCACCACCCCGGACCCGGCCGATGCCAGCAGCGCGTCGACGTGCCCGTGATAGCAGCCGGCGAACTTGATCACCTTCGACCGCCCGGTGAAGCCGCGCGCCAGCCGCACCGCGCTCATGGTCGCCTCGGTGCCCGAGCTGACCAGCCGCACCTTCTCGACCGGCGCCACCCTGGCCACGATCTCCTCGGCCAGCTCGACCTCGCCCTGGGTGGCGGTGCCGTAGGAGAAACCGCTGGCCACCGCCCCGGACACGGCCTCGACGACCGCCGGATGCCGGTGCCCGAGGATCATCGGCCCCCAGGAGCAGACGAGGTCCACGTACCGGTTGCCGTCCACGTCGGTGATGTAGGGCCCCTGCCCTGAGGCCATGAAGCGCGGCGTGCCACCGACCGCCCCGAACGCGCGCACCGGCGAGTTGACGCCTCCCGGCACGATCTGGCGGGCTCGGGCGAACAGGTCCTCGGAGTTCTGTGTACGGCTCACCCGACCCAGGTTAGCCAGAGCACAGGTCGACCTCCCAAAGGGGCCTGTCGCAGGCTCGCCTCCCGCGCGCAACACGGGGAATTCGACGAGGCATCGGCGGCGCGCGACGCGGCGAGAGCGGCGTGGAAGGAGGCCATCACTTGATGTCCTACCTCATAGACACTTCCGCGCTCTGGTACCTCCTGCGGAACGCGGAAGCGTTGGAGACGTGGGCCGACCGGATCACTACGCAACCGCTACGCATCTGCGAACCCACACGAACCGAGTTCCTCTATTCAGCCACCGGGCCCGCTCACCGGGACGAGTTGGAACACGAACTCAATACCCTCTGCGAACTCGCGCCCGTCCCGAAGACCGCCTGGCGCTGGGTCGAGAACGCCCAATACAAACTCACGCAGAGGGGGCAACACCGCTCTGCCGGTGTCAGAGACCTGCTGTTGTGCGCCACCGCCGTGCACCATGGCCTCACGGTGCTGCACGTGGACGACGACTTCGCCACCGTCGCCAAGGTCATGACCGAGGTCGAGCAGCGCGACGTCCGCCGATTCTGACTCAGTCGGCGAGCCACTCCAGAATGCGCAGCGGGTCGGGCAGAGGACGCCCGTCCGGAGACCGGAGCCACGAGACGGGCTGTCCGCTGGGCAACATCGACGGCGGCGCGAGGACGTAGCTGTCGCGGCAGTGCCACCGCAGTCCGGGCGTCTCCTCGATGGTCGCCGGATCACAGTCCAGATGGCACGACCACCACTCGTCCTCGTCCTCCGGATTGCCGCGCGTGGCCACATAAAACAAAACCCGGTCGCCTTTGGCGGCGACCGGGCCCGGGTGTGCTCCGGCGGCGTCGATTCGGGTGAGGGCCGACAGGCCGGTGGCGAGCGGTACGTCGAAGACGTCGAACACGCGTCCGGTGGGCAGGATCACACCGGCCTCGGGCTCGGCCTGCCACCAGCGGGTGAGCAGCGCGGGATCCGTCGTGGCCTGCAGGTGCCAGGCTGGAGAGAGCGGATGGGCGCCTGGATCGGGACAGCCGAGGCGGTCACAGGAGCACGCGCGCGGACCGTTCCTCAGAGGGAAGGCGCCGGGCACGACGGGCCACCCCAAGGCGGCGTATTCCAGCACTGAGGCGATCCGCGTCGGCCGCGTCCGCTTTTTGGTACGCCGAGCCAGTGGTACCCCCACCATTGGTGTCTCCCGTCGAGTCCCTCGCGCGCCTGAGGAGGTCCCAGCTCCGGGCAGGCGAGCGCACACGCCACGCGGGACACACCAGCACTTGTTATCGCACTCTAACGCACACGTCCCACGAGTTGACGGGAAACCCCTAGGTTAGAGGCGTCGTGCCACCTCGGTGGCCCAGTACGTCAAGATCAGGTCGGCCCCGGCCCGCTTGATCGCGACCAGTGATTCCATGATCATCCGCTCCCGGTCCACCCAGCCGTTCGCCGCGGCGGCCTCGATCATCGCGTACTCGCCGCTCACCTGATAGGCGGCCACCGGCACGTCCACCTCGGCCCGGAACCGGGCGATGATGTCGAGGTAGGCCAGCGCCGGCTTGACCATGACCGCGTCGGCGCCCTCGGCGAGGTCGAGCCGGACCTCGCGCAGCGCCTCCTCCAGCGGCCCGGCCGGATCCTGCTGATGGGTGCTGCGGTCGCCGAACTGCGGCGCGCATTCGGCGGCGTCACGGAACGGCCCGTAGAAGGCGGAGGCGTACTTGGCGGAATAGGCCAAAATCGGGATATTTCCGTAACCGGCCCCGTCCAGCGCCGACCGGATCGCCCCGACCTGGCCGTCCATCATCCCGCTCGGCGCCACCATCTGGGAGCCCGCGGCTGCCTGGGCCACCGCGATCGAGGCGTACCGCTCCAGCGTGGCGTCGTTGTCCACGTCACCCGACGGGGTGAGGATCCCGCAGTGCCCGTTGTCGGTGAACTCGTCGAGGCATGTGTCGGCCATCACCACGATGGAGTCGCCGACCTCGGCGTTCACGTCGCGCAGCGCCAGCTGCAGGATCCCGTCGGGGTCGTCTGCGGCCGAGCCGCGGGCGTCCTTCACGGCGGGGATGCCGAACAGGATGAGCCCACCCACACCGGCCTCGGCGGCCTCGTGCGCGGCCTTGCGCAGCGAGTCGCGAGTGTGCTGCACCACGCCCGGCATGGACACGACAGGCGCCGGCTCGGCGATGCCCTCCTTGACGAACAGGGGCAGGATCAGGTCGGCGGCGTTCAGCCGGGTGCCGGCCACCATCCGCCGCAGGGCGGAGTTGCGGCGCAACCGCCGGGGCCGGGCCACGGGGTAGTGCGCGCTCATCAGACTCTCCTTCTCCTGGCGCCGCGGCGGTTCTGCGAGGGCCTGCGCGGCGTGTCGCCCGCGATCAGGGCCGCCTGGCGCTGCTTGGCACCGAACTCGGCCAGCGCGGCGGCCAAGGCGGATGCGGATGGCTTGTCGGACATGACGTCGACCCGGAGCCCGAACTCCTCGGCGGTCTTGGCCGTCTGCGGCCCGATGACCGCGATCACGGTGACGTTGTGCGGCTTGCCCGCGATGCCCACCAGGTTGCGCACGGTGGACGAGGACGTGAAGAGCACGGCGTCGAAGCCGCCGCCCTTGATCGCCTCGCGGATGGGCGCGGGCGGCGGCGCGGCCCGCACGGTGCGGTACGCGGTGACGTCGTCGCACTCCCAGCCCAGCTCGGTGAGCCCGGCCACCAGCGTGTCGGTGGAGATGTCGGCCCGCGGCAGCAGCACCCGGTTGATCGGGTCGAGCATCGAATCGTACGGCGGCCACTCGGCCACCAGCCCCTCGGACGACTGCTCGCCCGACGGCAGCAGGTCCGGCTTGACCCCGAACTCGACCAGGGCCCGCGCGGTCGCGTCGCCCACGGCCGCCACCTTGAGCCCGGCGAAGGCCCGCGCGTCGAGGCCGTACTCCTCGAACTTCTCGCGCACCGCCTTGACCGCGTTCGCGCTGGTGAAGGCCACCCACTCGTAGCGGCCCGTGACCAGGCCCTTGATCGCCCGGTCCATCTGCTGCGGCGTGCGGGGCGGCTCGACCGAGATCGTCGGCACCTCCTCCGGCACCGCGCCGTACGCGATGAGCTGCTCGGACAGGCTGCGCGACTGCTCTTTGGTACGGGGCACCAGCACCCGCCACCCGAACAGCGGCTTGGTCTCGAACCACGACAGCTTGTCGCGCATCCCCACGGCCTCACCGACCACGATCAGCGCGGGCTCGGTCAACCCGGCGTGCTTGAGGTCGGCCTGGAGCCGGCCGAGCGAGGACACGACGGTGTACTGCTCGGTGGTGGTGCCGCCGCTGCTGACCGCGACGGGCGTGGTGTCGGGCTTGCCGCCGGCGATGAGGGCCTTGCCGATGGCCACGGCCTCGCCGATGCCGTTGTAGATGACCAGCGTGCCGCGACAGGCCGCGTGGGCACTCCAGTCCTGCTCCTGCGCGGCGTCCACGATCCGGAACTCCGGCACGGCCGTCGCCGGCGGGATGCCCGCGTACGTGAGCACGGCGGTCGCGGGCGGCACGCCGGGCACGATCTCGAAGTCCACCCCCGCTGCGGCGCAGGCCGCGACCTCCTCGGTGATCGAGGAGAACAGCATGGGATCGCCCGTGCACAGGCGCACCACGACCTGCCCGCCCTCGGCGCGCTTGACGGCGTCGCCCTCGACGACTTGGACGCCTTCGCGGCAGTGACGCAGCAGCGGGCGGTGCGCTTCCTCGCCGAGCAGCACGGCGTCGGCCTTGCCGAGCAGTTCGGCGGCGCGGAGCGTCAGCAGGTTGGGGTCACCGGGACCCGCGCCCACGAACGCGACGAATCCGGAGGTTGGACTATCGGAGCTCAATGGGAATGCTCCCCCATCAATCTGTCGGCCCCTTCGGCGATCATCTCGGCCGCCAGGCGGCGACCCAGGTCAACAGCCTCCGAAGGAGAGCCGGCGGCGGACTTGCGGACCGCCTCGCGGCCGTCTATGGCGACGACCGTGGCGGTCAAGTTCAGAGTGTGCCCGTCATCGACCGCGAAAGCACCCACTGGGGCTGCGCAGCCCGCCTCGAGAGCGTTCAGCACGGCGCGTTCCGCGGTCACCGCGGAACGGGTGCACGGGTCGTCGAGCACGCTGAGGAACTCGATGAGGTCGGGCCGGTCCGAGCGGCACTCGACGGCCAACGCGCCCTGGCCGGGGGCGGGCAGCAGCTCCTCGACCTCGAAGATCTGCGCGATGTCCGCGCTCCGGCCGATCCTCGTCAGGCCGGCCGAGGCCAGCACGACCGCGTCGAGCTCACCTGATGTTACCTTGCCGATACGTGTGTCGGCGTTGCCGCGGATCGGGACGTACTCCAGGTCGGGGCGCAGTGCGCTGAGCATGGCGATCCGGCGCGGCGAGCCGGTGCCGACCCGGGCGCCGGGCGCGAGGTCGGCGAACTTGAGCGGGCCGACCAGCGCGTCCCGGTGGTCGTGCCGGGCCGGGATCGCGGCCAGCGTGAAGCGCGGGTCCTGCGTGGTCGGCAGGTCCTTCAGCGAGTGCACGGCGAAGTCGATCTCGTTTTCGAGCAGCTTGTCGCGCAGCGCGGTGACGAACACGCCCGTGCCGCCGAGCTGGGCGAGGTGGGCCTTGGAGACGTCGCCGAAGGTCGTGACGCCCACCAGCTCGATCTCACGCCCGGTGCGCTCGGTGTAGGCGTCGGCCACCATCTGCGACTGCGTGGTGGCCATCAGGCTCCGGCGGGTCCCCAACCTCACAGCTCCACCTCTCTCACGGCCTCGGGCACCTTCGGATCCAGATTGAACAGCTCACGCAGCGCCTCCGCATAATGATCGCCTCCTGGGCAGGTGGCGAGCTGCTTGACACGCACAGTCGGCTCGTGCAGCAGTTTGTCGACGACCCGCTGCACGGTCATGGCGACCTCGTCCTTGGTCCGGTCGTCGAGCTCGGGCACCCGCATGAGGAGGCGGCCGAGCTCCGACTCGACGACGCTCGCAGCCTTGGTGCGCAGCGCGACCACGGTCGGGGTGACCTTCGCGGCCCGCTCGGCGTCGAGGTACGCCCGCAGCTCCTCGGCGACGAGGGTGCGTACGGACTGGACCGCGTCGCCCTCTCGCGAGCCGATGCCGGACTCCTGGATCGTCTCCAGGTCGACCAGCGTGACGCCGGGCACCTGGCGCACGTCCGGGTCGATGTCGTGCGGCAGCGCCAGGTCCAGCAGGAACGCCGGCCGGCTCAGCATGCCGGGCGTGATGAGGTGCCGGCCCGCGCCGGTGCACGCGATCACGATGTCGGCCGTGGCCAGCTCGTCGGCCACGGCGGCGAACTCCACCGCCCGGCCGCCGACGTTCTCGGCCAGCCGGGCGCCACGCTCGTACGTGCGGTTGGCCACGACGATGTCGGTGACGCCCGCGCGGGCCAGCGTGACGGCGGCCAGCGAGCTCATGGAGCCCGCGCCGACCACCAGCGCCCGCCGCCCGGCCAGGTCGCCCGCCAGCGCGAGGCCCGCCGAGACCAGCGAGGCGCCGTGCTGGTCGATGCCGGTGTCGTGGTGCGCCCGCTTGCCGACCCGCAGTGCCTGCTGGACCAGATCGTTGAGGGTGGCGCCGACGGTGCCGTGGCGCTGCGCCAGCTTGAGCGCCTGGCGGACCTGCCCGAGGATCTGGCCCTCGCCGACCACCATCGAGTCGAGCCCGCACACCACGGAGAACAGGTGCTCGACCGCCTGCTCCTCGTAGTGCACGTAGAGGTGCGGCGTCAGCTCCCCGACCGGGACCCCCGAGTGCCGGCCCAGCAGGCCGGTGACGGCGGTGACCGCGGCGTGGAAGCGGTCGACGGTGGCGTAGACCTCGACCCGGTTGCAGGTCGAGACGACCATGGCCTCCGCGACGCAGGGGTCCTGCTGGACGTCGTGCAGGAGTTTGGCGAGCGCGTCACCCGTCATCGAGACGCGCTCGAGCAGAGCCACCGGAGAGGTCCGGTGGCTGAGTCCGATAGCCAGAACACTCATTGACTGTCCACCGCCATGAGTGGCCCCCCAGCCTTGCGTTGCTCGTGGAACGCGAGAATCTGCAGTTCGATTGATAGGTCGACTTTACGGACATCGACACCGTCCGGCACGGAAAGTACAACTGGGGCGAAGTTCAAGATGCTGGTGACGCCGACGGCGATCACGCGTTCGCAGACTTCCTGCGCCGCATCCGCCGGTGTCGCCAGCACCACGATCGAGACTCCGCGCCGCGTGATGACGGCTTCCAGTTCGTCGATGTGCTCTACATTCAACCCCGCAATGGTGTCGCCCACGACTTCGGGGTCGGCGTCGACCAACGCCGCCACCCGGAAGCCCCGGGAGACGAAACCGCCGTAGTTCGCCAGCGCCCGGCCGAGATTACCGACTCCGACGATCGCGACCGCCCAGTCCTGCGTCAGCCCGAGCTCGCGGGAGATCTGATAGACGAGGTATTCCACGTCATAGCCTACGCCGCGGGTGCCGTACGAGCCGAGATGTGACAAATCCTTGCGGAGCTTGGCGGAGTTGACGCCGGCGGCCACGGCCAGGTCCTCGGAGCTGACGGTGGCGATGCCCCGCTCGGCCATCCCGTTCAGCGCCCGGAGATACAACGGCAGCCTGGCGACCGTCGCCTCGGGTATACCGCGGTCGCGGGGCTGGGACGGGCTCTTCACGTGCCGGAGCTCCAGGGGACGGGCGGCTTGGGGACCGCGGGAAACGGAACGAACCGCCTTTCAGGTTAATCCCTTTGTGAACCGATGCACAAAGTCACCCGGGTACGGTTGTGCCATGCACCGCATCACGTTGATCGGCAAACCCGGCTGTCACTTGTGTGACGATGCGAGAGAGATCATCTCGAGGGTGGCCGGGGAGCTCGGCGTGCCCTGGGAGGAGGTCAGCATCGAAACCTCCGAAGAGCTCAGGGAGAAATACTGGGAGATGATCCCTGTGACGCTGATCGACGGCGTGCAGCACGACTTCTGGCGGGTGGACGAGGGCCGCCTGCGCGAGGCCCTCAGAACATAGCCGTCGGGAGGGGCACCACCTTCGCGGCGTTGACGTTGAGCTCGATGACGTTGGTGGCCAGCACCATGGACTGCCGCTCGGTGACGAACCTCTCAACGTGCGACTGGCGCTGGTGGTCGCGGTAGGCCACCTCGTCGCGGTAGAGCTCGTAGACGATGCGCTGCAGGGGGGCCGACTTGACCGCGTGGCAGGCGTACACCAGCGTGTCGGGCTCGCTGCGGCGCACAGCCTCCACCGTGGCCTCGGCCAGCCGGTCGAACGCCTCGCCCGCGCCGTCCATGATCGTGAAGACGGTGAGCAGGCCGTAGATGCTCGGCGACGGCTTGGTCGAGCCGGGCTGAGACTGGGCCTGCGGCTGAGCGGGAGAGAAGAGGTCCGCGCCGGAGTAGAGCATGCCCGTGGCCGGTCCCGACGAGGGCGGCGCGGGCGGCATCGCGTAGTCGGGACGCTGGGGCGGCATCCCCTGCTGCTGGGGCGGCATGCCCTGCTGTTGCGGAGGCATGCCCTGCTGTTGCGGAGGCATGCCCTGCTGTTGCGGAGGCATCCCCTGTTGCTGGGGCGGCATGCCCTGCTGTTGCGGAGGCATCCCCTGTTGCTGGGGCGGCATGCCCTGTTGCTGGGGCGGGGCGCCGTTCATGATGTAGCCGGTCGCCGGGCCCGAATCGGAGGGCGGCGGCGCCATGCGGGCGGCGTAGTCGACCTCCCGTTCCCCGGCCCGGTATTCGGCCACCAGATCGCCCAGCCCGGTCGGCCTGCGCGGCGGCCCGGGCGGCAGGTCGGCGGGCGCGGGCATGGGCATGGGCTCGGGCATGGCCCTGCGCCCGCGCGGTGAACGGTCGTCAGGCGGCATCGGCCGCTCCTCCCTGTGCTGCGCGCGCGGACCCACCTGCTCCTTGGGACCGGAGAACTCGTCTTCGTCCTCGTCCTCGTACGGCGCCAGCGGGCGCAGCACGGTGTACCAGATCGCCGCCCCGGCCACCGCCAGCAGCGCCGTGGTGAACAGCGGCGGCACCGTGAACCGCATCGCACCGACCAGCGCCATCCCCGACGGGACGATGACCAGGGACGCGTGCAGGTTGTCGGTGTCGTACTCGTCGCCGCTGCGCCACTTGAACGCCGCGACCACGAGCATCGCGAGCATCACCAGCACCGACACGGCGTGCACGGCGATCAGCAGGTAGGTGGGGACGATGTTCCAGAACGTCGAGGGGGCGGGCAGCGTCTTGCCCAGCTCGTCCGACTTGAGCGGGTCGAAGATCATGATCACGCCGGCGACGATCGTCAGCGCGATGCCCATCAACCACGCGAGGAACCGCGGCGGCACCCGCTCGGCCAGCAGCTGGATCATGCCGACGGCCAGCCAGAGCGGCGCCAGCATCGAACCCGTCACCTGAAAGACCCGGAACGTGACCGCTCCGAAGCCCATGAGATAGCCGACGCCGATCACGCCGAGTGACAAGCACAGCGCCACCGCCGCGACGGTCCAAGCGATCAGCCAGCCCTCGGGCTCGTCGCGCAGCCGCTTGATCAGGGCGCCGGCCGCGAAGGCGGCGAGGATCGCACCGGCGAAACCTATGACAGCAACGAGGATCTCCATGGTGACTCCAATGCTGCCGGACGATGCCTCCCAGCCGGTAGCCGAAGAGGGAAGAGGTCGAACCTCACGGTATCTGCCGATTACGCCTAGTCATGCAAGCACGATGCGGATTGTGGAATTTCCGGTTGATTTCTAGAGTGTTCGAGCACGCCGCACCCCTTACCCCTAGGGATACCGGATGCCTAACTCGTCACCGTTCGCCGGGCTGCTTGCGCCAGCGGTCGCTGGACCTGCCCGGACGGGCGAGCTCGCCGTGCGCGAAGAAGTGCTCGACGACGTACGCACTCTCGTGCTGCACGCCAAGAACGGATGCACGGAGTCCTTTGGCACGCTCTACGACCGTTATGTGGATCTCGTCTACCGCTACATCTACTTCCGTGTCGGCTCCCACCAGCTCGCCGAGGACCTGACCAGCGAGACCTTCCTGCGGGCACTGCGCAGGATGGCCGACTTCACCTGGCAGGGCCGAGATTTCGGCGCTTGGCTCGTGACCATCGCCAGGAACCTGGTGGCCGATCACTTCAAGTCGGGGCGGTACCGGCTGGAGATCCCCACCGGGGAGATCATCGACGTTCCGCTCGACGGCTCGCACATTCCCGAGAACGCCGTGGTCACGGCCATCATCAACGACCGGGTGCTGCGTGCCGTACGTGAGCTCAATCCTGAGCAGCAAGAGTGCGTGGTCCTGCGTTTCCTGCACGGACTGTCGCTCGCGGAAACCGCGTTGATCATGGGGAAGAAGAGTGGAGCGATCAAAGCGCTGCAGTTCCGTGCCGTACGCGCGCTGGCCAGGGCACTCAAGCACGACCTGGCGTAACCTCCCCCATCCGCCCTTCGTTAGGCAGGTGTCACGGCCAGACGGGAGCTGTCATGGGTAGCGCGCGCAGGCGGCGGGAACGCGTGCTCGAGCACCTCACGGCGCTGCGACGACTGCCGCTCGGCGGCGCGCCGGAGCCGTCCTTCCGCGCCCGGCTGCGCGCGGAGCTGCTCTCGGGCGCCCACGCCGGCGAGCCGGTACGCCCGGCGCCCGGCAGGCACGCCCGCCGCCGCCCGACGCCGAGGCGGCCGCTGGTGTCCCATCTGGCCACGTTCGGCTTGGCGGCGGCCATGATGGTGTCGGCGTTCGCCACGTACCAGTCAGTGCCGGGGGACTCGCTCTACCCGCTCAAGCGCGCCGCCGAGAGCACGCTCGTCCGCCTCAGCGCCGACGACGCCGAGCGCGGCGCGCGTGAGCTGGATTCCGCCAAGAGCCGCGCCAAGGAGGTCGCCAGCCTGCTCGGCTCGTCCGAGAGCGGCCCGCTGGTCAGCAAGACGCTGACGGAGATGGAGGCGTCGACTCGGTCCGGCATCAACAGACTGGAACGCGCCGAGCCGCGCTCCCCAAAGATCAAGAAATTCGCGCGGGACCAGAAGAAGGTCGTCGGGCCCATGCTGCCGCGGCTCAGCGAGGACCAGCAGGCCCAGGCGCAGGGCTACCTCCACTACATCGAAGGCCTGGCCGCCCCCCAGTAGGCGGAATCCGCCCACGGGAGACTCGTACCGATCACAGGAGACGCGACCATGCGGGATACGGGCCTAAGGGGTAAGTAAGCTGAACCCCATGTGGCGGCTTTTGCGACGACGACAAGAGGTGGAGCCCGAGGCCGCCGGCGAGGCCGCGGCGCGGGCGGCGGTCACCGTCGCCCCGGTCGAGCCGGACCTCCAGGCGGCGGCGTTCTTCGACGTCGACAACACGATGATGCGCGGCGCCTCGATCTACCACTTCGCCCGCGGGCTGGCCACGCGCGGCCTGTTCACCACGTCGGACCTGTTCAAGTTCGCCGTGGGGCAGGCGGTGTTCCGGCTGCGCGGCAACGAGAACCCCGAGCACATCGCGGTGGCGCGGGAGACCGCGCTGGCGTTCGTGGCCGGGGCCAAGGTGGACGACGTCGTACGCCTCGGCGAGGAGATCTACGACGAGGTCATGGCCGACCGCATCTGGGGCGGCACCAGGGCTCTCGCCCAGAGCCACCTCGACGCCGGCCAGCGGGTCTGGCTGGTGACCGCCACGCCGGTGGAGCTGGCCAGGGTCATCGCGCAGCGCCTAGGCCTGACGGGCGCGCTGGGCACGGTCGCGGAGACCAGCAACGGCGTCTACACGGGCAACCTGGTCGGCGACCTCCTCCACGGCCCCGCGAAGGCCGAGGCGGTCCGCGCCCTGGCCCGCCGTGAGGGCCTGGACCTGACCCGGTGCACCGCCTACAGCGACTCCGCCAACGACCTCCCCATGCTGTCCCTGGTCGGGCACGCGGTGGCCATCAACCCGGACAGTGAGCTGCGCGAGCACGCCAAGAAGCACGAGTGGCCCATCAAGGACTTCCGTACCGGCCGCAAGGCCACGCTGACGGCCCTCCCCATCGCTGCGGGCTTGGGAGCCGTGGCGGGCGGCGTGGCGGCGGGCATCGCCCTGCGCCGCCACTACCGCGGCCGCTAACCCTTCAGGGACTCGAACAGCTCGTTCGCGTCCGGCTGCCTCCACTGAAGGCGGTTGTGGTCGTCCGCGTCCGGCTTTACCGGAGTCGTCACCAGGTTCACCTTGGTCTTGGACAGCTCGGTGGCCAGGTCGTACATCGATTCCACGCTCAAATCCGTCTTGACCGACTTGCGAACCTCCCCCAGGAAGGACTTGAGCCGCCCCGCGTCCGAGAACGCCCCCTTGACCTTCTTCAGCATCGCGAGCACGAGCTGCTGCTGGCGCTTGATCCGCCCGAGGTCCGAGCCGTCGCCGTAGTACCGCAGCCGCGCCCAGCCCAGCGCCTCCTCACCGTCCAGCGTGTTCTTGCCGGCCGGCAGCTTCAGCTTCGCCTTGTGATCGTCCACCGCGCGCGGCACGGTGATCTCCACGCCGCCGAGTGCGTCCACCATGCCCTTGAAGCCGGTGAAGTCCAGCTCGACCGTGTGGTGGATGGTCAGGCCCGTCAGCTTCTGCAGCGTCTTCCGCAGGCAGGACGCGCCACCGTCGTTGTACGCCGCATTGATCATGTTCTTCTGCGCGGGCTTCCCGGAGCAGCTCGGGATCGTCACCATCGAGTCCCGCGGCACGTTGACGGCCGTGGCTTCGCCCCGGTCGGCGGGCACGTGGACGATCATGATGGTGTCGGCTCGCGCGCCTCCACCGCCAGGCTCCTTGGCCAGTTGAGGGCCGTACTCGGCGTTCGCTCCCTGGCGGGTGTCCGAGCCGATCACCAGCACGTTCCTGGCGCCGCTCATGTCCACGGCCGTCGACCCGGCGGGCGGCGCGGCCGTGTGGCGGTCGGCGATCAGCATGGCGGGCACGGCAACCGCGGCGGCCGTGGCGACGGCCACGAGCCCTGCCGTCCACCAGCCCGCCCAGCGGCGTCGCGGCCGGGTCCGCAGCAGGCGGTCACGCTGGCGGGCGAGCGTCGCGGGCGGCTCGTGCTCCAGCTCCCCGCCGAGGTCGCGGAGCAGATTCAGGTCGTCCATCGTCACTCCTCCTCCATGGGGTTGGTGTCGCCGAGCGCGGCCCGTACCTTCCGCCTGCCCCTGTTGAGGCGGGAGCGCACGGTTCCGACGGGGATGCCGAGCGCCTGCGCGACCTCCTCGTACGTGAGATCGCCCCAGGCGATCAGCAGCAGCACGTCGCGGTCCTTGGCCGGCAGAGCGGCGAGGGCGCCGGCAAGCTCGGCGCGTACGGCCTGAGCCGTGACGCCCGCGGCCACCCGGTCCGCGGGCGACTCGATGTCGGACTCGACAGGGGCGCGCAGG
Organism: Nonomuraea sp. NPDC049480; assembly: GCF_044465905.1. Lineage (NCBI taxonomy): Bacteria > Bacillati > Actinomycetota > Actinomycetes > Streptosporangiales > Streptosporangiaceae > Nonomuraea > Nonomuraea sp. NPDC049480. The sequence continues at coordinate 215,350 of NZ_JBITMD010000007.1, forward strand.
AGGGCGCGGTAGCGAGCGGCCTCCTTGCGGTGGTGCCGGGAGATGAGCTTGGTGAGGATGCCGAAGAGCCACGGCCTGGCGTCCGGGTACGCCAGGTCGTAGCTCTCCCGCCGGGAGAACGCGATCAGGAACGTCTCGCCGACGAGGTCTTCGGCCGGCTCAGGACCGAGCCGTTTGGAGACGTACCGGTAGAGCATGGCGGAGTAGCGGTCGAACAGCTCGGCGAACGCCTCGGGTTCGGTCCACGAGGCACTCACGAGCTCCGAGTCCGCACCCCTGGTGGCGGGTTGCAGGATCATCTCCGCCCTTCTGCGGGGAATCGGGTCACCGATGTCTTGCCACAACCCGCCAATCAGGTTCACGGTGGGCCGCGTTCAGCGGCCCACCGCAGGCCCGCGGTGTCCGCGCCTACAGCTCCTTGAGAAAACCTCCGTCGACGGCGAAGTCGGCGCCGGTCGTGCTGCCCGAGCGCGGCGAGACCAGCAGGGCGACCATGTCGGCGATCTCCTGCGGGTCCACCAGCCGCCCGGTGGCCAGCTTCATCATGCCGGGCGCGACCTGCTTGATGACGTCCTCCTTGGAGGTCCCCGCCATGCCCGCGATCACCTCGGCGGCTCCGCCGTCCTTGGTCCACCAGTCGGTGAGCACCGGGCCGGGCGAGATCGTGTTCACGCGGACGCCCTGCGCCCCGAACTCCTCCGACACGGCCTTGCTCACGTGGTTGAGAGCCGCCTTGGCCGCGCCGTAGTCGACGTTCATGGCGCCGGGCTGCCGGGCCGAGCCGGAGGAGATGTTGACGATCGAGCCGCTGCCCCGCTCGACCATGACGGGCACGGCGGCGCGGATCATGCGTACGGCCGAGAACAGGTTGAACTCGAACATCGCCTGCCAGTCCGCGTCCCCGGGCGTCATGAACCCGACCCGCGGCAGCGTCACCCCGGGCGGCGGCCCGCCGGCGTTGTTGACCAGAATGTCCACTCCGCCGAACTCCTCCACGGCGCGGGCGACGACCATGGCCGGCGCCTGCGGGTCCATGAGGTCGACCGCGACGTGCGTCACCTTGGCGTCGACCGGCGTGCGCGAGGCGGCGACCACGTGTGCGCCCTCATCGGCCAGGGTGCGGGCGACGGCCAGGCCTATGCCCTTGGACGCGCCCGTGACGACGGCGACGCGCCCGGAAAGCTCGAGATCCATGAGGATGTCCCTTCGGTGTCAACTGCGAATCGCTCGGAGAACACCGGGAACACCCCGCCGGTTGCGCTAGAGGAAGGGCGGGAACGCGTGGCCTCTGCGCAGCCGCAACTCGTTGAGCAACTGCTGGATCACCTCGCGCACGTGGTCGGTGATGTTGAACACCAGCATGGGGTCGTCGGCCGCGTTGGGCTCATATTCGTCGGTGCGGATCGGCTCGCCGAACTCGATCATCCACTTGGACGGCAGCGGGACCAGCCCGAGCGGCCCCAGCAGCGGGAAGAACGGCGTGATCGGCAGGTAGGGCAGGCCGAGCAGCCGGGCCACGACCTTCAGATCGCCGATCTTCGGGTAGATCTCCTCGGCGCCCACGATCGCCGTGGGCACGATCGGCACCCCCGCGCGGATGGCCGAGGCCACGAAGCCGCCACGGCCGAACCGCTGCAGCTTGTAGCGCTCGGAGAAGGGCTTGCCGACGCCCTTGAAGCCCTCGGGGAACACCCCGACCAGCTCGCCCTTGCGCAGCAGCCGGTCGGCGTCCTCACGGCAGGCCAGCGTGTGGCCGGTCTTGCGGGCCAGGTGGCTGAGCATCGGGAGCTGGTAGACCAGGTCGGCGCCGAGCAGCCGCAGCGGCCGGTGCGCCTCGTCGTGCATGGCCACCTGCAGCATCAGCGCGTCGACCGGAAGCGTGCCGGAGTGGTTGGCGACGACCAGCGCGCCGCCCTCCTCGGGCACGTTCTTCAGCTCGACCGTCTCCACCCTGAACCAGCGGGTGTAGAGGGGCCTGACCAGCTCGAGGAACGCCTTGTCCGTCAGCTCGGCGTCGTAGCCGAACTCGTCGACCTCGTAGTCGCCGGTGACCCGCCTGCGGAGCAAGGACAGGAGCCGGGCCATGGGATCCGGCTCAGGCTCCTCGAAGGACGGCGCGGCGCTGATCGGGATCACTCGGGCGTCGTCCTCATCTCGGGGAACGCTCAACTGGGCACACCTCCGAACGGGTGCAGGCCACGCGAGCGCAGGAAGTCCTCGAAGGCCGCCCCGGTCGTGAACTTGGGCTTCCAGCCGAGCTCGGCCTCGAGCCTGCCGGTGTCGACCGCGCGACCGTGGCTCATCAGCCTGACCTGCTCGGGCGAGTATTCGACCAGCCCGATCCTGCGCGCGGTGTCGCCCAGCACCTTGAACGCGGGCGAAAGCAGCGGCAGCGACGGCCGCCCCGCTCTCCTGGCGCACTGCGAGAGCAGCAACACACCTGCCCCGGCCACGTTGTACGTGCCGGGGTGATCTTCTGTCGCCATCCGGCGCAGCACCTCGACCGCGTCGTCCTCGTGGACGAACTGCAGCCGCGGGTCGAAGCCGAACACGGTCGGCAGCACCGGCTGGGTGAAGTAACGCGTCAGCGGCGAGTCGACGCCTGGACCCATGAAGTTGGCGAAGCGCAACAGCGACACCGTCACGTCGGGACGGCGGCGCGCGAAACCGCGCACATAGCCCTCGACCTCGACCGCGTCCTTGGCATAGCCATGGCTGGGGCCGTCATGCGGCTCCAGGTCCTCGGTGAACACCGCTGGATCCCGCGGCGACGAGCCGTAGACGGCGGTGGTGGAGCGGACCACCACGCGCCGGACGGTCGCCGACCGCTGACAGGCACCGAGCAGTTGCATGGTGCCGATGACGTTGTGCTCCTTCATGGCGGCCCTGCCACCGCTCCGCGAGGGAGCGCTGACGAGGCTCATGTGCACAACGGTGTCGATGTCCGCGGCCGCGATCACCTGGGCGATGTCGGGGCTGCGCAGATCCACCCGGACGAACTCCGTCCGGCCGAGAGAGATGCCGCCGTCTCGCGTAAGCGAGGGGGGCGGCACGGTGTCCACTCCAATGACACGGCTGATGTCCGGGTCCGCAGCGAGAACACTCGCCACCCGGGCGCCGATGTGGCGCGAGACCCCGGTGACGAGCACGGTGTGGGTCATCAGCGCCTCGCAGCTGCGTTGGTTACTTCTTGTTACGCCGCTGGATGCGCGTCTTCTTGAGCAGCTTGCGGTGCTTCTTCTTGGCCATCCGCTTGCGGCGCTTCTTGATAACAGAGCCCACGGGACCCCCTGGTGCTGGTAGCAAGTGTGATCGGAGTGCGAGCGCACACCGGCTCACAGACTACCGGCGATCCACGGTAGATCGCCCATTGGGGGGTGAGAGCCCGGTCGCGTCGTGCGACGGCCGGGCCTCTCTCCCGCGACAGCACTCACGGCGTGACCATCACGTCGCTACGTCAACCTGCCTCGATGTAGGCCTCCCGCAGATAGTCGTGTACGGCCTGCTCGGGCACTCTGAACGACCGGCCTACCCTGATGGCCGGGAGCTCGCCGGAGTGTACGAGCCTGTACACCGTCATCTTGGACACCCTCATGACCGTCGCCACTTCTGCGACGGTCAGGAACTTAACCTCGCTGAGAGGTCTTTCGCCTGCACCCATCGGACGCCTCTTCCGCACGTGTTTCCGGGTTATCCCCACTGGTGCCATTGCTCACGCACGTGTACTGCCGTCAGCGTAAGTCGGGACTCCGAGTGCGCAAACCCCCTATTTTCTCCCTCGACGGAGCCACGTGTCAGCCGAACCAGCAAAATCGCTGGCCAGGAGCCGGGCGGAGCACCTCACTCGGACGTTGGAACTGTCCAAGTTGCCACACATAAGAGTCGCCGAGGCCCCATCAAAAGTTGGCAAAGGGACAGCGAGCCCCTTGGAATGCAGGCGCGAAAAGACGGTATGGGGAGGACCGAATCGGACTCAAAGGGCTCGTGAGACCTGAGTGACGAGCCGATCCGTCAACGGAGCGTAATAACGCGGTAGCACGTTGTCATCGAGTGGCACCACCACGTCGATCTTGCCTTCCGCCTCACCGACGAACAGCCCTGGATCGTTGGAGTCGGCGAACGCCACCGTCGGCACGCCGACCTGTCCCGCCGCCCCTGCCCAGCCGTGGTCGGCGATCACGAGGTCCGGCGGTTCGCCGCCGAGCTCCTCGATCATGTGCCGCATCGGCGCCGCGTCATGGGTGTGCACGAAGCCGCCCCTGTCGTCGAGCATCGCGACGTCCTGCAGGTAGCGGATCCGGCGCGGGCGGCCGAAGGCCGATCCGGAGTACGTCCACCCCTCGGCCGGCGTCACCAGCCGGGCACCGCGCTCGGCGCAGAGCAGGGCCAGCGGCAGGTGGACGGCGAGCAGCCCGGTGGGGTGCCCGGTGGCGAACAGGATCCGCGGGCTCGGCCGCGACAGCACCGCCGCGATCCGCTCGGCCATGGCGTCGACCGCGTCGATCGTCAGGTCGGGATCGATGGTGTCCTGTCCCCAGCGGTGGCCGGGATCCGCGACCACGCCCGCGGACTTGGCCATGAGCGCCAGGATGTCGCGATAGGACCACGGCTGGTCGAAGGTCAGGCCCAGCATGTAGTGCGGGTCGCCGTTGGCCAGCGAGCTGTAGTGGTCGAGGTTGTTCTCGCGGGGGGTGGCGACGTCGCCGGCAATGCGGCTGCGGACAAGGTGCTCGCGGAGTTGGTCGCGGCTCAGCACAGCATTCCTTCGCTAGGGCATCGGGTCGAGGCCGTGCAGGGGGAACACCGCGTTCCGGGTCGCCATGACCGCACGGTCAATGGGGTCCGCTGGGTCATAACCACTAGAAAGGTCATGAAATTCCGGACTGCGGCCATCGGTCATGGTGAGCGGCGGCGTCTCACCCGTACGCTCCCTGACGAACCTGCGCCACTCTTCGCTCGTCGGCGTGGCCGGGTCGATCGGGTGGCCGGCCAGCTCGGCGATGAGGTGCGTCCACGCCCGCGGCACGACCTGGACCAGCTCGTATCCCCCGCCACCCGTGGCGATCCACCGGCCGCCGGCCGTCTCGTGGGCCAGGCGGTGCAGGGCGGCGTACGCGGCGCGCTGGCCGTCCACGCTGAGCATCAGGTTGGCGAGCGGGTCGAGCGCGTGGCTGTCGCACCCGTGCTGGGTCACCAGGATGTCGGGCCTGAACTCGCTCAGCAGCGGCGGCACGACCGCGTGGAAGGCCCGCAGCCAGCCGGCGTCGCCGCACCCCGCGGGCAGCGCCACGTTGACGGCCGTGCCGTCGGCGCCGGTCTCCTCCGGGAACCCGGTGCCGGGGAACAGCGTTCGCGGGCTCTCGTGCAGGCTGATCGTGAGGACCCGCGGGTCGTCGTAGAACATCGCCTGCACGCCGTCGCCGTGGTGGACGTCCACGTCCACGTACGCGATCTTGCCGACGCCCTTGGCCAGCAGCCACGCGATGGCCAGCGCGGGGTCGTTGTAGACGCAGAAGCCGCTGGCCACAGCGGGCATCGCGTGGTGCAGGCCACCGGCGATGTTGATCGCGTGCTCCGCCGTGCCCTCCCAGACCGAGCGGGCGGCGGCCAGCGAGGCCCCGGCGATCAACGCGGAGGCCTCGTGCACACCCGCGAAGGCCGGGTTGTCCGGCGTGCCGAGCCCGCAGCCGAGGTCGGGGCGGCCGGAGACGGACACACGCTTGACGGCCTCGATGTAGTCGCGCTTGTGGACCATGGACAGCTCGTCATCGCCGGCGGGCTCGCAGCCGGCCAGCTCGACCTTGTCGAGGACGCCCAGCTCGCGGGCGAGCGCCATGGTCAGCTCCACCCGCACAGGGGCGAGCGGGTGACTCGGCCCGAAGTTATAGGCGATGAGAGCGTCGTCCCAGATCACCCGTGCCGACCGGCTCATCACAACTCCTCCGCGCGCTCCCTCACCTTGCGCCGACGTTACCGCAGCACAGACACCTCGTTGTAGCCCGGGCTCATGGCGGATGATCCTGACTTAGGGTTTTAGCCGTGCGCATGGCGCGAACGTTCATGAAGATCGTGCGTTTCTTCCGACGCCCCCGGGTCTTGGACACGGCGCTGGTGGTCGTGATCTCCCTGCCTGCCGCCATCGGCATGGTCTCCATGATCGTCCAGAACGAGGCGCTGACGGCATTGGGCGCGGCGCACTTCCTGGTGGGCGCCCTGTTCCTGCTCATGCGGCGCGGCCGGCCGGTCCTGGTCGCCGGACTGGTGACCGTGCTCGACGTCGTGGGCATCGCGACGCAGCTCGTGATCGTGACCAATGTGCCCTCGGCCATCGCGTACTACAGCGTGGGCCGCTACACGGGCGGCCGGACGACCGTGATCACTTCGGCGGCGGGGTTCGTCCTCTACGCGACGGCGATGGAGCTGTTCTGGCGCGTCCAGGGCGGTGCGCAGGGCGGCTGGCTGGCGGCCCTGTTCGCCGTCGCCGTGCCCGTGGGCATCGGGCAGCTGGTGAGGCTCAGGACGGAGCTCAACGAGCGCGGCAGGCGCGAGGCCACCGAGGCCGCCGTACGCGCCGAGCGGCGGCGCATCGCCAGGGAGCTGCACGACGTGGTCGCCCACCACATCACCGTGATCAACGCCCTGGTCGGCGGCGCGCGGGCCACGCTCCCGCCCGAGCACGACGTCACCAGGTCCGCGCTGGAGAGCGCCGAACAGACCGCCCGCCAGGCGATGTCGGAGATGCGCCGGCTGCTGGACGTGCTCAGGGCCGACGGCAACGAGGGCCCCGACGCCGCGACGGGGGTCGGCGCGAAGCGGCTGCCCGCGCTGATCAAGGAGGCCGAGTCGGCCGGGTTGCCCGCCGGCCTGGCCGTGATCGGCGAGCCCGTGGAGCTGCCCGCCACCGTGGACCACGCGGTCTACCGGATCGTCCAGGAGGCGCTGACCAACACGCGCAAGCACGCGGTCAGCGCCAGGGCCAGCGTGCGGCTGGCGTACGAGCCGGCGGCGGTGGAGGTCGAGGTGATCGACGACGGCCTGGCGAAGGAGTCCGGCGCGCCGGGGTTCGGGCTCGGCGGCATGGCCGAGCGCGTGGCGTTATGCGGCGGCCGGCTGTCCACAGGACCGCGCCCAGGAGGCGGTTTCCGCGTGCACGCCCGCATCCCCCTGGAGAAATCATGATCAGAGTGCTGCTGGCCGACGACCACGAGCTGGTACGCAAGGGCTTCAAGCTGATGCTGGACGCCCAGCCCGACCTGAGCGTGGTCGGCGAGGCCGGCGACGGCACGGAGGCGGTGGAGCTGAGCAGGCGGCTCAAGCCCCACGTGGTGCTGATGGACCTGCACATGCCGAACCTGGACGGCGTGCGTGCGACTGAGCTGATCACCGGGGAGCTGCCGGAAGTGCGGGTGCTCGCACTGAGCACGTTCGACCTGGACGAGAACGTCGTCGCGGCGCTCAGGGCGGGCGCCGACGGCTTCCTGCCCAAGGACGTCTCCCCCGAGGAGCTGATCGAGGGCGTACGCGTGGTGCACCGCGGCGAGTCGGCCGTCGCGCCGCGCCTGCTGACCAGGCTGATCGGCACGTTCGTACGCGCCTCGCGGCCGAAGGCGGTGCCCGCGCGGCTCGACGGGCTGACCGACCGGGAGCGGGAGATCCTCGTGCTGATCGCCCGCGGCCGGTCGAACCCGGAGATCGCCGCCGATCTGTCCGTCTCCCCCTCGACCGTCAAGAACCATGTGACGAGTTTGTTCGCCAAGATCGGTGTGAGGGACCGGGCGCAGGCGGTGATCGTCGCGTACGAGGCGGCCTTGATCCACCCTGGAGAGTAGGACCAGGGTCCTAGATCCCCTCGCCGAGAACGGTTCCCGGGCAGGAAGAAACCAGCCGGCCGCGACGGCACCCTGGGATCATGACCGTGATCCGAGCAACGAACCTGAGCAAGCGCTACGGCGGCACCGTCGCGGTAGCGGACCTGTCGTTCGACGTCGAGCCCGGCCAGGTGACCGGCTTCCTCGGCCCGAACGGGGCCGGCAAGTCCACGACCATGCGCATGATCCTCGGGCTCGACCGGCCCTCGGGCGGCTCGGTGCTTGTGGACGGGCGGCCGTACCACGAGTTGAAGCATCCGCTGCGCAAGGTCGGCGCGCTGCTGGACGCCAAGGCCGTGCACGGCGGCCGCAGCGCGCGCAACCACCTGCTGGCCATCGCCCAGAGCAACGGCATCCCGGCGAGCCGGGTGAACGAGGTGCTGGAGGCTGTGGGGCTGCGGGAGGTGGCCAAGCGGCGGATCGGCGGGTTCTCGCTGGGCATGTCGCAACGGCTGGGCATCGCGGCGGCGTTGCTCGGCGACCCCGAGATCCTGCTGTTCGACGAGCCCGTCAACGGCCTCGACCCGGACGGCATCCTGTGGATCCGCACGTTCATGCGCAAGCTGGCCGCCGAAGGGCGGACGGTGTTCGTCTCCAGCCACCTGATGAGCGAGATGGCGCAGACCGCCGACCACCTGATCGTGATCGGCAAGGGGAAGCTCATCGCCGACACGAGCGTGGAGGAGTTCATCGGGCGCAGCTCGCAGGGGTACGTGCGGGTGCGCTCGCCCCGGCTGGCCGAGGTGGCGGAGCTGGTCAAGGTGGGCGAGCTGCACCCCGACCACCTGCGGGTGACCGCGATGAGCACGCTCGAGATCGGCACCCTCACCGCCAGGGCCGGCATCCCGCTGGAGGAGCTGACGTTCGTGCAGCCTTCGCTCGAAGCGGCCTACATGGAGCTCACCAAGGACAGCGTGGAGTTCACGTCATGATCGACATCCTGAGGTCCGAATGGACCAAGATCCGCTCTGTCCGCTCGACGGTGTGGACGCTCGCCGTGACGGCCCTGCTGATGACGGGCCTCGGCGCGCTCCTCGTCTCCGCGGCCAAGGGCTCGACCGACAAGCCGATGCCGGGCGCGGAGGTGATCCAGCTGAGCCTGCTCGGCGTCACGTTCGCCTCGTTGTCCATCGCCACGCTGGGCGTGCTGGTGATCTCCAGCGAATATCGCACGGGCGGCATCCGCACCTCGCTGATGGCCGTGCCCAAGCGTATGAGCCTGCTGACCGGGAAGATCGTGGTGTTCACCGCGGCGTCGCTGATCGTCAGCGCGGTCGCGTCGGCCGCGGCGGTCGGCATCGGCCTGGCCATCGCCCAGCCGTCGTCGTTCGAGATGGGCGACGTGGGGAAGGCCGTGCTCGGAGCGAGCCTTTACCTGACCGCGTGCGGCCTGTTCGGGTTGGGCCTCGGCACGCTCATCAGGCACACGCCGGGCGCGATCGTGTCGGCCATCGCGCTGATCCTGGTGCTGCCCCAGGTGGCGAACCAGTTGCCCGGGCAGTGGGGCAAAACCGTTGCCGAATACTTCACCACCAACGCCGGATCGCTGCTCGTGATACCGGGGCGCGGCGGCTCCCTGGACCCGTGGAGCGGGTTCGGCGTCTACATGGTGTGGATCGCCGTCGCCGCGATCGCGGGCGCCGTGCTGATGCAGCGCCGCGACGCATGAGCACGGCCTACTCGGCGCGGAGGGCGATGACGGGGTCCAGCTTGCCCGCCCTCCGCGCCGGCGCCACGCCGAAGAACACCCCGACCGCCGCCGACACCCCGAACGCCAGCGCGATCGACCACCACGTGATCGAGGCCGGCACCTCGGTGAACGCGGCGATGGCCAGCGAGCCTCCGACCCCGAGCGCGATCCCGATGAGGCCGCCGATCGTGGTCAGCAGCACCGCCTCGATGAGGAACTGGGCCAGGATGTCGCGCTGCCTGGCCCCCAGCGCCTTGCGCAGGCCGATCTCGCGGGTGCGCTCGCGCACGCTGACCAGCATGATGTTCGACACGCCCACGCCGCCGACCAGCAGCGAGATGCCCGCGATGGCGGCCAGCACGCCGGTGAGCATGCCGAGCACGTTGCCGATGGTGCCGAGCAGCGCGGTCTGTGTGACGGCCGAGAACTGCTCGCCCGGGTAGCGGGCCCGCAACGCGGCCGTCACCTTGTCCGACAGCGGGTCGATGTCTTCCGGCCCCGAGGCGCCGACCGCCATCCCGTTGATCCGTTCGAGGCCCAGCAGCCGCTGCGCCGTCGTCACCGGAATGTGGACCTCCTGGTCGCGGGAGAGCCCGAACGTCTGCCCGACCTCGGCGTACACCCCGACCACCCGGAACCTGGCCCCGGAGATCGTCACCTGCCGCCCGATCGGGTCGAGGTCGCCGAACATCCGGTCCGCCACCTCCGAGCCCAGCACGGCCACCCTGCGCCGGGTGTCCACGTCCGTCTCGCTCAGCGGACGGCCCTTGTCGAGGGGCCGTTCGAAGATGTTGACGAGGTTCTGGTCGGTGCCGACCACCGTGACGAACGCCTCGGCCCGGCCCACCCGCACGGTCTCGCCCGACTGCAGCGACACCGTCACCTTCGACGGGTCGCCCACCACGCGCCGCACGTACGCCACGTCGGCCAGGCCGAGCTTGCTCTGCGTCGGGGCCGCGCCCAGGCTGATGCGGCCAGGCACGACCAGGATGATGTTGGTGCCGAGTCCGGAGATCTGCTTCTCGATCTCATCCTTCGCGCCGGTGCCGATGGCCACCAGGATGACCACGGCCAGGACGCCGATGATGACGCCGAGCATGGTCAGCACGCTGCGCAGCCGGTTGACCCGCAACGCCTCCAGCGCCATCACGAACGCTTCGACCCTGTTCATGGCCTCACTCCGTGAGGCGGGCTCGGTCGCCAGACGCCGCCGCCTTCCCCCGCTCTGGTCGCTCCGCTCCCGCCGCTCCTCCAGGCGACGGCACTCCCTCGCGGGCTCATGGCCTCACTCCGTGAGGCGGGCTCGGTCGCCAGACGCCGCCGCCTTCCCCCCGCTCTGGTCGCTCCGCTCCCGCCGCTCCTCCAGGCGACGGCACTCCCTCGCGGGCTCATGGCCTCACTCCGTTCGGCGGCGCGGCACTCCCTCGCGGGTTCACGAGGTGTCCTTCTCGATCAGGCCGTCCCGTACGTGGATCTGCCGCCTGGCGTGGGCCGCGACCTCGGCCTCGTGCGTGACCAGCACCACGGCCACGCCGCGCTCGCCGTTGAGCCGGTCGAGTATGGCCATCACCTCGGCGCCGTTGACGGTGTCCAGGTTGCCGGTCGGCTCGTCGGCCAGCAGCACCTTCGGCTCGCCGACCAGCGCCCTGGCGATGGCCACGCGCTGTTGCTCGCCGCCGGACATCTGGGACGGCCGGTGCCCCATGCGGTGCCCGAGCCCCACCGACTCCAGCGCCGTGCCGGCCCTGGCCCGCCGCTCGGCCCTGCCGACCCCCCGGTAGACCAGCGGCAGCGCCACGTTGTCCAGCGCGGTGGTCCGGCCCAGCAGGTGGAAGGACTGGAAGACGAAGCCGATCGTCTTGTTCCGCAGCTCGGCCAGGGCGGTGTCCGATAAACCCGACATCTCCACTCCGTTGATCCTGAGCGTCCCGGACGTGGGGCGGTCGAGGCAGCCGAGCAGGTGCATGAGCGTGGACTTGCCGGACCCCGACGGGCCCACGATGGCGGCGAACTCACCCTGCCCGATCGTCAGCGACACGCCGCGCAGCGCCTCCACGGCCACGCCGTCGAGCTGGTAGCGCCGGGTGAGGTCCACCGCCTCGATGGCCGGCGTCATGGCAGGCGCTGCCCTTGCCGTACGGAGTCCGCGCCCTTGACCACGATCCGGTCGCCCACGGACAGCCCGTTCAGCACCTCGACCACCGCGTCGCCCTGCGCGCCCAGCTTGACCACGCGCCGCTCGGCGACGCCGTTCCTGATCACCCAGACCACGCTCTCGCGCCCGCTGGAGACGATGGCCGAGGCGGGCGCGGCGACGGCGGACGGCGACTCGCGTACGGTCAGCCGCGTGACGGCGCTCATGCCCGGCTTGGGCGTGGGTGCCTTGGAACCGTCGTCGAAGGTCCCGGCGCCGAGCGTGAGCCGCACCGGGTAGCTGACGCCGCCCGTGGTGCCCTCCTTGGGGGTGACGCCGATGCCGGTGACCACGGCCGTGTACGTGGCCCCGGGAACGGCGTCCAGCTCCACCGCGGCCTTCACACCCTTCCCGACCAGCAGCACGTCGGTCTCATCCACATCGGCGTCCAGCAGCAGTTTGGAGACGTCGGTGACGGTGACGATGGAGTCGCCCGCCGAGACCGGCACCCCTGTCGCCACCGGTGTGCCGGTGGCCGATCCTCCCGAGGGCACGGAGGGGAGCTGCTGCCCGCCGGGGAGCTGGCTGAGCAGGCCTTCGACGCCACTGCCGCCTCCGCCGCCCGAGACGCGGCCGAGCGTGACGACCCCGCCGAACGGCGCCTTGATCGTGAGCGACTTGACCGTGCCCTCGGCCGCCTTGACCGCTGCCTTGGCCTGGGACCTGGAGGCGGCCTGCAGCGAGGCCATGGAGCTGGACAGGCCGGTGGTGACGCCGGACAGCACGCCGTTGATGGAGCGGTTGAGCTGGGCGGTGATCGAGGCCAGGGCCCTGGTCTGCGCCTTGTGCTGGGCCTGCGCCAGGCTGATGGCGTTGAGCAGCTGCTTGCGGGCGCGGGCGTCCTCGACCTTCTTCGCCTCCCTGCGGGCCCTGGCGAAGTGCGTGGCCACCTTGCGGTCGAACGCCCTGGTGTCGAACGACGGCAGGCGCACGTCCGGGGTGGCGACGCCGGCGGGGGCGGCCATCCTGGAGGCCTGGCGGGCCTGTTCGAGCTGGCTCTGGGCCTGGGGCGAGCGGATCTTGGCCAGGATGTCGCCCTTGCGTACGCGGTCGCCCTCGCGCACGTAGAGCTTGGCGACCGTGCCCTGGGCGGGCGAGCGGAGCGTCGCCGAGGCACGCGCGCCGACCGTGGCGGGGGCTTCGACGACCTCGGTCACCGGGGCACGCCTGACGTCGCCGACCTGGACGGCGGGCGGTGCCTCGGAGGTGCAGCCGGTCAGCGTTAAGAGGACGAGCAGCGGCGCGACACCGCGACGTAACGTCACCCGAGACATCGTAGGAGCCGGCGCCCGCGGGCGGCCGACCGGCTCTCAGCGAGCCCTCAGCCGGAGGCGAGCTGACGACTGCGGTCGCGGGCGGCCTCGATGGCGGCCAGGAACGCCGCCCGCACGCTGTGCCGCTCCAGCTCGGCGATCGCGGCGATGGTGGTGCCGCCCGGCGAGGTGACGGCCTCGCGCAGGATCACCGGGTGCTCGCCGGAGTCACGCAGCATCACGGCCGCGCCGACGATGGACTGGGTGACCATGTCGAGCGCGGCGGCCCTGGGCATGCCGAGCAGGATGCCCGCGTCCACCATGGCCTCGACCAGGTAGAAGAAGTAGGCCGGACCGCTCCCCGACAGGGCCGTGGCGGCGTCCTGCTGGGACTCCGGGATGCGCAGCACCTTGCCGACGGGCTTGAGCAGGTCTTCGGTGAGCTTGAGGTGCTCCTCGCCAGCGTGCGCGCCCGCCGAGATCACGCTCATCGCCTCGTCGAACCTGATCGGCGTGTTGGACATCGCCCTGACCACGGGGACGTCCACCCCCAGCCGCTGCTCCACGAACGCCGTCGTGATGCCAGCCGCCGCGCTGATCACCAGGCGGTCCGCCGGGACATAGGGGGCGATCTCCGCCAGGAGCGTGGCCATGTCCTGCGGCTTGACGGCCAGAATCAGCGTGTCGGCCGCCTTGGCAGCCTCGGAGTTGGAGACCGTGCGCACGCCGTACGTCTCGCGCAGCGCCTGCGCCCGCTCCGGCCGGCGGGTGGTCGCCATGATGTCGCCCGGCTTGAACCCGGCGCGCAGCAGCCCGGACAGCAGAGCCTCGCCCATCTTGCCCGTGCCCAGAATCGCAATCATCCTGGCAGCCTACTAACACCCCGGCCTCGTCCAGGGCAGGTGGGTGCGGGGCGATGTCGCCCAGCTGAGAGGGCGGCAGGCGGATGCCGCCACGGCGGCGCGTCATCCGCGGGACAACAGTGACCTGAGGAAGAAGGTCAGGTTGCGGGGGCGCTCGGCGAGGCGGCGCATGAGGTAGGCGTACCAGTCGTCCCCGTACGGGATGTAGACGCGCATCTGGGCGCCGAGGCCGGCCAGGCGGGCCTGCTCGTCGGGGCGGACGCCGTACAACATCTGGTATTCGAAGCCCGTCACGTCGCGCCCGCTGAGCACGGCGAGCGTGGAGGCGATCCGCACCAGCCTGGGGTCGTGCGTGGCGACCATGGGGTAGGCGGTGCCGGCCATGAGGATCTTCAGGCAGCGGACGAACGAGCGGTCGATGTCGCGCGGTCTGGTGTAGGCGCCCGGCGCGGTGTAGGCCCCCTTGCACAACCGCACCCGCGCGCCCCCGAGCTTCTCGCAGCGCTCCAGCGCGTCCGGCAGGTACGCCTGCACCACCACGCCCACGTCGGGATGATCTCTGCGCAGCGCCGTGTGCACGGCGTGCAGCCCCCGGATCGTGTCGTGCTCCTCGGCGTCGAGCGTCACCGTGACGTCCCGGATCGCGGCGGCCCGGCAGATCGCCGTGGCGTGGTCGATCGCCAGCTGCTCCGACAGCCGCAGCCCGAGCGCGGTGAGCTTGACGGACACGTCGGCGCCCGCGGGCAGCAGGTCGAGGAGCGACAGGTATTCCCTGACGGCGTTCTCGGCCTGCGCCCGGTCCGTCACCTCCTCGCCGAGGTGATCGACGGTGACGAGCAGCCCCCTGCGGGTCAGCTCGCCGATCACGGAGCCGACGTCGTCGGCGACGTAGCGCCTGACCACGTCCCTGGTCAGCGGCGAGGTGGAGATGACGCGCTCGGCGCGTTCGCTCTTGGAGACGGCGAGCAAGGCCTGACGGAGCACGTGAACCACACTAACTCCGGCATGACGCTGAACCAGGAACCCGCTTTGTCCGTCGTAGGAGTATGCGCACAATGACCACAGCGACTCTTCTGGCCGGATCCCTGGTGCTCGCGACGAGTTGTGCCACCGCCGAGCCGCCCGCCAAGCAGGCCACGTCCCCCACCACCGGCGCGCCGGTCGAGGTGAGCCCGGTAACCACCGCCCCCACCAAGAAGCCCCAGCCGGTCAAACCCACGGGCAACGCCGTGAACGTGCACAAGGTCGGCTGGACCAAGGCCAAGGTGTACGCCAAGGGCAAGAGGGTGAGGCTCACCTGGTGGTCGGGTGTCGCGCCGTGCACGGTGCTGCACAAGGTCAAGGTCAAGGAGACCGCGAAGAAGGTCACGATCACGCTGTACGAGGGCGCCTCGCCCAAGGCCAAGGACGTGTCGTGCATCATGATCGCGATAGAGAAGACCACGACGGTCAAGCTGAAGAAGGCGATCGGCAAGCGCAAGATCGTGGACGGTTCCAAAGTCTGACATGTCCACATACGGACAACCCCAGTGACAACTGATCGATTTGTTGCGATACATCGATCAGGACGCGCGGGCGGCGGGGCGCCGGCGGTGATGTCACGCTCCAATGGGGGGATCCGTGAGACGGCTCTCGCACTGTCTGTTTTCGGCTGCCTTACTTCTGACCTGCCTGATCGCGCTGGCTCCCCAAGCGGCGGCCCTGCCCCAGCGCTTCCAGAAACAGACCGTCTTCAGCGGGCTGGTGAGTCCGACCAACATCGAGTTCGCCTCCGACGGCCGGGTCTTCGTGGCCGAGAAGGGCGGCTACATCAAGGTCTTCGACTCGCTCTCGGACACCACTCCCACCGTGTACGCCGACCTGCGCACCAAGGTCCACGACTTCTGGGACCGCGGCCTGCTCGGCATGGCCCTCCACCCGGACTTCCCGGCCGACCCGCGCGTGTACGTGCTCTATTCGTACGACGCCGAGCCCGGCGGCACCGCGCCGCGCTGGGGCCTGCCGGACGACGACTTCGACGCCTGCGCCTCTCCTCCGGGTCCGACCGGGGACGGCTGCCGCATCACCGGCCGCCTGTCCGTCATCTCCCCCTCCGGGGCGGAGACCCCGCTGATCACCGACTGGTGCCAGCAGTACCCCAGCCACTCCGTCGGCGACCTGCAGTTCGGCCGCGACGGCATGCTCTACGCCTCGGCCGGTGACGGCGCCAGCTTCCAGTTCCCCGACTACGGCCAGGACAACCAGACCGGCTCCGACGTGGTGCCGGACAACCCGTGCGGCGACCCGCCCAGCCCGGTGGGGACCGCGCTGACCCCGCCCGCGGCCGAAGGCGGGGCGCTGCGCTCCCAGGACGTGCGGACGAACGGCGATCCGGCCGGACTCGACGGCACCATCATCCGGATAAATCCGGACACGGGGGCTGCGGCCTCCGGCAACCCGAACGCCGGCAGCTCCGACCCCAACGTCGCCAGGATCGTCGCCCACGGCCTGCGCAACCCGTTCCGCATCACCACCCGCCCAGGCACCGACGAGATCTGGTCCGGCGAGGTCGGCTGGGGCACCTTCGAGGAGATCAACAGGATCGCGAACCCGACGGGCGGCGTGGCCAACTTCGGCTGGCCCTGCTACGAGGGCGCGGCCAGGGAGGACGGCTACGACGCGCTCAACCTGACGCTCTGCGAGAACCTCTACAGCGCCGGCGCGAGCGCGCACGCGCAGCCGTACTTCGCCTGGAATCACGGCCAGCGGCTCCATGCCGGCGACGCCTGCGCGCCGGGCAACCAGTCCTCCTCCAGCGGCGTCGCGTTCTACGAGGGCGGGCCGTACCCGGAGGCCTACGACGGGGCCCTGTTCTTCTCCGACTACAGCCGCAAGTGCGCCTGGGTGATGACCGAGGGATCGAACGGCCTGCCCGACCCGGCCACGGTCACCTCGTTCGACACCGGGATCGGCGCCGTCGAACTGGAGACCGGCCCGAACGGCGACCTGTACGCGGTCGACTACGACAACGGCGCGATCGTCCGCTACATCTACAACAACGCCCCGCCCACGGCCGTGATCAACGCCACGCCGGCCTCCGGCGGCGCGCCGCTGACCGTCGCCTTCTCCGGCACCGGCTCCAGCGACGCCGACGGCGACCCGCTCACCTACGCCTGGGACCTCGACGGCGACGGGGAGCTCGACGACTCCGCCTCCGCCACGCCGTCCCGCACGTACACGCAGGCCGGCTCGTACGTCGTCAGGCTGCGGGTGAAGGACGACAAGGGCGGTCAGGGCGACGCCACCGTCACGATCAACGTCGGCAACACCGCCCCCACCGCCGCGATCACCACCCCGTCGTCCGCCGCCACCTGGGCGGTCGGCGACACGATCGGCTTCTCGGGCACGGGCACGGATCCCGAGGAGGGCTCCATCCCCGGAGCACGCATGTCGTGGACCCTGATCATGCATCACTGCCCCGGCGCCTGCCACGAGCACGAGATCACCAGGTACACCGGCGCGTCCGGATCCTTCCAGGCGCCCGACCACGAGTACCCGTCGCATCTGGAGCTGCGGCTGACCGTCACCGACGAGCACGGGCTGACCGACACCAAAAGCGTGCTGCTGCAGCCCAAGACCGTGAATCTGACGTTCCAGACCGACCCGCCCGGCCTCCAGATGGGCTTCAACCAGGAGCAGACGGTCACGCCGTTCACCCGGACGGTGATCGTCAACTCCGGCAATTCCGTCACGGCGCCCTCGCCCCAGGGCGACCACGCGTTCGACGCCTGGTCCGACGGCGGCGCGGCCACCCACAACATCGCGGCGCCTGCGACGGCGACCACCTACACAGCGGCCTACAAGGCCGTGCAGTCCCCCGCCGGCCTGGTGGCGGCGTACGGCATGAACGAGGGCGCGGGCAGCACCGTCGGCGACGCCTCCGCGGCCGGCAACCACGGCACCACCACGGCCACCACCTGGTCCGCGACCGGCAAGTACGGCAAGGCTTTGTCCTTCAACGGCACGTCCAGCTGGGTCACCGTCGGGGACTCGCCCAGCCTGCGCCTGACCACCGGCATGACCCTCCAAGCCTGGATCCGCCCCACCACCGTCAACAGCTGGCGCACCGTCATCATGAAGCAATACACCGGCGACCTCGCCTACGTCCTGTCCGCCGGCAGCGACAACAACCGCCCCCACACCGTCATCCACACCACCGGCGAAGTCGGCACCGGCGGCACCGCCTCACTCCCCCTCGACACCTGGAGCCACCTCACCGCCACCTACGACGGCACCACCCTGCGCCTGTACGTCAACGGCACCCAAATCAGCCAACGCACCGCCGGCGGCCCCATCCGCACCGACAACGGCGTCCTCCGCATCGGCGGCAACAGCCTCTGGGGCGAACACTTCAACGGCCTCATCGACGAAGTCCGCATCTACAACCGGGCACTCACCCCCGCCCAGATCCAGACCGACATGAGCACCCCGATCGGCGAGGAGCCGCCGCCCGATACCCAGGCGCCGACCGCGCCGGGCTCGCCCGCCGCGGCCGGCGGCGCCGGCAACGCGCAGCTCACCTGGACCGCCTCGACGGACAACGTGGGCGTGGAGGGCTACACGGTGCACCGGTCGACGACACCCGGCTTCACACCCTCGGGCGCGAACCAGGTCGGCTCGTCGCAGACCACGACCTTCACCGACGCCGGCCTCATCGCGGGCACCTACTACTACCGGGTCCGCGCCTTCGACGCGGCCGGCAATCTGAGCTCCTCGTCGGCCGAGGTGTCCGCCGCCGTCAGCGCGCCGCCGACCAACCAGGGACTGGTGGCCGCGTACGGGATGAACGAGGGAACGGGGTCGACCATCGCGGACGCCTCGGCCACCGGCAATTCGGGCACCCTGACGAACACGACCTGGTCGGCCACCGGTAAATACGGCAGTGCGCTGTCGTTCAACGGCACGTCCAGCTGGGTCACCGTCGGCGACTCGCCCAGCCTGCGCCTGACCACCGGCATGACCCTCCAAGCCTGGATCCGCCCCACCACCGTCAACAGCTGGCGCACCGTCATCATGAAGCAATACACCGGCGACCTCGCCTACGTCCTGTCCGCCGGCAGCGACAACAACCGCCCCCACACCGTCATCCACACCACCGGCGAAGTCGGCACCGGCGGCACCGCCTCACTCCCCCTCGACACCTGGAGCCACCTCACCGCCACCTACGACGGCACCACCCTGCGCCTGTACGTCAACGGCACCCAAATCAGCCAACGCACCGCCGGCGGCCCCATCCGCACCGACAACGGCGTCCTCCGCATCGGCGGCAACAGCCTCTGGGGCGAACACTTCAACGGCCTCATCGACGAAGTCCGCATCTACAACCGGGCACTGACCGACGCCGAGATCCAGACCGACATGGGCTCGCCCGTCAGCTGAGCCATCTCCCCCGCAGACCCCCGGTGCGCGCCCACCGCCCGGGGGTCTGCCTTGTCATGCAGAATCGGGAATGCGTCCGCACTCACGAGGGTTGAGTCGAGTAGGCTCAAGTCGTTTGACAAGAACGACAGACATCCGTAGCTTGAGTCCGACCGACTCAACTTTGACTACAAGGACGTACTCATGGCACGTGCGGTAGGTATCGACCTTGGGACGACCAACTCCGTCGTCTCGATCCTCGAGGGCGGTGAGCCCACCGTCATCGCGAATGCGCAGGGCTCGCGGACCACGCCGTCCGTGGTCGCCTTCGCGAAGAACGGCGAGGTCCTGGTCGGTGAGGTCGCCAAGCGGCAGGCCGTCACCAACGTGGACCGGACGATCCGCTCGGTCAAGCGGGAGATGGGCACCAACTGGTCCCAGGAGATCGACGGGAAGAAGTTCTCGCCGCAACAGATCAGCGCCTTCGTCCTGCAGAAGCTGAAGCAGGACGCGGAAGCCTACCTGGGCGAGAAGATCACCGACGCGGTGGTCACCGTCCCGGCCTACTTCAACGACGCCCAGCGCCAGGCCACCAAGGAGGCCGGCACGGTGGCGGGCCTCAACGTGCTCCGCATCATCAACGAGCCGACCGCGGCGGCCCTCGCCTATGGGCTCGACAAGGAGCAGGACCAGACCATCCTGGTCTTCGACCTCGGTGGCGGCACCTTCGACGTGTCGCTGCTCGACGTCGGCCAGGAGGACGGCCACGGCTTCGTCGAGGTCAAGGCCACCTCCGGTGACAACCACCTGGGCGGCGACGACTGGGACCAGCGCGTCGTGGACGAGCTCGTCAAGCGTTTCCAGAACGCCCACGGCGTCGACCTGGCCAAGGACAAGATGGCGCTCCAGCGTCTCCGCGAGGCCGCGGAGAAGGCCAAGATCGAGCTGTCCAGCCAGTCCGAGACCAACATCAACCTGCCCTACATCACGGCCTCCTCCGAGGGTCCGCTGCACCTGGACGAGAAGCTCACGCGCAGCGAGTTCCAGCGGCTGACGGCCGACCTGCTCGAGCGGACCAAGGGCCCGTTCCACCAGGTCATCAAGGACGCCGGCATCAAGGTCTCCGACATCGCCCACGTGGTGCTCGTCGGCGGCTCGACCCGTATGCCCGCCGTCACCGAGCTGGTCAAGGAGCTCACCGGCGGCAAGGAGCCCAACAAGGGCGTCAACCCGGACGAGGTCGTCGCCATCGGCGCCGCCCTGCAGGCCGGCGTGCTCAAGGGTGAGGTCAAGGACGTCCTGCTGCTCGACGTGACCCCGCTGTCGCTGGGCATCGAGACCAAGGGCGGCATCTTCACCAAGATCATCGAGCGCAACACGACGATCCCGACCAAGCGCTCCGAGGTCTTCACCACGGCCGAGGACAACCAGCCGTCGGTGCAGATCCAGGTCTTCCAGGGTGAGCGCGAGATCGCCGCCTACAACAAGAAGCTGGCGACCTTCGAGCTGACCGGCATCGCGCCGGCGCCGCGCGGCATCCCGCAGATCGAGGTCACCTTCGACATCGACGCCAACGGCATCGTCAACGTCTCCGCCAAGGACCTGGGCACGGGCAAGGAGCAGACGATGACGATCACCGGCGGCTCGGCGCTGCCGAAGGACGACATCGAGCGCATGATGCGCGAGGCGGAGTCGTACGCCGAGGAGGACAAGAAGCGCCGCGAGGAGGCCGAGGTCCGCAACAACGCGGACGGGCTCGCCTACCAGACGGAGAAGTTCCTCCGCGAGAACGACGACAAGGTCCCCGGCGACATCAAGACCGAGGTCAACGACTCCCTCGCCGAGCTGAAGAAGGCTCTGGAGGGCACCGACACCGACGTCATCCGCAACTCGGCGGAGAAGCTCGCCACCGTCAGCCAGAAGATGGGCTCGGCCATCTACGCCGCGAGCCAGGGCCAGCAGGCCGGTGGCGAGGGCGCCCCTCAGGACGCCGCGGCCGGTGACGGCCAGAAGGCCGACGAGGACGTGGTCGAGGCCGAGATCGTCGACGACGAGCCGAAGAAGGACAAGTGATGCCGGCGCGTGAAAACGGGCATGACGAACCGGTGATCCGCGACAATCGCAAGATCGACCCGGAGACGGGGCAGGTCAGGGAGACCACCGCCGAGCAGCCGTCCACCGAGACCCCGCCGGCGCCCTCCCCCGACGGCGAGCTGGCCGCCCAGCTCGCCGAGCGGACGGCCGACCTGCAGCGGCTCCAGGCCGAATACGTGAACTACCGCAGGCGGGTCGAGCGCGACCGGGCCGCGGTCAGGGAGCAGGCGGTCGCGGGCGCGTTGACGGAGCTCCTGCCCGTGCTCGACGACATTGGCCGGGCTCGCGACCACGGCGAGCTCACCGGAGGCTTCGCGAAGGTGGCGGAGTCGCTGGAGGCGGCCGTCATGAAGCTGGGCCTCAGCGCCTTCGGGCAGAGGGGCGAGCCCTTCGACCCGACCGTCCACGAGGCGCTGATGCACAGCTATTCGGCGGACGTGACCGAGCCGACCGCGATCGAGGTGTTGCAGCCTGGATACCGCATGGGTGACAGGGTGCTCCGCCCGGCGCGGGTCGCCGTGGCAGAGCCCGCAGAACCGGAAGACGTCCCCACGGCGTCCAATGGCGAAGCACAATCCGAAGAAGACCGTTAACGAGGACGAAGGGCCGTAGATGAGCACCAAGGACTACCTGGAGAAGGATTACTACGCCGTCCTTGGTGTGCCCAAGTCCGCCACCGCCGACGAGATCAAGAAGGCCTATCGCAAGCTGGCCAGGCAATACCATCCCGACAGCAACCAGGGCGACCCGACCAAAGAGGCCAAGTTCAAAGAGGTCTCGGAGGCTTACGACGTCCTGTCGGACGGCAAGCGCCGCAAGGAGTACGACGAGGCGCGCACGCTGTTCGGCTCCGGGGTGGGCGCCGGTCAGCGGCCCGGCGGTGGCGGATTCCCGTTCGACTTCGGTGACCTGTTCGGCGGGACCGGCCAGCAGAGCGGCGGCGCGGGTGAGCGGCTCGGCGACCTGTTCGGCGGGCTGTTCAACCGCGGCGGCACGACCCGCACCACGACGTCCAGGCCGCGGCGCGGCCAGGACATCGAGTCCGAGGTCACGCTGACGTTCACCGAGGCCGTGGAGGGCACCACGGTGTCGCTCAGGCTGACCAGCTCGGCCGCGTGCACCGCCTGCACCGGCACCGGCGCCCGGGCGGGCACGACCCCCAGGGTCTGCCCGACCTGCGAGGGCACCGGCGCGGCCAGCCGCAACCTGGGCAACTTCGCCTTCTCCGAGCCCTGCCGCGACTGCAAGGGCCGCGGGCTGATCGTGGACGACCCCTGCCCCGTGTGCGACGGCAGCGGCCGGGCCAAGAGCACCCGCACCATCCAGGCCCGCATCCCCGCCGGCGTGGCCGACGGGCAGCGGGTCAAGCTCAAGGGCAAGGGCGCGCCGGGCGAGAACGCCGGCCCGGCCGGCGACCTCTACATCCAGACCCACGTCAAGCCACACGCCGTCTTCGGCAGGTCGGGCGACAACCTGACCGTCACCGTCCCCGTGACGTTCACGGAGGCCGCGCTGGGCGCCGAGATCAAGGTGCCGATCCTCAAGGGCCTGCCGGTCACGTTGCGCATTCCCGCGGGCACGCCCAACGGGCGCACCTTCCGGGTCCGCGGCAGGGGCGTCACCCGCAAGGACGGCACGAAGGGCGACCTGCTGGCCACCGTCGAGGTGGTCGTGCCGAAGACGCTCGACGACAAGTCGCGCGAGCTCCTGACCGAGTTCAACACCGCGGCAGCGGGAGAGGACCCGCGCGCTGATCTCATTCAGCGAGCCAGAAGCGAGTAGCCGATGGACGCCAATTACTTCGATCTGTCAGACGACACACCCGTCTATGTGATCTCGGTAGCCGCGCAGTTGTCCGGGCTGCACCCGCAGACCCTGCGGCAGTACGACCGGCTGGGACTGGTCAGTCCTGGGCGCACGGCGGGGCGCGGCCGCCTCTACTCCACGAGAGACATCATCCAGCTCCGCGAGGTGCAGCGGCTCTCCCAAGAAGAGGGCATCAACCTCGCGGGCATCAAGCGGATCCTCGAGCTCGAGAACGAAACTCTCCGGCTGCGTGAGGAGGTTCACCGCCTGCGTGCCGAGATGCGGATGGTCAGGGCTTTGATCCGCTACGAGCTGCCACCGGGGGCCTAGAAGGACATGGAATACAAGCTCACCCAGAAGAGTCAGGAAGCGCTCTCGGGTGCCATGCGGCGTGCCGCCGCGGAGGGCAACCCGGAGATCTCCCCGGCTCATCTTCTCACCACGCTGCTCTCACAGACGGGCGGCACCGCCGCGCCCCTGCTCGAGGCCGTGGGCGCCGACTGGCGCACGCTGCGGGCACGGGCCGAGGAACTGCTCGCGGCACTGCCGAAGGCGCAGGGCTCGACGGTGGGGGCGCCGTCGAGCTCGCGCCAGCTCCTCACCGTGATGAACACCGCGGCCCAGCACGCCAACCGTCTCGAGGACCTCTACGTTTCCACCGAGCACCTGCTCGTGGGCCTGTCCGCCGACGGCGGCCAGGTTGCCGCGCTGCTCAAGTCGCAGGGCGCGACGCCGCAGGCGCTGCTCGACGCCTTCGAGAAAGTACGCGGCCACGCCCGCGTCACCAGCGAGACCCCTGAGGACACCTACCAGGCGCTGGAGAAGTACGGCGTCGACCTGACCGAGAGTGCCCGCGGCGGCAAGCTCGACCCGGTCATCGGCCGCGACACCGAGATCCGCCGCGTGGTCCAGGTGCTCAGCCGCCGTACAAAGAACAACCCGGTGCTGATCGGCGAGCCCGGCGTCGGCAAGACCGCTGTCGTCGAGGGCCTGGCCCAGCGCATCGTGGCCGGTGACGTGCCCGAGTCGCTGCGCAACAAGCGGCTGATCGCGCTCGACCTGGGCGCGATGGTGGCCGGCGCCAAATACCGCGGCGAGTTCGAGGAGCGGCTCAAGGCCGTGCTCTCCGAGATCAAGGAGAGCAACGGACAGATCGTGACGTTCATCGACGAGCTGCACACCGTCGTCGGCGCGGGGGCCGCCGAGGGCGCGATGGACGCCGGCAACATGCTCAAGCCCATGCTGGCCCGCGGCGAGCTGCGCATGATCGGCGCGACCACGCTCGACGAATACCGCGAGCGGATCGAGAAGGACGCGGCGCTGGAGCGGCGCTTCCAGCAGGTCTACGTGGGCGAGCCCACGGTCGAGGACACGATCGCCATCCTGCGCGGGCTGAAGGGCCGCTACGAGGCCCACCACCAGGTGCAGATCGCCGACAGCGCGCTGGTGGCCGCCGCCGCGCTGTCGGACCGCTACATCACCAGCCGATTCCTCCCCGACAAGGCCATCGACCTGGTCGACGAGGCCGCCTCGCGGCTGCGCATGGAGATCGACTCCCGTCCCGTGGAGATCGACCAGCTCCAGCGCAACGTCGACCGCATGAAGATGGAGGAGCTGGCCCTTTCCAAGGAGACCGACGAGGCCTCCGTCCAGCGGCTGGAGCGGCTGCGCCAGGAGCTGGCCGACCGCCAGGAGGAACTCAACGCCCTTGTAGGCCGCTGGGAGCACGAGAAGGCCGGGCTCAACAAGGTCGGCGAGCTGAAGAAGCAGCTCGACGAGGCCCGCAGCGCTGCCGAGCGGGCGCAGCGCGACGGCGACTTCGAGGCCGCGTCCCGGCTGATGTACGCCGAGGTGCCACGGTTGGAGCAGGCGCTGAAGGTCGCGTCCGACGCCGCGCCTCCGGACAACGCCATGGTCAAGGAGGAGGTCGGCGCCGACGACATCGCCGAGGTGATCTCGTCGTGGACCGGCATCCCCGCAGGGCGTCTGCTGGAGGCTGAGACGGCCAAGCTGCTGCGGATGGAGGGGGAGCTGGGCAAGCGGCTCATCGGCCAGCAGCGGGCCGTACAGGCCGTTTCCGACGCCGTACGCCGCAGCCGGGCCGGCATCGCCGACCCGGACCGGCCGACGGGCTCGTTCCTCTTCCTGGGCCCTACGGGCGTGGGCAAGACGGAGCTGGCCAAGGCGCTGGCGGAGTTCCTGTTCGACGACGAGCGGGCCATCACCCGCATCGACATGAGCGAATACTCCGAGAAGCACAGTGTGGCCAGGCTCGTCGGCGCGCCTCCCGGCTACGTCGGCTACGAGGAGGGCGGCCAGCTCACCGAGGCCGTCAGGCGGCGCCCGTACACCGTGGTGCTGCTGGACGAGGTCGAGAAGGCCCATCCCGAGGTCTTCGACATCCTCCTCCAGGTGCTCGACGACGGCCGGCTGACCGACGGCCAGGGCCACACGGTCGACTTCCGCAACGCGATCCTGATCCTCACCTCCAACATCGGCTCGCAGTTCCTCGTCGATCCGAAACTGGAGAACGGCGCCAAGCGCGAGGCCGTCATGGGGGCGGTGCGCAGCTCCTTCAAACCGGAGTTCCTGAACCGCCTCGACGACGTGATCCTGTTCGACGCGCTGGGCTCCGAGGAGCTGGCGCAGATCGTCGACCTGCAGGTCGAGCGCCTGGCCCGGCGCCTGGCCGACCGCAGGCTCACGCTGGAGGTCACGCCGGCGGCCCGCGAGTGGCTGGCCCTGACCGGCTACGACCCCATGTACGGCGCCCGCCCGCTGCGCCGCCTGGTCCAGTCCGCCATCGGCGACAAGCTGGCCAAGGCCGTGCTGTCGGGGGACGTCGTGGACGGCGACAAGGTCACGGTCGAGCTCGGCGACGACGAGCTGGTCGTCCAGCGAGCCGCCTGACCCGCACGAACGAAACCCGGAGATCCATCGGCGATCTCCGGGTTTCCGCGTGTCATGGCACGGTCATCCGAATGTCCGCCGGGTCCGGTGAGCAGGTCTCTTGTCGGTAAGGTCCGGCCCACTCTTCGGACAAGCCCACGTCCACCGCCGCGGCCGCGACTACGTTCTGCGTTCGTCAGATCACCGACATCGAGGGGACGTGCGGTGTCACCCCACAAGATCCGGAGCATCATCGCGGCGGCGGCTCTGGCCGCGGGCGTCAGCTGGCTCGCCGCGGCGCCCGCCGACGCGGGTGCCTGCGGGAAGAAGCACGCGGCGGGGAAGACCGCGTGCGAGGAACCCGCGGCGCCGCGACCGAACGACGCCCCTCCCGGCAGCAGGGAGATCACGCCGGAGGCGGTCGATCTGACCATGGCCGCCGGGCGGCTGGCCAGAGACATCGGCCTGATCGGCCTGGCGAGCACGCGGCCGGTTCCCGGCCTGCTCGACCTCGGCGGGATCGCGGCGACCTGGGGCATGCCCTCGCTGGCCTCCGCCTCACCCGGGCTGTCCCTGAGGCCCGGGCCGGTCGGTATGGAGGACCTGTCCACCGAAGCCCACGTGCCCGATCTGCCCGCCCTGCCCATTCCGGGGAATCCGCTCCAGGAACAGGCCCCGCGGGACACGACGCTCGGCCGCGGCCCGTTCCTCTACGGAGTCTCGGCGACCGGCGATGAGGGCTACGACAAGTCGGACGCCATCGGCAAGTCGGGGGGCGGCGTCGAGAAGCCGGTGGGAGAGATCGGGTCGAGGGTCATCAACGAAGTGCTGCCGAAGGCGATGGAGGGCACCGACGGGAGCTCCGTGCCAGGCCCGGCCGGCGGGAACTCCGGCGTGGAGGGTCTCGCGGGCCTGGTCAAGGGGTTCGGCCTGCGGTGAGCGGCCGGCGTTCCAGCCACACCGTCCGGGCGCGCTCTGTGCCTGCCGCGCCCGGCGTCCCCTAGCCGAGGGGGTCGCGGCCAGCCGGAACCGCGACCCCCTCGGCCCCTGCTCCGCTCCCCAAGCCGGCCCAGGGATCTTCGCCACACCACCGCGTCGCCGCACCGCTGCCGGCCGCCACTGCACCGCCGTCACCGGCCAGCGCCGGTCGTTTCCGCCGATCATCACCGTCGACCTGCAACGAAGCGGCACATGCGGAAGCGGAACAGCCAGGGGGACGTGATCAAGGGGAGGCCGCCGTGTCATCGGTCCCGCGAAGGACCGTTGCGAGCCGGGCGCGCAGCGTCCTGTCGACGGGCATGCCCACATGGGCGGGTGCGTGCGCCGACAAGCGGGATGCGCACGCACCGCCGATGGAACGTGCCCGTCAGTGGACGAGCGCGTCCAGTTCGTCCTCGGGCAGACCGAGATCGACCCTGATGCGGTACCGCGTACGCAGCGCCGCCACATGCTCGGGATCGCTGTCGTCGGACCCCAGCGCGGCCTGAGTGGCCCACTCGAGCCCGCCCCGCAAATCCCCATACGCGACCAGCGTCTCGGCGATCGTGTGCGCGGTCGCCGTGGAGACGCCGCCCTCACGGCGTATCGTCTCGATGACCTCCCTTGCCTCATCGGGCCGGTCGAGCTCGAAAAGCGTGTCGGCAATGCCGGCACGCGGGTCGAAACTCTCCTCGCCACCGTCCTCGACCGCGCGCTGGAAACACTCCATCGCGCGCGCGGGCTGACCGGCCGCTCGCCACTCCTCGGCGGCGAGGACCAGGATGGATGCCCTGGAGACGTCGCCGGACGAATAGTCCAGCGCGACGTCGTAGAGCCGACTGGCCAGGGAACTGTGGTCGTCGGCCAGCAGGGCCTGCTCAAGCAGACGATCAAGGTGCTCACGGGTCACATGCGCCACACCGCGAGACTACCGAGCCCACCGGCGCTTTGCCCGGTCAATGCGCATCGCCGGTCGGTCCCATATTCGGTAACGTCTGGTCCATTCCTGCTTACAGTACGCGTGTTTGTGCACGTCACAGGGCATATAACACTCGCTTTGCGTTCCGCGAGCGGAAGGGGCTGTGATGGGCATGTCCAAGCAGACGACCTTCGCGCTGGCTTGTGCGGTCGTCTTGTCCGCCCTCGTTCCCGGTCTGGCGGGCTATCTGTCGGCCCGGTTGGAGGCCATCGAGGCCGCAGAGCGCAACCTGCGGGCGCTGGAGGCGAGGCTGGATCTCCGCGAGGCCCGGGACGCGCGCCCGGTGTCGTTCCCCGCGCCATGCCTGCGCACGCCGCCCACGCCGCGGCTCCAGCAGCTGCCCGCCACCGCGCTCGGCGACACCCGGCCCTGGCCCCATGACGTGCCGGCCTGGCTCCCCGGACTACTCAAAGAGGTAGGAAACGCCCTCGAGGAGTGAGCTCCCGCGTCATCGCGCCCAGCCGGGCCTCGAGGCCGTCGAGTACGGGCCCTGGTGGACGCTGCCGTACAGGTCATGCCGGGCTGGCTGCTCTACGCGAACATCGGCAAGCTCGCGCTGACGACCTCGGCTCGGTGCTCGTCGTCGTGCTGCTCGCGCTGCCGTGCGCGCGGGCGTGCTTCCGGGGCCGGTGACCGCGCCCTATGCGGGCGGCGACCAGGACCTCAGCTGGCGGGACAGGAAGCCGCGGATCAGCTGCTTGGCGGCATCGATGATCTCGGGAGCGCCGTCGGGGTCGCGACGGAAGGCCAGCTTCAGCACGGCGTCCCCGGCCTCGACGGCCACCAGCATCGCCAGGTCGAGCGCGGGACTGTCCGCCAGCCCGAACTCCTTCAGGAACAGCCCGCGCAACCGCCCCGCGATCACCGTGTTGTTGTCGGAGTCGGAGTCGAGCAGGTTGAGGTCCACGGCGTCACCGAAGTGCAGGCTCTTGAAGCCGGCGACGGTCCGGTGCATGTCGACGTATTCGTCGATGATCGCGTCGACCGCCTCCCACCAGCCGCGGTAGTCCTCCTCGAGGAACCTGCGGTCCACCCTGCGGACGAACTCCTCGACGTTGCGCCGGGTGAGCTCCTGGGTGATGGCCCGCTTGTCGGGAAAGAACTGGTAGACCGACCCGATCGCCACGTCCGCCCGCTCGGCTATGCGGGTGGTGGACAGGGCCTCGTATCCGGTCTCGTCGAGTAGCTCGGCACAGGCGTCGAGCATCCGCTCGACCCGCCGGGCGCTGCGGCGCTGCGCGGGCCGCCGCCTGAGAGCCTGGGGCTGGGCGCAATCATCATCCGTCTGCGGCGAAGACACGTATTCATCTTCTCCTGTGCGGGCGATCGTTACTTGCCGATTTATGGATTTCTCGTGGCTCAACCGAGCCGGGCCAGCCCGCGCATCGCCCGCGGCGAAATCCTGGAGAGGACATAACCTATTTTGCCTTCCAGGTTGACCGGTACGACCGCCTGATTCCGGTGCACGGCCCGCAGAATGTGGGCGGCCACCCGCTCGGGCGGGTACCGGCGCCGCGCCAGCCCCCGCACGGCCTCCTCCCTCTGGTACCGCCCCACGTATGTGGCGTGGTGGGCCAGCGGGGTGGAGACGAAGCCCGGGCAGATGGCGCTGACGCCGATCCCGTGCCCGGCCAGCTCCGCCCTGAGGCAGTCGCTGAGCGACTTCACGGCGGCCTTCGACACCGAGTACGCGGGAAGCGTCCTGGTCGGCGCGAACGCGGCCAGAGAGGCAACGTTGACGATATGTCCGCCCTGGCCGCGTTCGACCATGGCGGCCCCGAACAGCCGGCACCCGTGAATGACACCCCAGAGATTGACGTCGATCGTCCTGCGCCAGTCGTCAACCGTATGATCGAGAATGGGCCCGGCAACGACGATCCCGGCATTGTTGACCACAATGTCCGGCACCCCATATTGCGAGATGATATTTCGCGAAAAATCCTCCATCTGATCGATATCGGCGACATCTACCTGTACCGCCCACCCCGTACCTCGAAGGTCCTTCGCGATGCCGTCCGCAGCCCGCGCGGCGGCTTCGGCGTCGATGTCGGCACAGACCACTTCAGCCCCATGAGCGGCGAACGCCCGCGCCGTGGCCAGTCCGATCCCCGACCCCGCCCCGGTGACCACCACCAGACGATCCCCGAACGCCCCGCGCCCCGCGCCCGCCCGCCGCAGTTCCCTGGCGGGCGCCGCGCCGTCGACGTGCGCGGCGAACTCGGCGATCATCCCGGCGACGAGATCGGGATGGCTGCGCTGCGCATAGTGCCCGCCCGCCACCCTGCGATGCCAGAACCTCGGCACCCATTGCGCGATGGAGGCCAGCAGCGCGGGAGTCACGAAGGGGTCCCGGGTGGGCTCGATGAGCTGCACGGGCACGTCGCCGACGCGTGGATCGAGGCCGCCCCCGAGCGTGGCGGTCATGTTGCGCCGGTAGATCCACAACCCGTTGCGCGCGTCCTTGACGAGGGTCTCGGCGGGATGCCCGTCCCGCGGCCCGACTCCGTCGCCGTACCCGCCGGCGACGAGGCGGGGCAGGAGCGAGCCCCAGATCAGTTCGGGCAGCACGGGGACGTGGAAGCCGCCGATGTACCACGACCTGGCCAGTTGCGCGGCGACGTCGCGCCGCCTGCCGTGCCGCACGAAGTGGGCCGTTTGCCGCAGCCCCGGCCCTCCGAGGCTGGTGTACGAGGCCAGCCGGTCCGCGACCTCCGGCCGGCTCACCGCCTCCCACCCCTGGACCGACCCCATGTCGTGGCCGGCGAGGTGGACCTTCGGCTTGCCCACGGCGTCGATCACGGCCCGCAGATCGTCCATCAGCCGGTCGAACCCGTAGTCGCGCCGGTCCCCGGGCTCGGTGGACGCCCCGTGCCCTCGTACGTCGTACCGCACTACGTGGAAGCGGTCCCGTAACCTCGCGACCACCTCGTCCCAGACGCGATGGGTGTCCGGATAACCGTGCAGAAGCAGCACCGTCGGGTGAGCCGGATCGCCGTCCTCGAAGACCGCCAGCCGCACGTCGCCGGACTCGACCCACCGCATCGCGGCCTCCTTATTGGACTCTGAGTGCAATATAGCTCAGGGCCGGGCGGAAAGCCCGGTGCAGGAGCGCAGCCCCTTCCAGTCCGCCACCGCCTGGGTCCTGGCCGCCCCGGTCATCGGGATGGGAACCCCACCCTGGATGGTGGCCGGGGTCCAGCGGTCCTTCAAGATCTTCCGTCCGTTGATCGTCAGCGTCAACACGCCGGTCCTGCCGGTCGTCGCCGGGTTGGAGTTGTAGAAGACGAAGTTGCCCATGCCGTAGTTGACATAGGCGTCACCGAGATATCCGGACCCGAGCAGGATGTGCGCGTGCCCGCCGACGACCACGTCGGCGCCCGCCTTGACCAGCTTGGGGGCGAGCGAGAGCTGAGCCGGGTTCGGGCACTTCTGCATCTCGGTGCCCCAGTGCAGGTGGACGATCACGGTGTCGGAGTTCTTGCGCGCCTGCCGCACCGCCCTCAGCAGGCTCGTCTCGTCCTTGGCCGAGGCCAGCCCGCCCTTGCCGGAGGTGGCCGTCCACGACTGGATGAACTCGGCGTCCATCACCTGCGTGGCTCCGATGATCGCCACCCGGTTCCCGTTCACGGTCTTCCTGTACGGCTTGTACGCCTCCGCCGCGTCCTTCCCGATCCCCACCACGGGGAACTTGCTGCGCCTGATCGCCGCCAGCGAGTCGGCCAGTCCGCTCTCCATGTAGTCCATGCCGTGGTTGTTGGCCATGGACACCACGTCCACCCCGGCGGCCTTCATCGCGGTGAACGCGGTCGCGGGCGCCCTGAACGTGAACTGCTTGCCCGGCGCCGGCGTCCCCCCGGTGGTGATGGCCGTCTCCAGGTTCACCATCGCCAAGTCGGACTTGCGCAGCACGCTCGCGATCGGCCCGAGCGCCGTGCGCGGGTTCGACAGACGGGGCCGCAGGATCCCCTCGAAGTGCACGTCCCCTCCGAAGGAGATGGTGTACGGCCGCCGCTCCGGCGTCGGCTTCTCCGTCGACTCGACGGCGGCCTGCTGGTCGATCTGCTTGCTCTGCGGCTCCTTGTCGGGCGCCGAGGAACACGCGGCCAGCGAGGCGACGACGGCGAACAACGGGAGGGCACGGGGGAGTCTCATCTGCCGCCACTTCCGCTCGAATCCTGACTTTCAGGGATCGAGCATGCCATGCGCGGCGTATTACCGTGCAGACCCCATCAATACCCCCATAGCGGACCTGGTCTCGTCGTCCATCGGCGTGTACACGATCACCCGGATCTCGGGGACGGCCGTGAGGCTGGTCGTGCTGAAGCGCAGCTCCCCCACCGCCGCGTGCTTGAACACCTTCACCCTGGGCCCGGGGTCGGCCACGTCCTGCCTGGCCCACAGCCGGGCGAACTCGGCGCTCTCCGCACAGAGCCGGCGCACGAAGTCCTGCCAGCACGGATCGTCCGCGTGCCGGCTGTAGGCGCCGCGGAAGACGGCGACCGCCCGCGCCAGCTCCTGCTCGCGGTTGACCAGCAGGGTCGTGGGATGGCGGTTCACGCAGGTCACCCAGAGCGAGTTGCGCTCGCCCTCGCGCGCGTTGACCAGCTCGGGGAACAACGCGGCGTAGGCGGCGTTCCAGGCCAGGGCGTCGCAGCGGCCGTTGGAGACGACGGCCGGCATGTCGCCGAGCCGGTCGAGTATGCCCTGCAGCTCGGGCGTCACCTGCCCGGAGTCCACGGGCGCGGGGGTCTCCGCGTGCCCCGCCAGCCGGTAGAGGTGCTGCCGTTCGGCGCTGTCGAGCCGCAGCGTACGCGCGATCGCGTCGAGCACCTGGGTGCTGGCGTTGATCGGCCGCCCCTGCTCCAGCCACGTGTACCAGGTCACGCCGACCCCGGCCAGCTGCGCCACCTCCTCGCGCCGCAGCCCGGGGGTGCGCCTGCGCGGCCCGGGCGCCAGATCGACCATCTCGGGGGTGATCCGCTCGCGACGAGTGCGCAGGAATGCGGACAAATCTGAACGTTTCGCCTCTGCCACCGTCATGTCTCCACTATGCAGACATCCGGTGACGCTTATCCAGTTACCGCCAGTACCAGTATAAGTGGGCTCTCGTTACTGGTACTGAACGCCCGGCAAACTAAGCAGCATGACGCAAAGTGCCACTTTCCCTCCTTCTGTGGACACAAAGCCACAGGGAGGAGCCAAGGCCAGCGGCCTGCTCCTTGCGATCATCCTCGTGGGGCAGTTCCTGGCCATCCTGAACGTCAACATCGTCAACGTGGCCACCCCGACCATCGAGGCCGATCTGCACTCCTCGGGCGCCGGCCTGCAGATGATCGTCGCCGGTTACACCATTGTCTACGCCGTCATGTTGATCACCGGAGCCAGGGTCGGCGACCTGTTCGGCTATCGCAACGCGTTCCTCGGCGGGCTGGCGGCGTTCACCGTCACCACGCTCGCCGCGGGCCTGGCGCCCTCCACGGGCTGGCTGGTGGCTTTCCGCCTGCTCCAGGGCGCCGGCGCGGCGCTGATGATGCCGCAGGTCCTGACCCTGATCCAGCGCAACTACCAGGGCGCGGCCAGGGGCCGGGCGATCGGGCTGTGGTCGCTGACGGTCAGCGGCGGCATCGTGGTCGGCCAGGCGCTCGGCGGCATCCTGCTGGGCTTCGGCGCGGGGTGGCGGATCGTGTTCCTGGTGCTGGTGCCCATCAGCGCGTTGCTGCTGGCGACCGGGTTCAGGGTTTTGCCGGCCGACGAGGGTGGCGGCCGTACGGGACTCGACCCGTGGGGCCTGGTGACCCTGTCGGCTGCGGTGTTGTTGTTCGTGGTGCCGCTGGTGCTCGGGCGCGACCTCGGCTGGCCGCTGTGGGGCTGGATCTCGATGGGGCTGAGCGTGGTGACGTTCGGGGCGTTCGTGCGCATCGAGCGGTGGGTGACCGCGCGCGGCGGCAGGCCCCTGGTGGACGCGCGGGTGCTGCGGGCGCCCGGCATGCGGCCGGGGCTGGCGATCCTGCTGTTCGGCCCGGCCACCTGGGGCGCGTACCTGTTCACCTCCGCCCTGCACCTGCAGGGTGATCTGCACCTGACGCCGCTGGCCTCCGGCATGATGCTGGTCCCGTGCGCGCTGGCCTTCGGCCTGGTCGGGCTTCTCTGGCCGCGCCTGCCGATCCAGTTGCAGCGCCCGCTGGTGCCGTTCGGCTACGTGGTGGCCGCGCCGGCCTACATCGGCCTCGGGCTCGCCGCCGACGGCGGGATCATGTACGCGATCATGAGCGCGCTCATCGGCGCCGGGCTCGGCGTGCAGATCGCGGTGACGAACATGGCGACCGAGCGGGTCGACGGCGCGTACGCGGCGGACGCCAGCGGCGCGCTGCTCACCGTGATGCAGCTCGGCCAGGTCATCGGGGTGTCCACAGTGGGAACGCTGTTCATCACGCTCAGCCAGGGCCACGCCGCCGTGTCCGCGTCCCTGGGCGCCGCCATCGCCATGGCCGGCCTGGCCGTCCTCGCCGGCCTGAGCTCGATCTTCCTGGTCCGCCGGCGCGTGCCCTCGCATGCCTGAACGTGGTTCGTGCGGCGCGTCCCCGAAAAAGGATGCGCCGCACCCGCGTTCCAGTGAAATTCTTCCGGACCTCGCGGCTTTTCACCGTCAGCTCTGAAACGGATCCGGTAACGCCGGTTATCACACCGGGAAATGATGGCTCGCGACGGGCATGAAAAAGCGCCGCGCGGCCGGTTGATCATCCAGGGGGATGCTGTGCCATGATGTGTGCGGAGTTCAGCCGGGCCCTTCCGGGCCTCGCGGGGAGCGGCCCTGCGATGTTGCCGTCATCAACCTCGCCGGGCCGTTTCTCTTTCAGACGCTCGTGGCCAGTGTCGCCAGGTCGAATTCACCCTCGCGTACGCCCGAGGTGAACGCGGCCCACTCCGCCGGAGTGAACACCAGAACGGGACCGTCCTGCTCCTTGCTGTCACGCAACGCGACGTTTCCGTCGGAGAGGGGGGCGACCTCGACACAGGCATCTGCGCCATTGCAGAAGGTGCTCTTCCGCCAAGCCGCCTTGGAAGGGTGGTTGTGCATTATCTCCCCAAATAGCTAAAGGGGCTCCATTGCCCCTTGTTGAGGTGGTCGTCTCTAACGTCGCCAGAGCATGGCTTTGCGCTGAATGAGGACGCGGGACTCGTCCTCGTCGAGCGCCTCCGCCTTGATGTGATCGAAGGCGGTTTCGTATCCAGCCACTCGTGCGAGGTCTTCGACGAAGTTGGCAGTGTACAGCTGTTCTAGGTACACAACATCGTCAAATGCCGCAAACTGCAGGTGGATAAAGGTACCGGTGTTCACCGGATGAAGTGAGTCCTGGGTCAGGACGTGCACACCGACATGCGGCAGCATGGATATCTCCAGGAGATGCTCCATCTGTTCGCGCATCACCGAGGGCTCGCCGAAGCGGCGCATCAACGCGGACTCGTCGAGCACGACCGTGAGCCGGCAGGGATCCGGGCGATGCAGAACGCGCCGCTGCCGGTCGAGGCGGGCCTCGACGCGGCTGCGGACACCGCTGTGCGTGATGCGCGCGATGCCCCGGGAGGCCAGGATGACCTCCCGCGCGTAGTCCTCGGTCTGCAGGAGGCCGGGCACGATCTGGGGTTCCCACGATCGCTGAGAGATCGCCTCCGCCTCTAGCCCAAGGAATCTTGTGTACTCCTCAGGCAGAGAGTCTTCGTAATCCTCCCACCACCCCCGCTGCTCCGCATCCCGCAACAGGCCGATGAGTTCGTCAAATTTGTCTCCATCGACGCGATAGAGCTTCACCAGGGCTTTGATGTCGTCGGTGCTCGGCATGGTCCTGGCGGCCTCGATGCGGCTGACCTTGCTGGCGGACCAGCCGAGCTCCCTGGCGGCCTTGGCCCCGGTGAGCTTCCGCCGCTCGCGCAGCAAGCGCAGCTCCTGACCGAGCCGGAGCCTGCGTACCGTCGGACTGCCCTGCTGCGATGACACCGTCCACTCTCCTCGTCGGGAAGGAAGATGTAGCCGGAAGGGATCGTTTGGGGCCCGGCGTTCTGGGCCGTTCGTCCAATCTTACACTGCAAGTTGCACGACTCATGCCGTTTGACCTTGCCAGAAGGCTTTCACGGAGAGAGCGTAGGAGCAAGACAAGCTCCGTGAAGCCCCCCAAGGTGGGCGAGGTCTTCCAGGTTCCTCCCCCGCTCCAGGATGCTTCGACACTTCTCGTGCAAGTTGCACGGCAAGGCTAGAGGCAAGGTGCGAAGAAATTCAAATCTTCCTTGCTCAAGGTATTGCAGCATCACGGGCCTAGGGGGACGATCAGAGCCAAGAGGGTTTCTCGAGTGTGAGGAGGCCGGGCATGACGACATCGCCGCACGCACCGGGCCTTCCCCCCATGAACGCGCGCCCGCACGCGGGCCGTCACACCGGCAACGTCGCCGTCCCGGAATGGAATTTCAACCCCAGGGAGGCCGCCTGCCGGAAGGATCTCGAAATCGCCTGACGAGCGCAGCGCCACGGAATCGCGCGCATGTGAGCTCAGCAGAGCACGAAAATGCCGGACCGACGCTGACGACCAGTTCCCCGCATATGGGCTGCCACCCTGCGAAAGGGACCGGTCACCAGCCGTCGGACCGGCGAAGAAGCCACCTCTAGAAATGCCGCGAAAGGGGTCTTCTATGTACTCACAAGGTACCAAGGGACTCAGCCGAATCAAGTCCCGGATCCGGGAACTCATCGCATGGGCCGATCGCGAAATCTGCATGGAGCCCGACGAATTCGCGTACCACATCGGATGGACGGTCACCAAGACGGGATTCGGCGCCCGTCGTTACCGGGATCCACGCTTCGACCAGCTCCGCCTGCCTCGCCGGGTGCACGAGGAGGTGACGTGAGGTGCCGAGGAACCCGCGTAACCAGATCTACCCCGCGAACGAGGACCTGCCCGCCGCCCGGGGCGGCGGGCCGCTGGTCCGGCTCTGGCGGGCCCGCGCCGAGCTGGTGGCGGTCACCGCGCTGGCGCTGTTCGTGCTGACGCTGCTGGGCACGGCGCAGGAGGGCCGGTGGGCGCCCTTTGTGCTGCTGACCAGCGCGATCTCGGTGCCGGCCGCCACCAGGAAGGGCCGCAACTGGATCGCCGCCCACTTCTGGTGCGTGGTGTCCAGGCACCGCCTGCAGCGCGTCTGCCTTGAGACGACGATGCACACCAGGGCCGGGCGGATACCGCTGGTGTTGTGGATCACGCCGACGACGACCGGTGAGAAGGCGCTGATCCTGACGCGGGCCGGGATCTGCGCCGAGGAGTTCGAGGCGTACAGCGAGGAGATCGCGGCGGCCTGCTGGGCCAGGAGCGTGAACGTCTACCGGCATCGCACGCGGGCGCAGCTGCTGATCGTGGAGATCGTCCGGCGCGATGAGTTCCCCGGCGTCTCCTCTCCCGGGCTGGACCGGCTCTACGGCCGGCACGCCTGGGTCTCACTCCGGCCCGACCTCGAGGAGCCGCCTGATCTGCGCGCACCGCTCGTGTTGCCGCAGGTCGGCTAAGACCCTGGGGAAGGAATGGGGCCTAACCCCAGGGGGTAAGCCCCGGAGACCGCGGGGGCTCCGGGGCTTCCCCATGCGCCGGGTACGGGCCAAGATGAGTTCAGCTGGCGAACTCAGGAGTCGTGATGACGTCGACCGTCCACCGGACTTGTCCCCTCTGCGAGGCCGTCTGCGGCCTTACGCTCACCCTCGACGAGGGAGGGCACGTGACCAGCGTCCGCGGGGACAAGGACGATCCGTTCAGCAAGGGCTTCATCTGCCCGAAGGGGGCCAGCCTCGGCCGGCTCGACGAGGACCCCGACCGGCTGCGCAAGCCGCTCGTCCGGGAGGGCGACCTGTGGCGCGAGGTCGGCTGGGACGAGGCGTTCGCCGCCGTGAAGGCCGGGCTCGATCAGGTCGCCGACCGCCAGTCCATCGCGGTCTACCTCGGTAACCCGAACGCGCACAGCATGGCGGGCGCACTCTACGGCGCCCCGCTCATCAAGGCCCTCGGCACCCGCAACGTGTTCTCCGCCAGCACCGCCGACCAGATGCCCAAGCACGTCGCCAGCGGCCTGATGTTCGGGCACCCGCTGGCCATCCCCGTCCCCGACCTGGACCGCACCGACTACCTGCTCATGCTGGGTGCCAACCCGCTGGAGTCCAACGGCTCGCTGTGCACCGCGCCCGACTTCCCCGGCAGGCTCAAGGCCCTGCGCCGGCGCGGCGGGCGGCTCGTCGTGGTCGACCCCCGCCGCACGCGGACCGCCACGCTGGCCGACGAGCACGTGTTCGTCCGGCCGGGGACCGACGCGTATCTGCTGTTCGGCATGGTCCACACGCTGTTCGCCGAGGACCTCGTCACGCCGCTTCATGAGGTGAGCGGCCTGGCTGAGGTGAGGGAGGCGGCCAAGCACTTCCCGCCGGAGTCGGTCGCCCGCCGTACCGGGGTGCCGGCCGAGGTGATCGTGCGGCTGGCCAGGGAACTGGCGACGGCGCGTACGGCGGCCGTGTACGCCAGGATCGGCACCTGCACGGCCGAGTTCGGCACGCTGGCCCAGTGGCTGGTGGACGTGCTCAACGTGCTCACCGGCAACCTGGACCGTCCGGGCGGGGCCATGTTCCCCAAGTCCGCCACGGAGTCCCCGTCGCGGCGAGGGAGTGCCGCCTCACGGAGTGAGGCCTTGAAAACGCGCAGGCCCTATCAGCTCGGCAGATGGAAGAGCCGGGTCCGCGGCCTGCCCGAGGCGAACGGCGAACTGCCGGTGGCCACGCTCGCCGACGAGATCGAGACGCCGGGCGAGGGCCAGGTCAAGTTCCTGATCACGGTCGCGGGCAACCCCGTGCTGTCCGCGCCCCACGGAGCAAGGCTGGACGCGGCCTTCGAGCGGCTCGACTTCATGGTGAGCGTGGACCCGTACCTGAACGAGACCACCAAGCACGCCGACGTCATCCTGCCGCCGCCGCGGGTGCTGCAGTCCGGGCACTACGATTTCGCGCTGCTCGGATTCGCCGTACGCAACTACACGCGGTATTCGCCGCCGCTGCTGCCGCTGGACGGGCAGCCGTCGGAGGCCCAGATCCTGGCCAGGCTGGCCATGATCGCTTCGGGGCTGGAAGGGGACCTGGACGCGTTCGTCATCGACGAGATGCTGCGCAAGGCCACGCAGACGCCCGGCTCGGGCGTCGAGGGGCGGGACATCGCGGAGCTGCGCGACGCGCTGGAAGGCGAGACGGGCGGCGAGCGCCGGCTCGACCTCATGCTCCGGCTCGGCCCGTACGGCGAGTGGGCCGGCAAGGGCGACCTGTCGCTGCGCAAGCTGCTCGACAACCCGCACGGCCTGGACCTCGGCCCGCTGGAGCCGCGCCTGGACGAGGTGCTCAGGACGGCCTCCGGGCTGATAGAGCTGGCGCCGCCGCAGCTCATCGAGGACGTGGAGCGGCTGCGGAGCAGACTGGACGAGGAGCCGCCGGAGATCGTCCTGATCGGGCGGCGCCACCTGCGCTCCAACAACAGCTGGCTGCACAACGTGGGCTCGCTGGTCGGCGGCAGCAACACCTGCACGCTGCAGATCAACCCCGCCGACGTGGCCAGGCTCGGACTGGACGGGGAGGCCGTGATCAGCTCGGCGAAGGGGCGGCTCACGGTGCCGCTGGAGCCCACCGACACCATCATGCCGGGCGTGGTCAGCCTGCCGCACGGCTGGGGTCACGCGGGCAGCGCGCAGAGCGTGGCGGCCGAGCACGCCGGAGTCTCCGTGAACGTGCTCACCGACGAGTCCGCCGTCGACGTTCCAAGTGGTAACGCAGTGTTCAACGGAGTTCCGGTCAGTATTTCACCAACCGGGGTGATCACCGCGCATTAGGGTGTCGCGCGTGACTATCGCGCCAGAAGAGGACCGCCTGACCGCCCAGATCTCCTTCGCCATCGAAATCGACAAGTTGAAGCGCATCATCCGCCGCAACCATCTCATCGACGGTTCGCGGCGGGAGAACTCCGCAGAGCACTCCTGGTACGTGGGCACGCTGGCGATGGTCCTCGGCGAGCATGCCCCGCCGGGGACCGACCTCCAGCGGGTGGTGGCCATGTTGCTGGTGCACGACCTGGTCGAGATCGACGCCGGTGACGCCTTCATCTACGACCCGGTTGAGGTCGCCGCGCAGCCCGAGGCCGAGCGGGCCGCCGCGGACCGCATCTTCGGCCTGCTGCCCGGCGAGCAGGCGGCGTGGGTGCGGGAGCTGTGGGACGAGTTCGAGGACAGGAAGACGCCGGAGGCCAAGTTCGCCAAGGCGCTGGACCGTTTCGCCCCGATCCTGGCCAACCACCACACCGAGGGCGGCACGTGGCCGCTGTTCAAGGTCAGGGCCTCGCAGGTCAGGGAGAAGGTACGCATCATCGAGGAGGGCTCGCCCTCGCTCGGCGCGTACGCGCTGGAGCTGGTCGATCTCTCCGTGGCCAGGGGACACCTGTCCGAGTGATCCCCTCGCGGCTGGGGTAGGGGACTTGTCGTGAAAGAGGAAGTACGAGCGAAACGTCGGCAGCTGCGCGGTTTCGCCGGGCCGGTTGCGCTTGCCGATCGGCTCGAGAAATCGAAGGTCATGGACCGACCGGTCAGAGCGCTGGCCAATGCCGTACGCCGGCGCATCCGACCCGGCTGGCTGCGCGACACGCTGCACGGCGTGCCGCTGGGCGAGCCGCTGCATCCGCCGCTGGCCTCGGTGAGCCTGGGCTGCTGGATGTCGACGGCCATACTGGACCTGGCGGGCGCCGATCCGCGGGCAGCGCGCCTGCTGCTGGCCACGGGCGTCGCCAATGCGCTGCCCACCGCGGCCGCCGGTCTGACGGACTGGTCCTCTCTCCACCGCGAGCAGCAGCGGGTGGGCTTCGTCCACATGCTGTCGAACCTGACCGCGCTCAGCCTGTTCACCGCCTCGCTGGTGGCCCGCCTGCGCGGCCGGGAGCGTTCGGGGAAGACGCTGTCCTTCGCCGGGCTCGGCGTCGGCGTGCTCGGCGCCTATCTGGGCGGCCACATGGCATACCGGCAGGCCGCCGGGGCCAACCACGCGCCACAGGTCTCGCACCTGGTGCCGCTGGGCTGGCACGATCTGTGCCCGATCAGGGACCTGCCGGACGGCCGGCCGGTGGCGCGGCGGCTCGGCTACATCCAGCTGTTCGTCCTGCGCCAGGGCGAAGGCGTGACCGTGCTCGCCGACCACTGCCCGCATCTGGCCGGGCCGCTGCACCAGGGCCGGCTGGTCATGGACAACGGCGAGGCGTGCGTGATCTGCCCGTGGCACGGGAGCACGTTCCGGCTGGTGGACGGCTCAGTGCGGCACGGGCCCGCGACCGCTCCCGCGCCCACCTTCGAGACGCGGATCCGGCGGGACGGCACCATCCAGGTCCGGCCGAGCTTGACCTGAAGTTCGCTTGAGGTTTTACCGTCATGCCATGGGAAAGCTTCTGGTGACCGGCGCGACCGGAAATGTAGGCAGACATGTGGTTTCTCAGCTCGCGGAGGCCGGGCTGGAGGTACGGGCGCTCGTCAGGGATCCTGGCCGGGCGGGGCTGCCGGTCGAGATGGCACAGGGCGACCTGACCATGCCCGAGACGTTGCACCCGGCGTTGGAGGACGTCGAGAGCGTGTTCCTGCTCTGGCCGGCCTTCACGGCGGACGGCGCCGCCGAGGTGGTCGAGGCGATCGCCAAACACGCGCGCCGCGTCGTGTATCTGTCGGCCAACGCGGCGGACGAGCCTGGGACGCACTACCACGAGATCGAGCGGCTGATCCGGAATTCGGGGCTCGGCTGGACGTTCCTGCGGCCCGGCGGTTTCGCGGCCAACACGCTGGGCTGGGCCGGGCAGATCCGGCAGGGCGTCGTGCGCTGGCCGTACGGGGCCGCGTCCAGGCCGCTGATCCATGAGAAGGACATCGCCGCGGTGGCCGTGCACGTGCTCACCTCAGGGGGCCACGGCGGGGCCGCGTACGTCCTCACCGGCCCTGAACAGCTCACCCAGGCCGAGCAGGTACGCGTCATCGGCGAGGTGATCGGGCGCGAGGTGCGCTGGGAGGACCAGTCGCCGGACGAGGCCCGCGACCGGATGATGGCCGCCTGGGGCGACCCGGCGTTCGTGGCGGCCGCGCTGCGGACGTGGGAGGGCTTCGTGGCCGTTCCCGAGCCGGTCACCGACACCGTGGAGAGGCTGCTCGGCAGGCCCGCGCTGACGTTCCGCCAGTGGGCGGCGGACCACGCGGCGGACTTCAGCTGACTTCGTCGGCCGGGTGCTCCACGAGCGCGAGGATGCGGCTGGACATGAACCTGGCCGTGCGTACGGGGGTGCCGCTGCGGGTGACCTCGCTCACCTCGACGAGCCCCCGGCGCGTGGCCACCTCGACCCGCCGGCCGGCGCGGGTGGCCCTGATCTCGTAAGTGCGCGGGGAGCCGCCCGCGTCGATGACGATCTCCAC
Organism: Nonomuraea sp. NPDC049480; assembly: GCF_044465905.1. Taxonomy (NCBI): domain Bacteria; kingdom Bacillati; phylum Actinomycetota; class Actinomycetes; order Streptosporangiales; family Streptosporangiaceae; genus Nonomuraea; species Nonomuraea sp. NPDC049480. The sequence continues at coordinate 257,854 of NZ_JBITMD010000007.1, forward strand.
CCGGTCACCCTTCATGTCCGGGTTATACCCATTACACCTATCCGTACACCAGTACGATAATTGCGGCGATCCCCACGCCCACGATGATCCCCCGCAGCACGGGCGCCGGGATCCGCCGCCCCAGCTTGGCTCCCAGGAACCCGCCGGCCACCGCGCCCAGCGCCACTCCGAGCACGGCCTGCCAGTCCACGTCCGCGACCACCACGAACAACACGGCCGCCACGAAGTTGACGATCAGGGCGAGGACGTTCTTGGCGGCGTTGACCCGCTGGAGGTGGTCGTCCAGGAAGCTGCCGAGCAGGCCGATCAGCAGGACCCCCTGGGCCGCGCCGAAGTACCCGCCGTAGATCCCCGCGGCCAGCACGCCCAGCCACAGCGCGGCGCCGCCGTGCGGGTGCGCGTGCTCGCGCCGGTCGGCCAGCCACCGGTTGAGCCTGGGCTGCACCAGAACCAGCACGCAGGCCAGCGCGATCAACACGACCACGACGATCTCGAACACGTCCGGGTCCAGGAACAACAGCAGGATCCCGCCGATCAGCGCCCCGATCGCCGAGGCCATGCCCAGGCGCAGCAGGCGGCCGCGCTGGCCGTCGAGCTCGACGCGGTAGCCGTACGCGGCGGTGAAGGAGCCGGGGACCAGGCCGATGGTGTTGGACACGTTCGCCGTGACGGGGTCGACGCCGATGGCCACCAGCGTCGGGAACGTGATCAGCGATCCCGACCCGACGACCGCGTTGATGGCGCCCGCCACCACCCCGGCCGCGCAGATTGCGACCAGTTCCCACCCCGTCACAAGCCCTCCCTGACCACCGCTGATGCGCGCGGCCACCGTAGGTGCGGGGACCCGCGGCCCGCGGTGGACCGCTGGACGCGGCCCACCGTATCGGCAGGACGCTCAGCGGGTCGTCAGGGGGTGTCCGAACCCTTGGGCGGCGAGAAGAGACCGCCCAGCCCCTCCAGGATCTTGCCCATTTCCGACGGCACGATCCAGATCTTGTTGGAGTCGCCCTTGGCGATCTCCGGAAGGGTCTGCAGGTACTGGTACGCGAGCAGATGCTGGTCGGGCTTCCCCTCGTGGATGGCCTTGAACACCATGCCGATCGCGTCCGCCTGCCCCTTGGCCCGCATGGCCTGGGCCTCCGCCTCTGCCTGGGCCCGCAGCACGGCCGCCTCCGCCTCGCCGCGCGCCCGCAGCACCGACGCCTGCTTCTCGCCCTCCGCCGCCAGGATGGCCGCCTGCCGCTGCCCCTCCGCGGTCAGCACGGCGGCCCGCTTGTCGCGATCGGCGCGCATCTGCTTCTCCATCGAGTCCTGGATGGAGACGGGCGGGTCGATGGCCTTCAGCTCGACCCTGTTGACGCGGATGCCCCACTTGCCGGTGGCCTCGTCGAGCACGCCGCGCAGCTCGGTGTTGATCTCCTCGCGCGAGGTCAGCGTACGCTCCAGGTCCATGCCGCCGACCACGTTGCGCAGCGTCGTGACCGTGAGCTGCTCGACGCCGATGAGGAAGTTCGCGATCTCGTAGGTGGCCGCCTTCGGATTCGTGACCTGGAAGTAGATCACGGTGTCGATGGAGACCACCAGGTTGTCGGAGGTGATCACCGGCTGCGGCGGGAACGACACCACCTGCTCCCGCAGGTCGATCATGTCCTTGATGCGGTCGATGAACGGCACCACCAGGTTCAGCCCCGGCGTCAGCGTTCGGTGGTAGCGCCCGAGCCGCTCGACGATGGCCGCCGTGGCCTGCGGGATGATGCGGATGGTGCGGACCACCCCGAAGCCCACCGCCGCGACCACGACGAGGACAACGATGAGCTGCTCGACGGACATGGCGACGCTCCGAAGCCGAGGGGACCGACTCCGTAGATCCTATTTGGTTTCAGGTTTGTGCGGATTTTATGGACATAAATCGAGAGTGATCTAGTGAGCGCGGGCATACCAGCGGCCCTCAGCGCTGCGCTCCAGCGACAGCGGCACCCCGAACGTCTGGGTCAGATTGTCGGACGTCATCACCGTCTCCAGCGGCCCCTGGGCCACCACGGACCCGTGCCGCAGCAGCAGCCCGTGCGTGAACCCGGCGGGCACCTCCTCCACGTGGTGCGTCACCAGCACCAGCGTCGGTGAGCGGTAGTCGCCGGCCAGCACCGACAGGCGGCGCACCAGGTCCTCGCGGCCACCCACGTCGAGCCCCGCCGCGGGCTCGTCGAGCAGGAGCAACTCGGGGTCGGGCATGAGGGCGCGGGCGATCTGCACCCGCTTGCGCTCGCCCTCCGACAGGGTGCCGAACCGGCGCCTGATCAGGTGGGCCGCCCCCATCATGTCGATCAGCTCGACCGCCCTGGTGACGTCGTTGGAGTCGTACTCCTCGGTCCAGCGGCCCATGATCCCGTAGGAGGCGGTCAGGACGAGGTCGATGACCTTCTCCTCCGGCGGGATTCGCTCGGCCAGCGCGGCGCTCGCCAGCCCGATGCGCGGCCGCAGATCGAACACGTCCGCTTGCCCCAGCCGCTCTCCCAGCACCTCGATCAAGCCCTCGCTCGGGTAGAGCAACGTGGCCGCGACCTGCAGCAACGTGGTCTTTCCCGCACCGTTGGGACCGATGACGACCCACCGCTCGTCCTCGTTGACCGTCCAGTCGATGCCGCGCAGCAGGGCCGCTCCGTCGCGCCTGACGGCAACGTCCTGGAGCCGCAGCACCTGACCACCCATCCCCGAACCTCCTTTTGGAGTCACCCTCGGGACAAACCTATTGCAGGCCGAGCGCTTATCGTGGATCGGTGCGCCCTGAATCGCCTGTCTGTCCCTCCCTGGTCGCCTGGGGCAACGCGTGGCTCGCCGGCTACGTCGGCCTCGACGAGGCCGCTGACCACGTGGAAGCCGCCGGCGGCCCCGCCGTCGCAGGCGAGGTCCCGCTGCGTAAATACCTCGCAAACCTGCGTGCCGACGGTCTGCGCGAGCTGCGGCTGGCCCTCCCCGCGCCCGGCGACCCGCTCGGACTGTCCGGTCCCGCCTCGTTCAACTCGGCCGCGGTCGACGTCGGCCAGGCCGTGATCGCCGTGCTCGACGGCCACAACCTCGGCCTGCTGCCGGCGCCGGACCGGCGCGGGTCGTCCTATGTCGGGGTACGCCTGGAGGTGCACGAGTCCGGGCCTGTACGCCACGACCTGCCCTCGCTGGCCGAAGCCGAGCGGGACCTGTCGGACGCGATCCGGTCGGCCACCGACGCGCTGGCCTCGGTCGAAGGGCCCGCGCAGAGCCGTCCCGAACTGGGGTGGCAGGGCGGCGAGCTGGCGCCGGGCTATCCCGCGCGGGCGCACCGCGTCTCCGCGCTGGCCACGCGGCTGGCCGCGGTGCTGCGCCTGGCCGACGACCGCGGCCTCACATCCGGGCAGGCCGCCGCCCGCGCCGCCGCTCTGCGCGAGCTCGACCGCGCGGTGCGGCGCGCGCTCGTGGCCGCCCACCACGCGATCTTCGAGCCGATCAGGAACCAATAGCCTTCCACAGCCTGACCAGCTTGTCCTTGCCCGCCGAGACGATGGAGACGCGGTCGCCGACACGGACGACGCCCACCGCGTACACGCCGCTCTTGTGCGCCCTGACCGGCTTGCCGAGAGCCTTGCGGGTGCCGGGATCCCACAGCCTGATCGTGCCGTCGGTGCTGCCGGACAGCAGCACCGTCCGCTCGCCCATGCTGCCGAAGGACAGCGAGTAGATGATCTTCTTGTGGCCTGCCATCGTGCCGATGGTCTTGCCGTTCTTCGGATCCCAGAGCCGGATCTTCCCGTCCTTGCCGCCCGAGGCCACGACCACCTTGCCGTCGACCTTGCCGACCGTGACGGCATAGACGCCCTTCGAGTGACCCTTGTACGCCTTCCCGTACGCCTTGCGCTTCGACATGTCCCACATGCGCACGGACTCGTCCTCGCTGGCCGAGATCGCGATCGCGCGGTCGCCGAGGTGGGTGGCGCTGAGCCAGTTCACCGGCTTGCGGTGGGCCCTGATGCTCTTGCCCGTGGACCTGCGCTTGTCCAGGTCCCAGAACCTCAGGTAGCCGTCGGCGTCGCCGGTGACCGCCACCCACTTGTTCTTGATCTTGGTCAGGGCTACCGCGTAGACGGCGTCGCCGTGCCAGCCGAGGACCTTGCCCTTGCGGGTCTTGAGGTTCCACAGGCGGACGCTGCCGTCGTAGCCGCCGGAGACCGCAACGGGGGTCTTGCCCATCATCGCGCCGGCGACCGCGTACACCTCCTGGCTGTGGCCCTTCATGGTGGCCAGGGACTTGTGCTTGGCCAGGTCCCACAGGCGTACCCGGCCGTCCTGTCCGCCGGTGACGAGCCAGGTCGTCTTGTCGCCCACGGAGACGGCGGAGAACGTCTGGACGCCCTTGGTGTGGCCCTTGAGCGACTTGCCGTCCTGTTTGCCCACCACCGGAACCGTCTGCGCCTGGGGCTGGTCGGGGGCGGGGGTCGGGGTGATCGTGGGGGTGGGCGTCGGTGCGGTCGGGGTCGGGGTCGGGGTCGGGGTCGGGGTCGGGGTGAACGACGTGGTCGCCTGGGCGATGTTCTCGCCGCCCGGGCCGGAGGTGGTTCCCAGCATCCTCGGGCCCAAGAACAGCACGCCGCCGGCCAGGGTGAGCGCCACGACCAGCGTGCCCGCCACCAGGGCCGCCCGCCTCCGTCTGGCCTTGACCTCGCCGGGCCGTTCCTCGACCGGGGCGTGCTTGAAGAACGCGTCGTTGCCGTCCCGGGGCGGCGACTCGGGCTGCGCTTGCCAGGGCGCCGGTGGATACGGTGCCGCGCCCATGGGGTAGGGCGGCCTGTACTGCTGACCGGGCGCGGACTGCGGCGGCACCAACGACCCCGCCGACGGACCGTGCGGCGGCCTCTGCGTCTGCCCGCCCGGTCCCTGCTGCGGCGGCACGTACGGCGCCGGGGACGGCTGCGCCGGCACATAAAGCCCGTTGGCCAGGTGCCGGGAATCGGCGGGAGGCGCCTGCGGACGCCCGTAGCCGTCGCCCGACGGATTGGCCCAGCCCGATGCCGCCGGATTCGCGGACGGCGTCGCCCCTTCGGGACTGACCCATCCGGCACCGGCACCAGGCGCTCTGCCCTCCGCTCCACCTCCATCCGCCGCAGATCCCGCAGGCGCACCCGACGCAGCGGGGCCCCCATGCGAGTCACCGGCATGCGGCCCAGCGGAATGCGGTTCCGAAGCGTTCGGGGCTGAGGCGGGGGTGGGTGAGGGGTCTTCCTCGGCCGCGAGCTGGGAGCCGGTGGTGAGGGCGATCTCGTCGTCGAGCGGCCGCGCCTCTCCCTGGTTCTCCAGCAGCGCGAACAGCACATCGGCCGCCGGCGGCCGCTCCTCGGCCCGCTTGCTCAAGCAGGCCTGCACGATCGGCCGCAGCTCATCGGGCAGCACCGACAGGTCCGGCTCCTCGTTCATCACCCGGTAGATGACCGCCGGCAGGCTGTCCTGCCCGAACGCGGGCCGGCCCGTGGCGGCGAACATCATGGTCAGAGCCCAGCTGAACATGTCGCTGGCCGGCCCGACCCGCTCGGCGGAGATCTGCTCCGGCGACATGTACGCCGGAGTCCCCACCACCCCGCTGGTGATCGTCATCGCCGAGTCCAGCGCCCGCGCGATGCCGAAGTCGATCACTCGGGGCCCGTCGCTGCCGATCAGCACGTTGCTCGGCTTGAAGTCCCGGTGCACGATGCCCGCCCGGTGGATGGCCGCCAGCGCGGTGACGGTGCCGACCGCCAGACGGTAGAGCGCCCCGCCCTCGCGCGGCCCCTCCCGCTGCACCACGATCTGGAGCGACACCCCGTCGACCAGCTCGCTGACGATGTAGGGCTGCTCGCCGTCCATGTTGGCGCCGATCACCTGCGCGGTGCAGAACTGGGCGACCCGGCGCGCCGCCGCCACCTCGCGCATGAACCGCTCGCCGTCCATCCCCGGCTTGTCGAGCCGGGTGTTCAGCAGCTTGATCGCCACCAGCCGCCCGTCCGGCCCCTCCCCCTTGAAGACGATCCCCTGCGCCCCTTTGCCCAGACGGCCCAGCAACCGATAGTTACCGAGCGACTGCGGATCGCCCGGTTGTAAGGGATGCGCTTCCGGCACCTGGTCCTCCCCCTTGTGCTAGACCCCCGACCACAAGCGTGATAGGCCCGCCCAAAACCCCGCAAGCCATCCCAGGTCACGAAAGATCATCGCTCTTTGCGAAAAATTTGCCCTCCGCAATAATCGTGGAGATGATCGGGGATTTCCAGACCGTACGGGGAGCCGTCACATGCGCAAAAGCTTCAGCCTGTTCTTAGCCGGCGGACTCGCCGCCGGCGCCCTGACCGCGCCGGGCCAGGCCACCGCCGCAACCACTGCCACGACCGTGGCGCCCACCAGCACGACGACGGCCGCCACCGCGCGGATGGCGCCGTACTCGAATTTCCGGATCTCCGTCAAACACACCACGCGCGCCAAGCGCGGCGGCAAGATCGCATATTCCATCAAGGCGACGAATCTGGGCCCGCACTACGCCGACTACTACTGGCTGGGCGGCGAAGTGCCGAAGGGCATCGTAACGACGCTGAACTGGGAGGGCCCCAAGGGCACGGAGTGCGAATGGGAGGACCGCTGGTTCTGGTGCTGGAGCCCGTTCGAACTGGAGAAGGGCGAGACCGACTGGCTCAACTTTCAGGTGACGCTGAAGAAGGGCACCAAGGGCACGGCCACGGCCCGCCTCGGCGTGTTGTCGTTCGACGTGGACCAGGGCATGGATGACATGAGTGAGGCGGAGCTCGAGCGCCTGGGCGTCAAGGGCTACCACTGGCTCAAGAAGGTCAAGACGACGATCGTCACCCCGCCGCGGCGCGGCCGGCCCTCGCGCGGCTACACGCCGCCGCCCCCGGTCAGGGAGTACAACCCGCCGTCCCGCCACGTCGAGACGAACAAGAAGAAGGACACCTGACCGTCACCCCAGGCCGTGCCGTACGGCGTACAGCGCGGCCTGGGTGCGGTCCTGCACGCCCAGCTTCATCAGCACGTTGGAGACGTGAGTCTTGACCGTCTTCTCCGCGACGGCCAGGCTCCTCGCGATCTCCCTGTTGGACCGGCCGGCCGCGATGAGCGCGAGGACCTCGCGCTCGCGGTCGGTCAGCGGGACCGGCGCGGGCATCTCAGGAGCGGCGGACGCGGACAGCATCGCCTCGGCCGCCTCGGGAGCGAGTAACACCTGGCCACCGTGCACCGCGCGTACGGCCTGGACCAGCGCCGTCGGATCCACGTCTTTGTAGAGGAAGCCGGACGCGCCCGCGCGCATCGCCGGGCCCACGTCCCCGCGGTCGCTCACCGACGTCAGCACCAGCACCCTGGTCTTGGAGCCGGACAGGCGCCCCAGCGTGCCCAGGCCGTCGAGGACCGGCATCTTCAGGTCGAGCAGCAGCACGTCAGGAGCCAGCTCCGAGACCAGTTCGACGGCCTGCGCCCCGTCACCCGCCTCGCCGACGACCGTGATGTCGTCCTGCAGGTCGAGGAACGTACGCAGCCCCTGCCGCACCACCGGATGATCGTCGGCGATCAGCACCCGGATCAAACGCCCACCTCCACGCGTACCGTCGTCCCTTGACCCCGGGCCGATTCGACGGTCATCACGCCGCCGACCGACTCGGCCCTGTCCCGCATCGACACCAGGCCGAGGCCGCGCGACTCCGCCTGCTCGAACCCGCTGCCGTCGTCGCTGACGGTGAGTGCCAGCGTGCCGTCCTGGTACTCCATGCGTACGAGGACGCGTTCGGCCCCCGAGTGCCTGAGCGCGTTGTGCAGGGCCTCCTGGGCCACCCGCAGCACCGCCACCTCGACCGCCGAGTCCAGCGGCGGCAGCTCCGCGCACTCGAACACGACCACGGACGGGTGCAGCCGGTCGAGCAGGCGTACGTGCTTGCGCAGCGTCTCGGTCAGCCCGTGCCGGTCGAGCTCGGCCGGGCGCAGCTCCACGATCACCGCGCGCAGCTCGGAAAGGGCCTCACCGGCCAGGCGCTGGACGCGTTCGAGCTCCACGGCCGCCATGTCGGGCGCCTTCGCCAGCATCGTCCCCGCCGCCTGGGCGCTGAGCCGCAGCGAGAACAGCTTCTGCGTGACGGCGTCGTGCAGCTCCCTGGCCACCCGGTTGCGCTCCTCCAGCATGGCCAGCTCACGGCCGCGCTCGTAGAGCCTGGCGTTGGTCAGCGCGATCGCGGCGTGCGCGGCGAACAGCGTGAGGAGGTCCTGGTCCTCCTGCGTGAAGCCGCCGGGCGTGCGCTTGTTGGCCAGGAAGATGATGCCGAGCACCTGCTCCCCGTCGCGGATGGGCACGCCGAGGAAGTCCTTCATGACCGGGTGCGCCTTCGGCCAATACTCGAACCGCGAGTCCTCGCGGATGTCGGGCAGCCGCGCGGGAACCCCTTCGCGGAGCATCGCGCCGAGCATGCCATGCTGACGGGGCAGCGGCCCGATCGCCTCCCACTGCTTGTCGGTGATGCCCTCCGCGACGAACTCCGCGAACGACCCGTCGTCGTCGGGCACGCCGAGCGCGGCGTAGCGGGCGTCGAGCAGGCGCTGCGCCGAGCGTACGATGACCTGCAGCACCTCGCGGACCGACAGGTGGCGGGTGACCGCGAGCACCGCGGAGCTCACCGCCTGCAGGATCTCGTCTCGGTCGGCCGTCACGGCATCCACTCTAGGGTCCTAGGACGATGTGCCCAGGACGGACCGGGCCCTCAGCCCGATGCCCGCCGCCACCCGCGTTCTTACCGTCGGAACCATGACGAACACCGCACTCATCACCGGCGCTTCCCGCGGACTCGGCCTCGCCCTGGCCCGCTCCCTGGCGGGCGAGGGCTGGAACCTCGTGCTCACCGCGCGCGGGGCGGACGACCTGGAGCGGGTCGCGACCGAGCTGGCCGCCACCGCGATCCCCGGCGACGTGGCCGACCCGGCGCACGTCGAGCGGCTGGCCCGGGCCGCGCCCGAGCTGGACCTGCTGGTCAACAACGCAAGCGATCTGGGGGCGACCCCGTTGCCGCCGCTGGCGGGATACCCGCTGGAGGTGTTCAGGGCACTGCTGGAGACGAACGTGACGGCGCCCCTCGCCCTCATCCAGGCCACGCTGCCGGCCCTGCGCTCGTCGGGCGGCGCGATCGTGAACGTGACCTCCGACGCCGCCACCGGCGCGTACGAGGGCTGGGGCGGCTACGGCGCCGGCAAGGCCGCGCTGGAGCAGTTGTCGAACGTGCTGGCCGCCGAGGAGGCCGGCGTACGCGTCTGGTGGGTGGATCCGGGTGAGATGAACACCCGCATGCTCGCCGACGCCGTGGGCGCCCAGGAGGCCGCGGCCGCCACCGACCCCGCGAAGGTCGCCGCGGCGCTGCACGACCTGGTCAGCTCGCGCCCGGCCAGCGGAAAAGTGAGCCTGCAATGACCCTGGCACTCGACTTCGTCCTGCCGCCCGGCCTGTCGGCCCACGAGCCGCCCGAGGCCAGAGGGTTGTCCAGGGACGCGGTGCGCCTGATGGTCTCGCGGGGAGACCTGGCGCCCGAGCACCACCGGTTCGGCGACCTGCCGGGGCTGCTCGACCCCGGGGACCTCATCGTGGTGAACAACTCGGCGACGCTGCCCGCGGCCATCAGACTGGACCGGCTGGCCGTGCACTTCTCCACCGCGCGCGAAGATGGCACGTGGCTGGTGGAGCTGCGCCGGCGTACCGCGCGGGCGTCCGAGCCGTACGGCGGGGGCGAGGCCGGCGAATGGCTGCCGCTGCCGGGGCGGGCCACGCTGCGGCTGATCGAGCGGGAGACGCCGCGGCTGTGGCGGGCGCGGCTGGACCGCGACGTGGAGGCGTACCTGCGCGCGTACGGGACGCCGATCCGCTACGCCTACGTGGACGAAGACTGGCCGATCGACGCCTACCAGACCGTGTTCGCGACCGTGCCGGGCAGCGCGGAGATGCCGAGCGCGGCGCGCCCGTTCACCGCCGGCCTCGTGACGGCGCTCGTGGCGCGCGGCGTCGGGATCGCGCCGATCACCCTGCACACCGGAGTGGCCTCGCCGGAGAAGGACGAGCCGCCCTACGCGGAGCGGTACGAGGTGCCGGACTTCACCGCGCGGCTGGTCAACCTGGCAAGGGAGAGCGGCAACCGGGTGGTGGCGGCGGGGACTACCGTCGTACGGGCCCTGGAGACGGCCGCGGGCGCGCACGGGCAGGTGACTGCGGCGGCGGGCTGGACCCGGCACGTCGTCACACCGGAGATCGGCGTACGGGCCGTCACGGGGCTGATCACGGGCCTGCACGAGCCGCGCTCCAGCCACCTGCTGATGCTGACCGCGATCGCGGGCGAGAAAGCGCTGGCACAGGCCTATGAGGAGGCGCTACGGGAGGGATATCTGTGGCACGAGTTCGGCGACACACACCTGATACTGAAGAAATAGGCTTTACATAGATTTTGCCATTGTGATAGGAACAGCCGACATTTACGGGGGCTTTCTTTGACGTGCGTCCCCGTGCCCACTTCCTCACCGGAGACGTTGAATGCCCAACTCCTTCGCCAAGGGCGCCACACTGGCTCTGCTCGCCGGCGCCCTGCTCCTCCCGGCTGTTCCCGCTTCCGCCGCCGCCCCGGTCGCCGCCAAGGCCGCGGTCGCCGCCGCGGCCGACCCGTATTCGGCCTTCAACGTCACGGTGAAGGCGTCCAAGACGGTCAAGCCCGGCGGCACGATCACGTACACCATCGTCGCCACCAACAAGGGCCCGCACTACGCGGACGCCTGGTTCGTCGGCGGCCAGTTCCCCAAGGGCGTCGACCTGAAGAAGATCAGGTACGCCACCAGCGTCAAGGGCACCGAGTGCTTCGGCGAGGGCCGTGCGTTCTTCTGCTTCCTGCCGCGACTCCTCGAGGTGGGTGACGCCGTCTCCATGACCTTCGGGGCCAAGGTGAAGAAGTCCGCCACGGGCACGCAGAAGGCGACGCTCGGCGTGGTCTCCTACAACGTGGACCAGGGCATGGAAGACATGAGCAAGGAAGAGCTGGACCGGCTCGGCATCCCCGAGTTCGGTTTCGCGAAGACCGTCAAGACCAAGGTCGTTCGCTGACGTTTGATTGTCTGCGCCCGTGTCCGAAAGCCGCACCTGCTGCGCGACCATCGGACCGGGCGCAGTACCGTGGCTGGATGTGGACCAGCGCAGCCTCCTGATCACCCTGACCGGCCCCGACCGGCCCGGCGTCACATCGCGCCTCTTCTCCGTTCTGTCCGGCTTCCCCGTGACCGTGGCGGACATCGAGCAGGTCGTCATCCGCGGCCGGCTCACACTCGGCGTGCTCGTCGCGTACGCGGGCGGGCCGTCGACCGGCACCGGCACGACGCTCGGCGCCCTATGGACCGCCGTCGAACGAGTGGCCGAGGACCTCGGCATGGAGGTCGAGCTCTCCACCGGATCCCAGACCAAAGAGCAGCGCCGCCGCGGCCGCCTGTCGGTAAGCGTGCTCGGCTCCACGCTGCAGCCGGCCGCCATCGCCGGCATCGCCGGGCGTATAGCCGCCGCCGGCGCGAACATCGACCGCATCGAGCGCCTCGCCCAGTGGCCCGTCACCTGCATCGAGCTGTCCGTCTCCGGCGCCGACCCCGACGCCCTGCGGATCGAGCTGGCCGCCGAGGCCGCCGCCCAGGAAGTCGACGTGGCCGTGCAGCGCACGGGACTGTCGCGGCGGGCCAAGCGCCTGATCGTCATGGACGTCGACTCGACGCTCATCCAGGGCGAGGTCATCGAGCTGCTCGCGGCGCACGCCGGCTGCCTGAACGAGGTCGCCCGGGTCACCGAGCAGGCCATGCGCGGCGAGCTGGACTTCGCCGAGTCGCTGCGCAAGCGGGTGGCCCTGCTCGAAGGCCTGCCCGCCGAGGTGTTCGAGAGCGTACGCAAGGAGGTCGTGCTCACGCCCGGCGCCCGTACGCTCGTACGAACCCTCAAGCGGCTCGACTTCCGTTTCGCCATCGTCAGCGGCGGCTTCACCCAGATCACCGACGGCCTGGTCGACGAGCTGGGCATCGACTACTCCGCCGCGAACGTCCTGGAGGTCGTCGACGGGCGGCTGACCGGCCGGGTCGTCGGCGAGATCGTCGACCGGCCGGGCAAGGCGAGGGCGCTGGAACGCTTCGCACGCGAGGCCGGCCTGCCGATCTCCCAGACCGTGGCCATCGGCGACGGGGCCAACGACCTGGACATGATCGCGGCGGCCGGACTGGGCATCGCGTTCAACGCCAAGCCGGTCGTCCGGCAGGCCGCGGACACGGCGGTCAACACGCCGTACCTGGACTCCATCCTCTACCTGCTGGGCATCTCCCGGTACGAGGTGGAGGCGGCCGACGCCGAGGACGACGTGCTCGCGAAGGGCTAACTCTCCTTCGGATCCCAGAGCGTGACCAGGCGGCCCTCCCCCGGATGGAGATCCGCCCATTCCGACTCGACCTCGATCACCGCGAACGCCCCTGGCCGGAACACGTAGTCGCCTCCGGCCAGGCCCAGGGCCAGCTCGTGCACGCCCGGGTTGTGCCCGCACAGCACCACGGTGCCCAGCTCGGGATCGGACCGGCGGACCAGCTCGAGCAGTTCCTCCGGGTAGGCCTCGTAGATGTCGCGCTCGTAGCTGATCTCCGCGTCGGGGAAGGCGATCTCGGCGGTCCGTCTGGTCCTGATCGACGGCGAGCACAGCACCACGTCCGGCTGGAGCCCGGCCGCCCTGATCTCGTCGCCCACCCGCTTGGCGTCCCGCTCCCCGCGGCCCGTCAGCGGCCGCTCCCGGTCGGCGAGGCCCAAGACCTGGGCGGCCTTCGCATGCCGCAGCACTATCAACGTCCGCACGGGATCACCCTGTCTTCGAGGCCCAGGTGGCCAGCGCTACCAGCACGGCCAGGATGACGAGCATGGCCAGGAGAATGAGGCCCAGGGTCTTACCGCCGCCGGGCTGCTTGTCATCTTCCACGCGCCCAGTTTCCCACCGAGGGGTCCCGGTGCCACGCCCGCCTACCGGCTCCCCGCGCGCCCACACCCGACCGCGGTGCCCTGATCACCAGGCCACCGCGCCTGGCTGCGGCGCCAGAGCGCTCACCATCCACAGTGGACCTCAGCCCCGAAACGCGGGAACACCGGCGCCCGACCGCGGCGCCACAGACCAGAAACGCCCTCACCCCACGGTGGCGCCACAAACGCGAAACCCCCACACCGAACCTCGGCGCCGCAGACGCGAAACGCCCGCTCCCACGCGGGGAAGCGGGCGTCTCGGCGCTGAAAAGTGCTACGACGCGACGGGTTCCTGCTCGCGGTCGTTGTTGTCGCTGGCCGGCTCGCTGGTCGCCGACCGCCGCTTGGAGACGACGATGGCGCCGACGACCACGGCCACCGCCACCACCGTGACCCCGATCCGCAGTGCCGGGTTGCCCGCGTACAGGACCACCGCGGGGGCCACCAGCAGCGCCACCAGGTTCATCACCTTGATGAGCGGGTTGATCGCCGGTCCGGCCGTGTCCTTGAACGGGTCGCCGACCGTGTCGCCGATGACCGTGGCGGCGTGCGCCTCGGAGCCCTTGCCGCCGTGGTGCCCGTCCTCGACCAGCTTCTTGGCGTTGTCCCAGGCGCCACCGGAGTTCGCCAGGAACACGGCCATCAGCGTGCCGCAGGCGATCGCACCCGCCAGGAACGCGCCCAGCGGCGCGTACCCGAGGGCGAACCCGACCGCGATCGGCGTCATGATCGCCAGCAGGCCGGGCGTGGCCAGCTCGCGGAGCGAGTCGCGGGTGCAGATGTCGACGACGCGGCCGTAGTCCGGCTTCACCGTGCCGTCCATGATGCCGGGGTTCTTATGGAACTGGTCGCGTACCTCGAAGACGACCCGCATCGCCGCACGCCCGACCGCCGTGATCGCCAGACCCGAGAACAGGAACACGACCGCGGCCCCGATGATCAGGCCGACGAGGACGTTCGGCTGGTCGATGCTGAGGCTGAAGGTGGAGAAGGCGCCCAGCGCGTCCTTGATCGCTTGGTCGGCCTTGGCGAGCTCGATCTCCACGGCGGTTCGGAAGGCGCCGAACAGCGCGGTCGCCGCCAGCACGGCCGTGGCGATCGCGATGCCCTTGGTGATCGCCTTGGTGGTGTTGCCGACGGCGTCGAGGCTGGTGAGGACGCGGGCGCCCTCTCCCTCGATGTCGCCGGACATCTCGGCGATGCCCTGGGCGTTGTCGGAGACCGGACCGAAAGTGTCCATGGACACGATGACGCCGACCGTGGTCAGCAGGCCGGTACCGGCCAGGGCTACCGCGAACAGCGCGAGCGTGACGTTCCCGAAGCCGAGCAGGAACGCCCCGTAGACCGCGCCGCCGATGATCAGGGCGGAGTAGACGGCCGACTCCAGGCCGACGCTGATGCCGGCCAGGATGACGGTGGCGGCACCGGTGCGCGAGCTTTCACCGATCTCGCGTACGGGACGCCGGGTGGTCTCGGTGAAGTAACCGGTCAGCAGCTGGATGGCGCTGGCCAGCACCAGGCCGATGAGGACCGCGCCGATGGCGATCAGCCGCGGGTCGGCGGTGGACTGCACGGTGGAGCCGGTCAGGCCGGCGAAGTTGTCGGGCAGGTACCAGAACGCGGCCGCCGTCACCAGCACCGCGGAGATCGCGGCCGAGATGAAGAAGCTGCGGTTGATCGCGGCCATGCCGTTGCGGTCGCGGTCGCGCATTCCGGTGACGAAGATGCCGATGATCGCCGTGATCACGCCGATCATCGGGACGATGAGGGGGAAGATCAGCCCCTCCTCGCCGAAGGCCGCCCGGCCCAGGATGAGGCTGGCGACCAGCATGACCGCGTACGACTCGAACAGGTCGGCCGCCATGCCGGCGCAGTCGCCGACGTTGTCGCCCACGTTGTCCGCGATGGTGGCGGCGTTGCGCGGGTCGTCCTCAGGGATGCCCTGCTCGACTTTGCCGACCAGGTCGGCGCCGACGTCGGCGGCCTTGGTGAAGATGCCGCCGCCGACTCGCATGAACATCGCCAGCAGCGCCGCCCCGAACCCGAACCCTTCGAGCACGACGGGCGCGTCGCCCTGGTAAATGATCACGACGACGGCCGCACCGAGCAGGCCGAGGCCCACGGTGAACATGCCGGCCACGCCGCCGGTGCGGAACGCGATGCGCATGGCGCGCTTCTCACCCGATTCGTTGGCCGCGGCGGCGACGCGGACGTTCCCGCGCACGGCCAGCCACATGCCTACGAATCCGGTCAGCGCAGAGAAGACCGCGCCGACCACGAAGAAGATCGACCGCCCTATGCGTTCGTCCCACTCTCCGGGTAGCAGGAGCAGCAGGAAGGGAATCACGACGACGAAGATCGCCAACGTGCGGAACTGGCGCGCGAGATAGGCTGCGGCGCCTTCTTGTACGGCCCGGGCGATGTTCTGCATGCGCTCGGTGCCCTGGCCGGCGGACAGCACTTCGCGCACCAGGCCGCCGGCGACGGCTAGCGCGATCAGTGCGACCGCGGCGACCACGATCACGATGGTGAGATTGTTTGCGCTCAGGTCCAGATTTGACGCTGGCTGCGCTGCCAGCATGTGCCTGCTCATCGTTCTCCTCGGCAAGACCGGTCGTCCTGCCCGGGCGGTGCCTGCGGCGTACCTCGGCGGGTGTTGCGGCACCATCCGGGTTGTGGGTGCCGCTTCCGGTTGAATCCGCATTCCGCCGGATCACCTTGGCCGGTGCCGGGAGTCTACGCAGGCAGTGAACGGATATGAAGGCTCCGAAGGTCACTAATTGGGCATGCGTCTAGTAAGCCCCTGACAACGCCCCGGTTTGGGTTCTGACAAGTGAAATTTCCCTCGATTTACGGTCACGGCAAGGTGTCAATACGGACGACCGAAACCCAGGATGGGGAGTACACGAACTGCCCACCGCGCTCGGCCTCCCCTGCCCCCCGCGCCCTCGGGTCACGAGGCACGTCCACAGCGGCGCGCGGCTCGAAGCCTGCGGACACGCCCCCAGGCGGAGGCGAGGTGCGGGCCCGTGCGGGCCGGGCGGAGGCAACGCAGGGTCCGCCCTGTGCGCGGGGCGGAGTCCACTGGGAGACGCCGGTCCGGCTCTTGGTCTTGGACGCGCTGAATCCAGACATCGGCGGGTGCTGCGCTCACAGGACCGTCGGAGGCGGCCCGGTGGCATGGAGACGAAGCTCATGGTCCACGCCGCGCTGAGGCAACGGTGCCCGCGCGCCGTAACGGCGGCACGCCGGTGAAGCCGGTAACCGTCCCCCTGGAGGGCCGGTCACCGGCGTCGGCGGGTGGAGCCTGCTTGGCTCCGCCGTGAAGAAGGGGTTATGTCTGCGGGACACCGGTGCCGGCGGGCCAGCTCATCCGGATGTCGGTCCCCTTGGGAGTGGGAAGGACCTCGACGTCGTCGGCCAGCCCCGAGATGACCGCGAGCCCGAAGCCCGTCATGAACGAATCGGAGAGCATGCCCAGATCGAGAGGTTGTTCCTGCTGGATCTCATCGCTGGGGGCATGGTCGCTGACCGTGACCTCGAAGCGCCCGGCGTCGTCACGCAGCTCGATGCGGATGGGCTCACCCGGACAGTGGACGCGGTGCGCCTCCACCGCCCGGGAACATGCCTCACCCACGGCGAGCCTGACCTCGTCCAGCAGGGACTCCTCCACGCCGGTGCGGCGAGCGATCGCCGTCGCCACCAGCCGCGCGGTCCGCACGTGTGCGGGAAGCGCGCTGAACGTCAGCTCGACGGTAGCCATGCTACTTGTCTTTGCCGTGAGCTTCCTTGGCCTCGTCGACGGAAGCGTAGATCCCGAAGACCTTCGTCAGACCGGTGATCCGGAAGATCTTGAGGATGCGCTCCTGCGTGCAGACGAGCTCGAGGGAGCCATCGTGCGCCCGAACCCGCTTGAGCCCCCCGACCAGGACGCCGAGGCCCGTGGAGTCGAGGAAGTCGACCTTCTCCATGTTGACGAGAAGGTGGAAGTTGCCCTTGTTCACCAGGTCGATGAGAAGCTCACGCAATCTCGGCGCAGTGTAGACATCGATCTCACCCTCGACCTCGACGATGGTGAGTCGGTCCTCGTTGTGGTGATCCA
The DNA here is from genome assembly GCF_044465905.1 of Nonomuraea sp. NPDC049480. Lineage (NCBI taxonomy): Bacteria > Bacillati > Actinomycetota > Actinomycetes > Streptosporangiales > Streptosporangiaceae > Nonomuraea > Nonomuraea sp. NPDC049480. The sequence goes on from NZ_JBITMD010000007.1 coordinate 274,998, forward strand.
ACTTCAGATCCACAGATCCTCCAGCGCCTCGCCTGCGAAAGTACTCTTGCCGGCCTGGCAGTCTGGAGCGTGGCCCCAGACTGTCCGACCCTGACGCGCGGCATTCAACCACGCGTCTGGCTTGTGTCTATACGAAATCACGATTCCCGGCGACTTTGCCCATCGATGCAAGACTGGAAACAGTGACTTCCTTCGCATCCTCCCCACAACAGGCAGGTCCACTCCTCCGCCACCTGCTTGGTGTTCCCGCACGTCAAGAGCGCGTCACCCATGTGGAGCATGTTCCAGCACGTCAGGCGGGTCAAGTCCGATGGCCCAAATGGGCGCCGGAAGTGCTTGTTACGCGCTTGGCGAACCGCGGGGTGACAGGACTCTGGCCTCACCAGTATAAGGCCGCCGACCTGGCGTTTCGTGGCCGAAACGTGATCATCTCCACGGGAACGGCGTCGGGGAAGTCGCTGGCGTATCTCACTCCCGCGGTCGCCTCATGCCTCGACGGTGGCACGGTGCTCTACCTGACGCCGACCAAGGCACTGGCCGCCGACCAGCTGCGCGGGCTGCGGGAGCTGCGTATCACGCAGGTGCGGGCCGCCTGCTTCGACGGCGACACACCGTTCGAGGAACGAACCTGGATACGCCAGCACGCAAACTACGTCCTGACAAATCCCGACATGCTCCATCGGAGCATCTTGCCGCGACACGCCCAGTGGTCCTCGTTCTTCCGCCGCCTGCGCATGATCGTCGTGGACGAGTGCCATGGCTACCGCGGCGTCTTCGGCTCCCACGTCGCCCAGATCCTGCGCCGCCTGCGGCGCGCCTGCGCCCGGTACGGCGCGCACCCCACGTTCCTGCTCGCCTCGGCCACGGCGAGCGAGCCGGGGTTGTTCGCGATGAGGCTGACGGGGCTTGAGATGGACGAGGTGACCGTGGACGCCTCTCCCAAGGGGTCTACCACCATCGCGCTGTGGGAGCCGCCCCTGACGGAGCTACGGGGCGAGGGAGGGGCTCCTGTGCGGCGCACGGCCACGGCGGAGGCGGCCGATCTGCTGGCGGACCTCGTCCTGGCGGACGTCCGCACGCTCGCGTTCGTCCGTTCCCGGCGCGGCGCTGAAACGGTCGCCCTGTCCGCCCGCGCCAAACTCGCCGACGTCGCTTTCTCCATCCCCTTCACCGGTACGCCGCCCACTCCCCACCGCGGGAACCTCGAACCGCCCAGGCCGGCCCCACAGCAGGCGGCCAACGCCTTTGACCCGTCTCATGGGGCGAGCACGTCAACGGGCGATGACAAGGGTGCAAGGCGGACCACAGCCGCCCCGACCGGCGACGTTGCACCTGCGACCGACGCCACCGGCGCATCCGACGACACCGCCGGCACGACAGGCGAGGGAACCGCCACGAGCGCCCCCTCCACGGCGGCGAACTCTCTCACGTGGGCGGTGCCCGACCACACCGACCTGGCGGACCTCCCCAACAAGATTGCCGCCTACCGAGCCGGCTACCTCGCCGAAGACCGCCGCGTCCTGGAGAAGGCGCTGCGCCAGGGCACCATCATGGGCCTGGCCACCACGAACGCCCTCGAGCTCGGCGTAGACGTCTCCGGACTGGACGCCGTGCTGATCGCGGGCTGGCCAGGCACCCGAGCATCTCTCTGGCAGCAGGCAGGCCGCGCCGGCCGCGACGGTCAGGACGCACTCGCCGTACTGATCGCCAGAGACGACCCCTTGGACACCTACCTCGTTCACCACCCGCAGGCCCTCTTCGGCCAGCCCGTGGAGGCGATCGTCCTGGATCCCGACAACCCGTACGTGTTGGGCCCCCACCTTTGCGCCGCGGCTGCCGAGATCCCCCTGACCGAGAATGATCTGTCCATTTTCGGCACCACCACCGCCGACGTCCTGGATGACCTGGTCAGCCAGGGTCTGTTGAGAAGGCGCGAGGCAGGCTGGTTCTGGACCAAGCGCGAGCGCGCCACCGACCTCGCCGACATCAGAGGCGGCGGCGGTGCCCCCATCCAGGTCGTGGAGTCGTCCACGGGCCGCCTGCTGGGCAGCGTGGACGAGCCGTCCGCGCACACCGCCGTGCACACGGGCGCGGTCTACATCCACCAGGGCGAGACGTTCCTGGTGGAGCTCCTCGACCTGGAGGCCGGAGTGGCCCTGGTCTCCGCCGCCAACCCCGACTACTCGACGTTCGCCCGGGACATAACCGACATCTCCATCCTCGCCACCCAGCGCTCCCACCCGCTGGGCCCCGGCACGCTGCACTTCGGCGAGGTGGAGGTGACCAGGCAGGTGGTCTCGTACCTCAAGAGACGCCTCCAGTCAGGCGAGATGCTCGGCGACGAACCCTTGGACCTGCCGCCCCGAACCCTCCGCACCCGCGCCGTCTGGTGGACGCTGCCCGCCTCCGCCGTCGCCCCGCTCGCGGAAGACGGCATCGACCTGGGCGGGGCCGCCCACGCCGCCGAACACGCCTCGATCGGCCTGCTGCCCCTGTTCGCCACCTGTGACCGCTGGGACATCGGCGGCGTCTCCACGGAACTGCACGCTGACACCGCCCTGCTGACGGTGTTCGTGTACGACGGCCACGAGGGCGGCGCCGGTTTCGCCGAACGCGGCTACGCCCGGGCGACGGACTGGCTGACGGCCACACGCGAGGCCATCGCCTCCTGCGAATGCGACCGCGGCTGCCCGTCGTGCATCCAATCCCCCAAATGCGGTAACGGCAACGAGCCCCTGGACAAACGCGGCGCCATCCGCCTCTTGAACACCCTGCTCGCCGCCGAGTAGCCCATCCCGCACAAACACTGCCGCATACCGCCCAGCCACGCCGCCTACAACTCGGCAGCCGCCGTCACGCCTGATGAGCAGGTGGAGCCCACGCCATCACCAAACCCCGGGCGTCCCAGCAGGTATTCGAGCGCCTTCACGATCGACTCCAGCCAACACGAACCGACATGGTCCGGCCTGTTTTGCTAACTATGGCCGCCCTTGTTCCGACGTCCCGCGTAGGCACGTTTGTCGTCATCGTCTTCGTAACCGTCGACATCCGCGTCGTCCGCGGCCCAGAAATCGGCGGCCCCCGGCTGGGGGCGCTCCCAGAATCCGCTGTCCTCCATGGACCTGGGCGACGGTGGCAAGTAGTCGTCCCAGCGGTCCTCGATCCGTATGGCGGGCCGGGCGACCGAGGCGGACGACTCGGGCACATCCGTCACGGCCGAGCTGGGAAGTGCGATCCGAACCGGCTCCTGGCGAACCACATGCCCTTCCTTGACGCCGCCCGGCTCTCCGGCCCTGCCGTCGGTGGGGCGCACCTCACCCGCGCCTAAGGGCAGCGCAGCGGCAGGCGTCCCGTTGTGCGCGTGGTCGAGCAGAATCGGCGGAGAAAAAGCCTGGAGCCGCGAAGCTTCCGCGGCGGACCGTCCGTGTGCACGCCGCCTGTCGGCGGCGGACGTCTCGCCCGGCCCATCGACGGCGGCCGCTCCGGGAGCACGCGAGCGACCGGCCGAGCCCGGTTCCTCATCGTCCAAACGACCGTCCGCGCCCCCATCTCCAGGACCGCCGGCCGAGGTCGCCCTCCGCATCTCCAGATCGTGGGCCGGAGATGGCCCCCCGGCATCCGCACCGCTGACCGAGACCGGCCCCCGAACGTCCGGATCCTCGGCCAAGGCCGGTTCCTGACCACGCGGACGCCCAGCCAGAGCCGGCTCCTGACCACCAGGCCGGTCGAGCGAAGACAATCCCTGACCGCCGGGCCGGTCGAGCGAAGACAATCCCTGACCACCCGGACGATCGGCTGAGGACGGCTTCGCAGCGTGTGCCTGATCCGGAACGCGTGTCTTGGCCACGGCAAGGATCACAGCCGGGCGACGCCGAGGCGGTGTGGCGGTCACCGGGGCACTGTCGTCATCACCTCGCACCGCACCGACCGCCGCCCCGTCCGCTTCCGAACCCGCAACCACGGCAGAAGCGGCAGTTGCGGCGTTGGAGGCCGAGGGACGCGGTCCTCCCTCAGCGGCGAGCGCGCGCCGCCGAGCCCAGGCACCGGCATGGGCGCCGAGCAGCAACAGGAGCAGGCCTCCCGCGACATAGAGCCCGTATTGTCCAATGTTCCCGATCGGCGACTCGTTCGACTGGGCCTTCACGCCACCGGCCTGGACGGGAGCGGTGTCCGTACCGTTCTCGGTGCCTTCCGGGGTCAGGCCGCCCGTCTCGCCCCGATCGTCGGCGGTCGGGATGGGGAGGTTGCCGTCGGAGTCGGTATCGGGGATGGCGGGCAGCTTGGAGGTCGTCGGCTTGTCGGTGGCCGGCTTGCTCGTGGGCTGGATCTGCTTCTTGGCGGGCAAGGTCGGCAGCGGATCGACGTTCCTGGTCTCCTTCGGTGTCTCCCGTGTCTTGGCCGTTTCCTTCTTCGGCCGCGCGGCGGCCGGGGCGGGAACCGTGACGTAGGCGGCGCCCGATTGCTCCGATCCCATCGACCCGCCGTCGCCGTCACCCCGGAACGCCTTGACCGTGAATCCCACCTTCTGCCCCGCCGCCTTGGCCGGCACGGCAATCGTCGCCCTGCACGAGGAACCGTCGCACACGCTGTCCGCGGGCAACCGCCCCACGACGCCGGACTGGGTGTTGGACACCTCGTACGACTGCAGGTCGGGCTCGGAGCCTTTGCTCCAGCTGACGAGGACCTTCTTGGCGCCCTGGAGGCTCGCGTTCACATTGCCCGGCGTCTCGGCGGGCCGCCGCAGCTTGAACGTGCTGTTCGCGTACTGGGTCCCGGTGATCCCACCCTTGAGCGTCACGGTGAAGGTGCCGTTCGGGGCGTTTCCGGCGTCGAACGTACCGGAGATCGTCTGGTTGGCTCCGCCTTCGGCCACTTTCTGCGTGGGCGTCGACGGCCCTTCGACGTACAGGCCCATGCTCAACTGCATCAGCCCCGTACGCGCGGAAACCGTGACGGACGGGCTCGAGACGACCTGGCCGTCGGAGGGCGCGGTGATCTGCCCGGAGGAGTCGGCCTGCGTCACCGCGGCCGCCTGAGCGGAGCCGCCGAGCACAATGGATCCCACCGCGACGAGCCCCGCGGTCACCACTCCGCCAACTACCGTCACGACGCTTCCCTCCATCGAGAGCCTCGCGCCGCCCAGCCGCCCGGATGGGGGCGTCCGAGCGACGACCGGAAGTGCAGTCCGCCCGGCGATACGGTCACCGGCCGCCCCCGGACCAGCACCCTAGCGACTTCGTCCCGGCTCTCCCAGACTCCGTGTCGCAAACGGCATGGACTGAGGGTAAGCGGAACGTTACGCGAGATATCCAGCTCTTGGACACCATGTCCAAGAAGTCGTGACTCGATCGCGACCTGACCCCAGCAACCCCAAGCACTTCGTCCCGCCACTTCACTTCGTCTCTCTCATCGCTCACCGGGCAGAGCGTGTGATCTCCATGTCAATGGCGGGAAAGCCCCAGCGGTGTCGTCCGGAGACCAGGTCGATCTACCCCTCCGGACACGGAGTCCTGGCACCGCCTTCCCAGCGCAGGGCCTGGCACCGCTCCTCAGCGCAGGGCCTCGCGGCGCCGCCCCAGCGCAGGGCCTCGCGCCGCCATCCCGGCGCAGAGCCCTCCACCGCCGTTCCAGGAACTCGTCATCTAGTGATCGCCGATCCCGGGCGGAGTCGCTTCTGCCGGACCTGCTCGTGATCTGCCCATCACGGTGCGCGTGCCGACCACGGGTAGCGCAATCGGTAACGCCGTCCATACATCGGCCACCTCGTGGTTGATCTCGCATCGGGTCAGTTGCACGCCGTTCTGGACGGCCAGTGCCGAGGCCTTGGCGCAGGCGCCTTCCGGATCGGACAGCGCCATCCTGGCGGCGGCCAGGGCGCTCAGGTCGGCGGCGTTGTCGGCGCGATGGCGGGCCACGCGCACGGCGCCCACCATGGCGAACACCGTGGCGACGGCCATCAGGAGTCCCATGAGGGCGACGCCCCATAGTGTGGCTGAGCCTCGTTGTCTGGAATTGATCGCTGCCTCCCGGCCGCGGGATGTCTTGGTGAGTTGTCATGGGGGCCATGGAGCCGGCCTGACGGCGCTGAGCCGAGACGAGAGGCAATCCCTCATGGATCTGCCTTCCTGAGCTGACGCAGGCCGAGTGGCGCGGCTCCATGGCCTTGCCAGGCCAGGTGCTCGTCATGGTTCGGTATCCGCGACGGCTGCGGCGGACACGCGGACTGCCGGCAGCGACGATCCCCATGCCGGTCGTACTTGCACTGTGATCTGCACTCTTGTGATCTCTACGTCGCGGGTCACGTCTACGTCGGCGTCCGGGTGCGTGGCTGAACGAGCAACGTCGCGGACCTGGTCCAGAGGCTCGCCCCTGGCCGCGGCCCGGGCGGCAGCCCGGGCCGCGGCCACGCACTCCAATTGGGCTCCCACAGCTTGGATCGCCCATAGCGCGGCGGCCAGGACGACCATGAGCGCGGGCAGCATCGCGGCGGTCTCGGCCGTCACCGAGCCACGCGATGCCGATCGCCTGCCGTCCGCGGAGGTCCGCTCGAAGCGGAGGGTCATTCGCTGTTCGTTTTGAGTGCTCGGTCGATGAGGGACGTCAGCATTTCCTGGACCTCTGGGCTGCTGACCACCTTGAAGAGGAGTGCGGCGAAGGCACAGGCCGCGATGGTTCCTACGGCGTACTCGGCGGTGGACATGCCTCGCTCCCTGTTGACGGCCGCGTAGTGCGGCCACCTGCTGAACCGCCGCCGCGGGCTCCCGGAGGTGGCGCGGTCGCTGGGAGTGGTCGTCGATGCCTCGCTCAGGTGGGTGTGGGGGCTGGCCGGGCTCTGTGCGGCCATGCGAGCTGGGGTGCGGGATGTTGTGGCGTGCGGGTCGCTGGGATTCACCTTGCGGACTGCGTTGTTAGGTGTCATGGCGATGGCGGCTTCTGGGATGGCGTTGATGTTGTCTGGCGTGGTGACGGGGCCATGCATCGTGCCTCCAGGTGCTCGGCGGAGCCGGGTCTTGCCCGGCGGGGGTCTCAGGTTCGCCGAGATCGGGCGAGGCGCGATGGGCCGAGCGGCGTTCTGTGGATAACCAATCAAGTAGGTGGATGTCACGGGATGACGATTGTGGAGGCGAGGCCGGCGATCACCGGGATGATGCCGAGGAGGACGAACGCCGGCAGGAAGCACAGGCCCAAGGGCGCCACCGCCTTCACACCGACGCGCCTGGCCGAGGCGACGGCGGCGGCTCTGGTGGCCTCGCGGGCGTCGTCGGCGAGGCGGGTCAGGACGTCCGCTACGGGGGCGCCGCTCTGAGCTGCTCGGGTCATGGCTCGGGAGAGCCGGCCCAAGGCAGGGTCCTTGGCGAGGAGGGCCCAGGTGGGCTCCGGGTCGGCGCCCAGGCGTAGTTGGGTGCTCACCCAGGTCAGTCGCCGGCCGAGTGGACCGCCGATCGCGTTTGCGGCGATCTCGGTGGCGGCGCTGACCGGACGTCCGGCGAGCAGGCAGGCGGTCATCAGGTCGGCGGCGAATGGCAGGTCGGTGGTGATCTGTTCGCGCTCGTGCCGAGTCCCCGTGGGTTCCTTTCTGTGGAGGTAGATCGCTGCGGCGGGGACGACGAGGAGACCGGCCAGGATTCCGGCGATGCCGCCGATCAGTGCGGCGGTCGCCAGCCCTGCGCATATGGCAGTGACGACCGTTTTGCGGGCGATCGGGCGTCCCTGGTCATTGGTGGAGTCCAGCCAGGTGGGGTGGGAGTCTTCGTGATCGACGTCCGGGCTTGGCGCGGCCGCATCGGGGCGGTCGTGGAGGTTCTGGAAGGGCGAAGGGCCCGGCGCAGGATGAGGATGGCCGCGATGGTCCTCTCGAGGAGGGCGGAGCCGGGTCAGACGTTCCTGCGGTGTTCCTGGTGAGAGCCACAGCCACGTCGCCATGCCGGCGCAGATGGCCGACAGCAGGAGGAACATCGGCTATCCGATCAGGTCGGTGGAGTCGGGTAGTGGGTCCGTCCCGTGGAGGGAGGTCAGCCCTGGGCCCGGGTGGCCATTCGGTGGGTCCACCACAGGCCGCAGGCATCGAGGGCCGCTCCCGTGACCAGGCAGGCGAGGCCCGGAACACTGCCGAACAAGAAGTCCAGCGGGTGCATGTTCAGGGCGGCGGCCATCAGGAGGCCGAGGGCGGGGAGTACGGCGAGCATCCTGGCCGTCGTCCGTGGTCCCGCCAGTTGGGCTGCCACGTCCTGGCGGTGGGCCTGGGACGTGCGTAACGTGCCGGCCACGCGTTCGACCAAGGCGGCCAGGCCCGCGCCCACGGTGACGCTCACGGCCCAGCACGCTGCGAGATGCCGTAGACCCTCGCCTCCTTGTGGTGGGGCCGAGACGGCCAGCGCGGTGGACACGTCGCCACCGTCTCTCGCCGCGGCCAGGACCGGGCGCAGGGCCTCGGGGTCGGGGAAGTCCACTGCCCTTATGGCCCTGGTCAGCGCCTCTCCGGGAGTGCGGCCTGCGGAGAGCTCTGCCGACAGGGCCTGGCAGAGCTCGATTGACGCCAGTCGCCAGGCTTCGGCTCGGCGGGCGGGGGATGGACGGGTGAGGAGCTTGCGCAGGGAGCGCCACTGGGGCTTCTGACGGCTTGAGCTCAGTTTGGCCAGGCGGGTCGTGGCAGTAGTGGGGGCTGTCCACAGCCACACGGCGCAGGCTGTGGACAGCGCGGCGAGCAGGGCGGCGGTGACCATGGGTGCCTTGCCTCCGTTGTTGTCGTCGTCAACGTCGCCGGGCCGGGCCGACGGGCGTGGTTGTTCGTCTCCTAGGGGGTGCGGGAGTTCTGCTGTACGGCTTGTACGAAGGCGTCGTAGCCGGGGCCGGTTCTGTGGTTGCCGGTCGTGTCGAAGGTCAAGGCGGGGATCGACTCGACGAAGCCTGTCGAGGCCCTGGTCAGCAGGCAGATTTCGGCAATGCGCCGGCGGCCGTGCGGGCGGTCGCGGGTCAGGTGGATGACGGCGTCCAGGGCGGCGGACAACTGGCTGTGTACGGCCTCCCTGCTCAAACCGGCCGCGCAGCCCAGAGCCTCCAAGCGAGGTGGTACGTCGGCCGCGGTGTTCGCGTGCAGCGTGCCGCAGCCGCCCTCATGACCGGTGTTGAGTGCGGCCAGCAAATCCACCACCTCGGCGCCGCGCACCTCCCCGACCACAAGACGGTCCGGGCGCATGCGCAGTGCCTGCCGTACCAGGTCGCGCAGCCCCACGCCGCCCGCGCCCTCCAAGTTCGCCGGGCGGGTCTCCAGGCGCACGACGTGCGGGTGGAGAGGGCGGAGCTCGGCCGAGTCCTCTACCAGGAGGAGGCGTTCGCCCGGGTCGGCCAGGGAGAGCAGGGCGGACAGAAGCGTGGTCTTGCCGGTGCCGGTGCCGCCGGTCACCAGGAAGGCCAGCCTGGCGGCCACCATGGCGGTCAGGATCGGGATGGCGGACGGGGTGATCGTGCCCGCTGACACGAGGTCGTCCAGCGTGAACGTGCGGCGCGGCGGCAGGCGGAGCGACACGCAGGTGCCACCGGGCGCGACGGGCGAGAGCACGGCGTGCAGGCGCACGCCTCCCGCGAGCCTGGCGTCGACGTACGGAGAGGCGTCGTCCAGGCGTCTGCCCGCGGCGGCCGCCAGGCGCTGGGCCAGCCTGCGGACGGCCGCGTCGTCGGCGAAGGTCACCGAGGTGCGGCGCAGGCCGCTGCCGTCGTCGATCCACACCTCGCGTGGGCCGTTGACCAGGACGTCCGTCACGTCGGGCCGGGCCAGCAGCGGCTCGAGGGGCCCCGCGCCGATCAGGTCCGCGCACAGGGCCCGGGCGACGGCGAGGATCTCCGCGTCGCCGTACACGGCCTTCTCGGCTCTGAGTGCGACGGCCACCTGGGCGGCGCTGGGTTCGGCGCCGGTGCGCGCCAGGCGTACGCGGACGGCCTCCACCAGTTCGGGGGACACGGCGGCCGCCGGATCCGAAGAGCGCGCCGGAGGGGTGGTTGCCGGGGTCATAGGGGTTGCTCACCTCCTTTCGGGTGGGGCAGGAGCCTGGTCACGGCGGTAGGACGTCGCGTAGAAGGGATGCGCACAGGCCGCCCAGCACCGTACGCGGGCCCAGTTTCGGCAGCTCGCCACGGTTGAGTGTGGCGGTGAGCCGTGGCTGGTCGGGGAGGGTGCCGGCGCACGGTATGCCCAGTGCGGCGGTCGCCGTGTCGTCGTCCACGACGCCCGGCCGGAGGAGGGCGCGGAGGTCCGAGGTGTGCTTGCGGGCCTCACCCAGGACTTGGACGGCGGAGAGGATCCCGCGCACGTCGGCCGCCGCCACCAGCAGGGCGGCCTTCGCTCTCGTGAGCGCCTCGACGGCGGCGGGGTCGAGGTGGCGCGGGAGGTCCACGACGACCAGGTCGAAGCCCCGCCGCCCGGCCTCCAGCACCGATCGCATGGCCTGGGCGGGAATCTCCGCCACCTCGCCCCGGTGGAAGGACAGGACCGCGAGGTCGCCGAACGACGGCAATGCCGCCTGCAGGGCGCCGCAGCCGATCCGGCCCTCCCTGGCCACCAGGTCTCCCCACCGTGCGCCCGGCGCCTCCTCGTGGCCCAGCAGCGCGTCGATGCCGCCGCCCAGCGGATCGGCGTCCACGAGCAGCGTGCGGAGCCGGCCGCTGCCGGAGGCGTGCAGGGCCAGGCAGGCCGAGAGCACGCTCGCGCCCACTCCCCCGCTCCCGCCGATCACGCCGACCACCGCGCCCGAGCGAGGCTCCGGCTCCATGGCGTCCGCGAACCGCTCCACCAGGTGGCGTTCGTCGCCGGGGAGGCCCACGACGGCTTGGGCTCCCACCGCCACGCATTTTCGCCAGGTGTCCGGGTCCTCCGGCTCCCGCGTGACGAGGACGACCTGGTCGCGGGCGGGTGGTGAGGTCGCGGCCACGGCCTCCGCCTGGTCGGCGCCCACGGCTACGAGCGGGGCGAGGTTCCAGTAGGGGCGGGCGTGGGCCGGGACATGGGCCACGTCGAGCTGCGCGCCGGCCGCGGCGGCTATGCGGACCAGGTCGTCGAGCAGGGCGTGGTCCTCGGTGATGACCAGGGGACGGTGCATCGCGGCCTCCCGTTTCGTTCGATGGGGAGGTCCAGGTTCGCGGTGATGGTGGTCGCGGTGTGGAGGCGAACGGGGTTCTGGGGACAGACGCCGCCGGGTTGTCAACACCTGTGGATAACGTCGCCCGTCCGTGTCCGGCTGTCCGACGCTCCGGCGGCGAGCCGGGCGCTGGGTGGGTCCCACACAGGAACCGAGCGTGTGCCGGAATGCAAGCGCCGGGCGGAAAAGGGGCGACCCCCGCCGGGGGGGAGAGCGGGGGTCGCCTGATCGGTCCGGCTCCGGGGGGGTAGAGCCGGTCCCGTTTCAGAAGAAAGCTTTCATCACTTCACCGGAGCCTGGCAAGGGACTTGCAAACCTGTCCCATGGAAGGTCGCTGCAGTTTCCGGCGATACCAACGTATGCTGCCCGATCGGATCGAGTTTCGTCGAGCAGCAATCTCGCATTTTCGCCAAGTTTTTTTCGCCGACTGATAACGATCACATAAAGATGATCACGCAGAGTGATCGTCGCGGTGAGGCGGCCGGAGCCGGCACTCCCCGCACCGCCCACAGCCCCCGGCCTGCCGTTCCATGATCGGGTAAAGGTCTTGCTCCAAGGGGTTCCCATCAGGGCGAATCCGTCATAGAAAGGTGATACGGACCTCTTGTCCGGGCGCATCAGCCGGGCACCCACGCGCGACCAGCCGCGGGAGGCGCGTCGTGGCGGGCTTGACCCGCTCCGACGAATACAGGTGCACGCTTGGTAACCCGGCGTGGTGCGCCGGCGGACGGCGTCTCTTGACTGAGGCGCCGTCAGCTATGTCGGCAGGTCGCTCAGCCCCTTTGCATGGCCTCGCAGATGGCGGTCGTCTCGCGTACGCCGAGGCTTACCGCAGCGGCACATTGTTGTACCCACTGGGCGACGCCCTCGGGCGTCCCGCCCAGGTACGCCCGCAGCCCGTCGCCGTACGGCAGTTCGAGGTGCCCCACCTCCACGGCCACCAGCGACTTCGGGTCCAACCCGTACTCGACCAGGGTCAACCGCTCGGCCGAGCGCGCGACCACCCCGTCGGCCGTCCCGAACGGCCGCAGCACGGCCAGCTCCGCGTGCACCACGGCGGCCAGCACGATCGCGGGGGCCTTCGTCGGACGCTCGAGCAGGTCCATCAGGCCGTCCATGCGGACCGCGGCCTCCTTGGCGTCCGGCGCCGGACCCAGGTCCAGCGGGTCCGGGGCCTCGTCCTCAGTACGGGGACGCCCCAGCGCGGCCTGCGGCGCGAGGCCGGCCGCCGCGACTGTGTGCAGGCGGGCCAGCACCTGCCTGGGCGCCTTGCGCCAGGTGGAGCCCAGCCGGCCCATCTCCGCCGAGGCGCGCAGCGCTCCCTGGACCAGCGGGTCGTGGACCTCGTCCCTGCGCAGGGCGTCCAGCGGCACGTCGACGCCCTCGATGGCGGCCGAAGCGCGGGCGCCGCGCAGGGACGACTCCGTGGACACCGCGGGGCTCGCCCGGCGCAACACGCGATGGCGGTAGAGCCTGTCGACGGCCTGACGAGCCTCCTCCACCGCATCCGGTACGCCGGGGAACCGCGCGATGACGGCCAATGGGTCACTCACGGCACCCGACCTTACCCGCGAAGGCGACGCGCACGTGAAAGTCGGCCATCCGGACCACCGTCAAAGAAGCCGCCATCCAGGGGACCCATATTCCCGAGCCGACTCAGCCGCATATTCTCCCGATTTCAAGATGACAACGTTTCCGCAGCATTTGTTATGCGGCCTGATATGAAGACCGCTATCTCCGCCGGCTCGGTACATACCTGTCTAGACCTCTTGTGTGTGAAGGCCGTGAGCTGGTGAAGTGGGACACGACCTATCCAACCAGGCCATAGAAGGAGCACGAGGTGGCCCCGGAGACCCCTGGCACCGAAACCCAGGCGCTGTCCAACCTGCTGCAGGAGAACCGCCGGTTCGCACCTCCGGCTGACCTGGCGACGGCCGCGAACGTGACCGCCGCCGCATATGACGAGGCCGCCGCTGACCGTCTCTCCTTCTGGGAGCGTGCGGCCGAGCGGCTGACCTGGGCCAAACGGTGGGACAGGACCCTTGAGTGGAACGCCCCCTTCGCCAAGTGGTTCATCGGCGGCGAGCTCAACGTCGCCTACAACTGCGTCGACCGCCACGTCGAGGAGGGCCGCGGCGACAAGGTCGCCTATTACTGGGAGGGCGAGCCGGACGGCGACACCCGCGCCCTCACCTACAACGATCTGAAGACCGAGGTCAGCAAGGCCGCCAACGCCCTCCAGGAGCTGGGTGTCAGCAAGGGCGACCGCGTCGCGATCTACATGCCGATGATCCCCGAGCTGCCGATCGCGATGCTGGCCTGCGCCCGCATCGGCGCCGTGCACTCGGTGGTGTTCGGCGGGTTCTCCGCGAGCGCGCTGAAGAGCCGCATCGACGACGCCGACGCCAAGCTGGTGATCACGGCCGACGGCGGCTACCGCAGGGGCAAGCCGAGCGCGCTCAAGCCCATCGTGGACGAGGCCGTCGCCGAGTGCCCGCAGGTCGAGCACGTCCTCGTCGTCCGGCGCACCGGTCAGGACGTCGCCGCGAACGGCAAGGACGTCTGGTGGCACGACCTCGTGGACCGGCAGAGCGACCAGCACACGCCGGAGCCCCACGACGCCGAGGACCCGCTGTACATCCTCTACACCAGCGGCACCACCGGTAAGCCCAAGGGCATCCTGCACACGACCGGCGGCTACCTCACCCAGACGGCCTGGACCCACCACGCGGTCTTCGACCTCAAGCCGGAGACCGACATCTACTGGTGCACGGCCGACATCGGCTGGGTGACCGGCCACTCCTACATCGTGTACGGCCCCCTCGCCAACGGCGCCACCAGCGTCATCTACGAGGGCACCCCGGACACGCCGCATCGCGGCCGGTTCTGGGAGATCGTGCAGAAGTACAAGATCACGATCCTCTACACCGCCCCCACGGCGATCCGGACGTTCATGAAGTGGGGCGACGACATCCCCGCCAAGCACGACATGTCCAGCCTGCGCATCCTGGGCTCCGTCGGTGAGCCGATCAACCCGGAGGCGTACGTCTGGTACCGCGAGCACATCGGCGGCAACCGCTGCCCGGTCGTCGACACCTGGTGGCAGACGGAGACCGGTGCCATCATGATCAGCCCGCTGCCCGGCGTGACCGCGGGCAAGCCGGGCGCCGCGATGCGCCCGCTCCCCGGCATCACCGCGGACGTGGTCGACGACCAGGGCAACAGCGTGCCCGACGGGGGCGGCGGCTTCCTCGTGGTCAAGGAGCCGTGGCCGTCGATGCTCCGCACGATCTGGGGCGACGACCAGCGCTACATCGACACCTACTGGAGCCGCTTCGAGGGGATGTACTTCCCCGGCGACGGCGCCAAGAAGGACGAGGACGGCGACCTGTGGCTGCTCGGCCGCGTGGACGACGTCATGCTGGTCTCCGGCCACAACATCTCCACCACCGAGGTGGAGAGCGCGCTGGTCAGCCACCCGAAGGTGGCGGAGGCGGCAGTGGTGGGCGCGACCGACCCGGTGACCGGCCAGGCCATCGTGTCGTTCGTGATCCTGCGCGGCAGCGCGGAGGAGGGCGACGACATCGGCGTCGAGCTGCGCAACCACGTGGCCAAGGCGCTCGGCCCGATCGCCAAGCCGCGCCAGATCCTGGTCGTGCCCGAGCTGCCCAAGACCCGCTCCGGCAAGATCATGCGTCGCCTGTTGCGCGACGTGGCGGAGAACCGCAGCATCGGCGACGTCACCACCCTGGCCGACAGCACGGTGATGAACCTGATCGCCGAGAAACTGCCCTCGGCCAAGTCCGAGGACTGACGTGTCAGGAGGCGCATGTCCCCGCGGCGGGACATGCGCCTCGCTTTCGCAGGGGGTGAAGCCGGACGGATCCGGCCTGGGCGCTATCTTCTCCGATCGGGTAGTTCTGGGAGTGGAAGCGGGGCTCGTACTCGGGAAGTTCCCCGGCGGGTTCGGCCGCGGTGTCGTTGCCGGCCGGGATCCTGGCGGCGGCGTTGCTCCACGCACGGGTACGCAACCGTCGCAATGCGCTGGATGATGTTTGACACGGCCACCGGGCCTCGATAGGAGACGTTCATGCCGCAGACTCCCGAGGAAGAATCCCTGGGCGCCCTGGTCGCCCAGGCGAGCGCCCACATCTCGTCCCTGGTCCGCTCGGAGATCGAGCTGGCCAAGGCCGAGTTCAGGTTCGACGCCAAGCGGGTGGGCACGGCAGGGGGGCTGTTCGCCGCGGCCGCGTTCATGGCGCATCTGTGCCTGATCCTCGCCTCGTTCACGATCGGCTTCGTCCTGGCCGAGTGGTGGCCCATGTGGCTGTCCTTCCTCACCGTGACGCTGTTCTATCTGGTGGTCGCGGGTCTGCTGGTGTTCATCGGGACGCGCCGGCTCAAGGGCCTGGCCGGGATGAAGCGCACCGCCAGGTCGATCAAGGGGCTCAAGGAGATCGCCACGCCGGAGGAGCCGCCGCTTCCCGCGCCACGTCCGGAACGCGAGCCGGTGACCCGCGATGGCAGCTGACGAGTCCGCCGTCCAGATCCAGGGGCCGTGGAAGCATCGCGCGGTACACGCGGGCGGCACCCGCTTCCACGTCGTCGAGGCCGGTGAGGGGCCGCTGGTCCTGCTGCTGCACGGGTTCCCGCAGTTCTGGTGGACGTGGCGGCACCAGCTCGCGTCGCTGCCGAAGGCGGGATACCGGGCGGTCGCGGCCGATCTTCGCGGCTACGGAGGCAGCGACAAGCCGCCGCGCGGCTACGACCTGCCCACGCTGGCCGCCGACGCGGCCGGGCTGATCCGCGCGCTGGGCGAGACCGGGGCGATCGTGGTCGGGCACGACTGGGGCGGGCTGCTGGCCTGGACGATGGCCGTGCGCGACCCCAAATGCGTACGCCGGCTGGTCGTCGTGTCCGCGCCGCATCCGCTGCGGCTGCGCAACGCGCTGCTGACCGACCCGTTCGGCCAGCTCAAGGCCAGTGGCGGGGCGCTGGGATACCAGGTGCCGCTACTGCCCGAGTTCCGGCTCAGGCGGCGCGAGGCGGCGCTGGTCGGCCGGTACCTCGAGGAGTGGTCACGCCCGGGCTGGCCGGAGGCCGAGGACGCGCGGGTCTACCGGGAGGCGTTCGCGATCCCGGCCGTGGCACACTGCGCGCTGGAGTATCACCGCTGGTTCGGCCGCTCCCAGCTGCGTCCCGACGGCCGCCGCTACGCCCGCGCCATGCGTACCGAGGTCGAGGCTCCCACGTTGCACCTGCACGGCGCGCTCGACCCTCGGGTCCTGCCGCGTACGGCCCAGGGTTCGAGCCGCTACGTGGCGGCCCCGTACCGGTGGCGGCTGTTCGAAGGAGCCGGCCACTTCCCGCACGAGGAGATCCCCGACGTGTTCGACACCGAGCTGCTCGGCTGGCTGGCAGACCCGGAGCCCGACAGATGAGAGACCGCGACCCCGAGGGCCGGCCGCGCAGCGCCAGGCCGCGTGACGCGTACGGCAGGCCGCTCCCCCACGGCGAGCCCGGCATGCCGAGGGTTCCCGACGACTACGCGCCAACCACCGAGCAGGCGCTCGCCGACGGCCGCCGGTTCCTGAGCGAGGGGCTGCCGTTCAACGCGCACGAGGTGTTCGAGGGCCGCTGGAAATGCGCCCCCGAGGAGGAGCGCGAGCTGTGGCAGGGGCTGGCGCAGATCTGCGTGGGGCTGACACACCTGCAACGCGGCAACGGGCGCGGCGCGGTGACGCTCTTCAGCCGCGGCGCGGCCAAGGCGCAGGCGTACGGCGGCGCGTACGACGCCGTCGGCAAGGCCGCATCGAACCTGAACTCCGACAGCGACCCGCACCAGGCGATCGCCGTGATCCTGGACAAGCTCCCCCGCTGAACGCGGTCAGTCGCACTCCTGCGTGCTGGCCGGCGTGGTGTCGTTGCGGCCGGCGGAGGCGTCGGGGGCGACCTCCTCGGCCGTCAGCACATAACCGGTCTCCTGCTCGTTGATCGCCGCGGCGAAGATCACACCGTAGACGCGGCCGTCCGTCGTGAGCAGCGGGCCGCCGGAGTTGCCGGGGAGCACGATGCCGCGGATCGCGTACACCTTGCGGGTGACGGTGCGGTCCCGGTAGATGTCGGGGCCCTCGGCGTTGAGCCGCCCGCCGATCCTGGCCGCCTCGGCGGTGAAGCCCTTGCCCTTGGGGAAGCCGGCGATGATCGCGTTGTCGCCGCGGCTGCCCTCGCCGTCGAAGGTCAGCTGTGGCAGGTCGAGCCCCGGCACGTACAGCACGGCGATGTCGCGGCGCGGGTTGTAGCGCACGACGGCGGCCGCGTGCCGGACGTTGTTGTGGTCGATGACCTGCAGGTCCCTGGTGACGCCCGCGACCACGTGCGCGTTGGTCATGATCCGGCCGGGGGCGTAGACGAAGCCGGTGCCCTCGATGTGCTTGTTGCAGCTCTCGGCGTTGCCCTGCACCTTGACGATCGCGCGGCGGGCCCGGCCCAGGTCGCCCTGCAGGACGCTCTGGTCCGGCGGCGGCACGTCGACGATCGTGCCCGCGCCGATGGCGTCGAAGACCGGCGGGAACTCCGAGCGGTCGATGAACTTCTTGAACGGCTGCTGCCAGTTGCGGGCCGCCTGAGGAATCGCGTCGTCGACCGTGGTGAGCAGCGCGGAGTTCTTGACCTGGTCGACGAGCGGGGTGAAGGTCGTGGAGACGATCAACGACCCGATCAGCCAGGCGAAGATCAGCACGGACAGCGCGCTGGCGAACGTGCCGCCGACCGCGTCGGCCAGCTTGGCGGGCTCCCAGGTGACGTGGCTGCGTACGACGGCGCCGATGGTCGAGGACGCGAACTGCCCGATGGTCGCGGACAGGAAGACGATCACGATGGCGAGCAGCGCCTGCGGTGTGTCGCCGTCCACGACGGCCTTGGCGATGGGTGGCGCGATGAAGATGCCGAGCACGGCGCCCCCGGCGAACCCCACGAGGCTCATCGCCCCGATGATGAACCCCTGGCGGTAACCCGAGATGCCGAAGGCCACCATGAGCCCGATCAAGATGAGGTCAAGCAGATCACCGCGCACGCTTCAAAGGTAACCAGCGATAGGGTCAAGTGTGCACGTCTTCGGCCAGGACGGCGTCACCCTGCTGGCTACCTTGGGCGGTATGCCGCCGGCCGAGGGAACAGTGCGCGATCTCATCGAGGCAGCTCTGCGCGACCGCGATCCTGACGGCCCGCTGCGCTGGCACGTGATCTCCGTGCTGCGCCAGCGCGGCGACCTGGAGTCCTTCATCGAGGCGCGCCGGCTGTGCGCCGCCGACACCGTGGCCGAGCGACTGCTCGGGGTGGACATCATGGGGATGCTGCGGCCGTTCGTGGACCGTACGCTGCCGGTGCTGCGCTACCTGGCCGCCAGCGAGGACGACGCCATGGTGCTCTACTCGGTGCTGATCGCCTTCGGCCACCTGGGCGACCCTCGGTCGCTGCCGTCGGTGATCGAGCTGGCCGGCCACGACGACGCCAGAGTCAGGTACGGCGCCGCGTACGCGCTGCACCACGTGCTCGGCGACCCGCCGGACCCGACGGGCCTGGACGCGTTGCGCATGCTGGCCGACGACAGCGACGCCGACGTGGCCGGCTGGGCCTCGCTGGGCGTGGCGCTGCGGTCAGCGCGCTAGGTTGAGCACCTCGGGCGGCAGGTCCTCCACCTGCGAGGGATCCCACGGCTGGTCGAGCCCGCCTTCGCGCAGCACCGAGTCGAGCACCATCGCCGTGAACCCCCACACCAGCATCCCCCGCACCCGGAACGCCGGTCCCGCCATGCCGCTGGGGTGCCGCAGCATGATCCGGTTGCCGGGATCGACCAGCTCGGCGATCGGCACCCGCTCCACCGACGCGACCTCGTCCGGCGAGGCCGCGTGCACGGCCGACGGCTCGCGCCACCAGGCGACCACCGGTGTGACGCGGTTGTCGCTGTGGCTGAGGTAGAGCTCGGGCAGCATGCAGAGCACGTGCACCCCGCACGGGTCGAGCCCGGTCTCCTCCTCGGCCTCGCGCAGCGCCGCCGCGACCGGGCCGCCGTCTTCGGGGTCCACGCCGCCGCCGGGGAATGCGGGCTGGCCCGCGTGCCTGCGGCCTCGGGTGCTGCGCTGGATCAGCAGGACGTCGGGGCCGTGCGGCCCCTCGCCGAACAGCATCAGCACCGCCGCGGCCCGTCCGCGCCCGTCGGGTGGACGCATGTATCGGGGGACTCGGGTCCGCTGCGCTTGCGCCGCCAGTGTGTCGAGCCAGTCGGGCACTTGGGTCACGCATCCTCCAACACAGCGGGACTCCTGTCACTTCCCCGGGGCGTCGTCTTGTGTCTCGCCGCACACCCGGACACCGCCTCACTTCGGAGAGGCCCCCTGGGCAGGTGTCAGGGCCGGGGCGTCCGTCACTTCCCCGGGGTTCAGGAGAAGGGGCCGGGCCTGACCAGCTTCTGGGCCTCGGCGGTCGCGGTGGGGCCGGTGCCGTACGACGGGCAGAGGGCGGCCAGCGGGCAGACCCCGCAGGCCGGGCGCCGGGCGTGGCAGATGCGGCGGCCGTGCCAGATCACCCGGTGCGAGAAGATCGTCCATTCGCGCTTGGGCAGCAGCGCGCCCACGATGTGCTCGATCTTGACCGGGTCGGTCTCCTCGGTCCAGCCGAACCGGCGCACCAGCCGCTGGAAGTGGGTGTCGACGGTGAGCCCCGGCACGCCGAACGCGTTGCCCAGCACCACGTTGGCGGTCTTGCGGCCCACCCCGGGCAGCTTGACGAGGTCGTTCAGCTTGCCCGGCACCTCGCCGCCGTGACGCTCGCACACCGCCTGGGCCATGCCGATGATGCTGTTGGTCTTCGCGCGGAAGAACCCCGTCGAGCGGATGATCTCCTCCATCTCGGGCCGGTCGGCAGCGGCGTAGTCCTCGACCGTCGGATATTTCGCGAAGAGTATGGGGGTAACCATGTTGACCCGCTTATCCGTGCACTGCGCGGAGAGGATGGTCGCGACCAGCAGCTCGAGCGGGTTGGTGAAGTCCAGCTCGCAGTGGGCGTCCGGGTAGGTCTCCGCGAGGACGCGATTCATCTTGCGCGCCCGCCGCACCAGCCCCAGCTGGGTCTCCGGCTTGCGCCCCGCCGCGTTCGTCGCCATGCCGCAAGAGTAGAACGCCTTGTGCGTGCCCGGGCCCTGTCCTGCGTCCATACCGTCCTGGAAACCCGTTGAACCTCCGGCCGGGCCGAGCGCGTACAAGCGGGCGACCACGCAGGAGGAAAACATGCACATGCCACGTACCCGGCGAACTCGGGACGACCAGGCCAGGGGAGCGGCGCTCGCCGACTTCGTCCGGCGGAACGGACCCCTGAGCGGAGCGGCGCTGCATCGCCTGGCCTGGGCCTGCGTGGCGCCCATGACCCGGCTGCACACGCGCGGCACGGCGGGGCTTCGGCTCGGGCCGCGGACCGTGGCGCTCGGCACCCGCGGCCAGGTGCTCATCGGCTGGGAGGGCGCGGCGACGGTGCAGGACGACCGGGCCATGGCGGAGGACATGCGGGATTGGGCTGATCTGGTGGTGTTCGCGGCGACCGGATCGCGGCGCGGGGATCCCGCCGTCCTGACTCCCGTACTGCGAGCGGCCGTCGAGCAGTGCCGCCACCCGGACGCCGCGGCCCGTCCCACGGCCGTTCAAGTGCTGCGTGCCCTGCTCGGCCAGTCCGTGGCGGCCGCCGTCGCCTCGGTCGACGACCTGCTGTCCTGCCAGGCACATTAGCTCTGGACGCCTGAACTGCCGATAAAAGGGGTACGTCTGCCCAAACCACTCGGCCATTCCCATAACCTGTGTGTGCCGCCTTGAGTGGGGTGAGTCACAATGGCAGCAGAGGAGGCAGAGTGAACACCGACGATGTGCTGGGCAAGGCCCCCCTGTTCGCCGCGCTGGACCGCGAGAGCGCAGCCGCGCTGCGTACGAGTATCACTGAGGTCCAGCTCTCCAAGGGGCAGACGCTCTTCCACGAGAACGAGACCGGCGACCGGCTCTACGTCGTGCTGGAGGGCAAGATCAAACTCTCCCGCACCTCGCCGGACGGCAGGGAAAACCTGCTGAGCGTGCTGGGTCCGAGCGAGATGTTCGGCGAGTTGTCGCTGTTCGATCCGAGGCCGCGCACGGCCACGGCGACGGCGCTGACCGAGGTCCGCCTGGCCGGGCTCGGCCACGACGACCTGCGCCCCTGGCTGACCGGCCGTCCCGAGGTGGCTCTGCACCTGCTGCGCGCGCTCGCGCAGCGCCTGCGCCGCACCAACGACGTGCTGGCCGACCTGGTCTTCACCGACGTGCCGGGACGCGTGGCCAAACAGTTGCTCGACCTGGCCGAGCGGTTCGGCACCAAGACCGAGGACGGCCTGCGGGTGCACCACGACCTCACCCAGGAGGAGCTGGCCCAGCTCGTCGGCGCCTCGCGTGAGACGGTCAACAAGGCGCTGGCCGACTTCGCTCAGCGCGGCTGGCTGCGGATCGAGGCCAAGGCCGTGGTCATCCTCGACATGGACCGGCTCTACAACCGCTCCAGATAGTCCAGCTGGGCTTTCACCGAGATCTCGGCGGCCGCCCAGAGTGACTTGTCGACGTCCGCGTACACGATGCGGACGATCTCGCGCGGCGTGCGCGCGCCCTGCGCCTGCGCCGCCCTGATCTGGTCCAGCCGCTGACGCCGGTGCGCGATGTAGCCGTCCAGCGCGCCGATCGGGTCGGGCAGCACCGGGCCGTGCCCCGGGAGCAGCGCCCGCGCCTCCAGGCTCTCCGCCGCCGCCCTGAGCCGGTCGAGGCTGCGGAGGTAGTCGGCCAGGCCGCCGTCGCCGGCGACGATCGTGGTGCCCCTGCCGAGCACCGTGTCGCCGGTCAGCATGGCGTGGTCCTGCGGCAGCCAGAAGCACAGCGAGTCGAAGGAGTGGCCGGGCGTGCCGTACACGTGGATCTCCAGGCCGGCCACCCGCACCACGTCACCGTCCTCCAAGCCCTCGTCGCCGAGCCTGTGGCGCGGGTCCAGGGCGCGTACGGGGGCGTTCACCATCGCGGCGAAGCCCTTCGCGCCGCCGCTGTGGTCGATGTGGCCGTGAGTCAGCAGGATCTGGGTGACGCGGCGATCGGCGAGGTGGTCGCGTACGCGGCACAGGTGACGGTCGTCGTCCGGCCCCGGGTCGACGACGACCACCTCCTCGCCCGCGCCGATCACCCACGTGTTGGTGCCGTCGAGCGTCATGATCGAGGGGTTGGGGGCGAGCAGGTTCTCGGCGTGCTCGGTACGGGATCCGTCGGGCGTGCCGATCGGAATGTGCAGACCGCTCATGCCGCCTCCTTCGCCGGCCCCATGACCGCCGACCGGCTGTGTTCGCCGCGCTCGCTCATGTCATCACCAACCGCATCTCGCCCTCGATCTCCACAGCCCTCGGCATGACGGTCTCGATTTCCCGGTGAGCTGCGAGGATGTCCGTCACGGAGCCGAGCGCCGACAGTTCGGTCAGCGTGTTGTAGGTGGGCGGCATCAGGAAGATCTCCCCCTGGTGCGCCAGCTCTACGGCGTCGGCGGGGGGTGTCCACACGACCTGGTCGGCCTCCCCGCCGACGTCTCTGGTGCGCTGGCCGTCCGGGAGCACGGCGGCGAAGAAGCGCGTGTCGAAGCGCCGCGGCTCGATCTCCGGCGTGATCCAGTGCGCCCAGGGCTTGAGCAGGTCGGAGCGGAGCACCAGACCGCGCCTGGCGAGGAAGTCGGCGAAGGCCAGGCTCCGGTCGATCAGCGCCAGCCGGTCGGCCTCCCAGTCGTCGCCCGTCGTGTCCGCCACCACGGAGCCGGGTCCCGGTCCGGCCAGCAGCACGCCGGTCTCCTCGAACGTCTCGCGTACGGCCGCGCACACCAGGCCGCGCGCGAGCCGCTCGCTCGCCTTGAACGCCGTGCCCCACTCCGCGGGGGACGGCCCGGCCCAGGCCACGGCCTGGTCGGTGTCACGGGCGTCCACCGACCCGCCGGGGAAGACGTACGCGCCCGCCGCGAAGGCCATGGTGGACTTCCGCCGCAGCAGGTAGACCTCGGGCCCTCGAGCTCCGTCCCGCAGGATCACCACCGTGGCGGCGTCCCGCGGGGCCACCGGCTCGACCCGTCCGGCGAGAACGTCCCTGGCCCGCGCGGCGAGCTCGGCTGGAAGCGGCAATCCGGTCACATGA
Source organism: Nonomuraea sp. NPDC049480 (assembly GCF_044465905.1). NCBI lineage: Bacteria > Bacillati > Actinomycetota > Actinomycetes > Streptosporangiales > Streptosporangiaceae > Nonomuraea > Nonomuraea sp. NPDC049480. Next base: position 298,354 of record NZ_JBITMD010000007.1, read on the forward strand.
CCTCCTTCTAGAACATCACTCGGTCATGGTGACATATCCCCGCTCAGGCGACCTCGGCGATCAGCTCCACCTCCACGGGCGCGTCGAGCGGCAGCGAGGCCACGCCCACCGCGCTGCGCGCGTGCTTGCCCGCCTCGCCCAGCACCTCGGCGAGCAGCTCGCTGGCGCCGTTGCCGACCTTCGGCTGATCGGTGAACGCCGGGTCGCTGGCCACGAACACGACGACCTTCACGATCCGCACGACCCGCAGCAGGTCGCCGACCTCGGACTTGAGCGCGGCCAGGGCGTTGAGCGCGCAGATGCGGGCCAGCCCGGCGCCCTCCTCGGTGGTCAGGTCGGCGCCCAGCTTGCCGGTCCCCGCCAGCTTGCCCTCGACCAGCGGCACCTGGCCGGAGGTGTAGACGAGGTTGCCCGTACGCACGGCGGGCACGTACGCCGCCACCGGCTTCGGCACCTCGGGCAGCGTCAGGCCGAGCTCCGCCAGCCGCTCCTCGGGGGTCACTGCTTCTCCCGCTTGAAGTAGGCGACCAGCTGCTCGGGGGTGGCGCCCTGAACGATCTGGACCAGCTCCCAGCCGTCGGAGCCGAAGTTGTCAAGGATCATCTTGGTGTTGTGGATGAGCAAGGGGGCGGTGAGGTACTCCCATTTCTTCATGGGGGCAACATTAGTGTGAGCAATCTCAAACGGTGGGCACCGGCTTGCGTCAAGTGACCGTTCGGTAGCCTCGAATAGTGGATTCTCCGGACACCGATTGGGCCGGCGTGCGACTGCACGTCGTCACCGGAAAGGGCGGCACCGGCAAGACGACCGTGGCCGCCGCGCTCGCTCTTGCCCTGGCCTCGGGCGGCCGCAAGGTGTTACTGGTCGAGGTGGAGGGCAGGCAGGGCATCGCGCAGATCTTCGATCTGCCGCCGCTGCCGTACGAGGAGCGCAGGATCGCCGTGGCGCCGTCAGGCGGTGACGTGTACGCCCTGGCGATCGACCCCGAAGAGGCCATGCTCGAGTACATGGAGATGTTCTACGGGATGCGCCGCGCCGGCCGGGCCCTGACCAAGATGGGCATCGTCGACTTCGCCACCACCGTGGCCCCCGGCTTCCGCGACGTGCTGGTCACCGGCAAGACCACCGAGGCGGTGCGCAGGCGGGCCAAGAACGGCCGCCGCGTCTACGACGCGGTGGTTCTGGACGCGCCGCCCACCGGGCGCATCACGCGCTTCCTGAACGTGACCCAGGAGGTCGCCGGGCTGGCCAAGGTGGGGCCGATCAAGAACCACTCCGAGCTGGTCAGCGGTGTCGTGAAATCTCCTGAGACGGCGGTGCACTTCGTGACGCTGCTGGAGGAGATGCCGGTCCAGGAGACGCTCGACGGCATCGCGGAGCTGCGCTCGGTAGGGCTTCCGACAGGGGGCGTTTTCGTCAACATGGTCCGCGAATCGCTGCTCCCCCAAGCCGCTCTTGACACGGCTGTCAAGGGCCGATTCGACGCCGGAGAGCTCGTCCTCGGGCTCAAGGCGGCCGGGGTCGCCGACGGCGCGGAGGCCACGGCGCTGGCCGAGGCGCTCGCCGGCGAGGTGACCGAGCACGCGCGCCGCACGGAGCTGGAGCGGGCCGAGCGCGGGTCGCTGGCCGAGGCCGGGCTGCCCAGCTACGAGCTGCCGCTGCTGGCCGACGGCGTTGACCTGGCCGGACTGTACGAGCTGGCAGAGAGCATCCGCACCCAGGGAGCAGCGTGAAGAAGCCCACCAGGCTGGACGTCGACGCGATACTCGACGACCCCCACACCCGGATCATCGTCTGCTGCGGCGCCGGCGGCGTGGGCAAGACCACGACCGCCGCGGCGCTCGGGCTGCGCGCGGCCGAGCGCGGCAGGTGCGCGGTCGTGCTGACCGTGGACCCCGCGCGGCGACTGGCCCAGTCAATGGGGCTCAGCGAGCTGGACAACACCCCGCGCCTCGTCCAGGACGGTCCGGACGGCGGGCAGTTGTTCGCCATGATGCTCGACATGAAGCGCACGTTCGACGAGATCATCGAGGCGCACGCCGACCCCGAGCGGGCCCGGCAGATCCTGTCGAACCCCTTCTACCAGTCCCTCTCCTCCAGCTTCTCCGGCACGCAGGAATACATGGCCATGGAGAAGCTGGGCCAGCTCCGCCGCTCCGACGAGTGGGACCTGATCATCGTGGACACGCCGCCGTCGCGGTCCGCCCTGGACTTCCTCGACGCTCCCGAGCGGCTCGGGCGCTTCCTGGACGGCCGGTTCATCCGGCTGCTGACCGCTCCGGCCAAGGCTGGAGGGCGCAGCGCGTTCCGGCTGCTCAACGCCGGGTTCGGGCTCATGGCCGGGGCCATGACCAAGCTGCTCGGCGCACAGGTGATCAAGGATCTGCAGACGTTCGTGTCCGCGCTCGACGCCGTGTTCGGCGGGTTCCGGCAGCGGGCCGAGATGACGTACCGGCTGCTGCAGGCCCCCGGCACGGCCTTCGTCGTGGTGGCCGCGCCCGAGCGCGACGCGATGCGCGAGGCCTCGTACTTCGTCGAGCGGCTCGCCGAAGAACGCATGCCACTCGCCGGCCTGGTGGTCAATCGCGTGCACATGTCCCCCGCCGTCGCGCTCTCAGCGGCTCGTAGCGCCGCCGCGGCCGAGGACCTGGAGTCCAAGGGCGAACATGAGCTGACCGCCGCCGTGCTGCGGCTGCACGCCGGCAGGATGCAACTCACCGCCCGCGAGAATCGCGAGCGGGAACACTTCGTCTCGGCCCACCCCACGGTGCCCGTGGCGCAGGTCCGCGCCATGTCCGAGGACGTTCACGATCTGGCCGGGTTGCGGCAGATCGGGGAGCTGCTGGCGAGCTCATAGAAGTACGGCCGACGGACGTGCCGGCCGTACTCGGCTCGCCAGGCCTGGATCAGCCCGCGATCAGCTCATTAGTCCGTTCGTACTCTTCCTTCGCCGACTCGAGCAGCTCTCGCCACGAGTCCACGTCAGGGCGCCGTCGAAGCAGCGCGCGACGTTCCCGTTCGGTCATACCGCCCCACACCCCGAACTCGATGCGATTGTCCAGCGCATCGGCGAGGCATTCAGTACGGACCGGGCAACCCCGGCAGATGAGCTTCGCCCTGTTCTGCGCGGCGCCCTGCACGAACAGGGCATCCGGATCCGCACCCTTACAGGCGGCACGGGAGGTCCAATCCGTGATCCACATTTTCGACCCCACTCCCCTTAGGTGGTCAGTCGTCATTTGGGGCCGACGGGCGCGGGCGCCGAGCCTCCGTATTCAGTTGCCGCAGAGGAGAACGTACGCAACTACCCGTTCGGGCCGACAGACCCCAGAGGACCAAATTCTCGCGGCAGTCTTGACCGGGAATGACTAGTTACCCCCTCCAGTCAAGGCGAAATGGGGTCCGGCTACCGATAAGGTCGGTCTTTCGACGTACTCTTGGTAGCGTGCAAGCGCAGCGCAAAGATCGCTCCAACCCCATCCTGGCCCTACTGCGTCTGATCATCGCAGGGACGGCCGCGGGAGTGCTCGCGGCTGCAGTGGCCCTGCCCGCGGTCGGCGGGGCTGGAGTGTCGGCGAAGAGCGCGGTCGAGGCTCTCGACCTCAAGCCCGAAGAACTCGACGAACCCCCTCTTCCCGAGCGCACGATCCTGCAGGACGCCGACGGCAAGGAAATCGGGCGCTTCTACTACGAGAACCGCCAGTCCGTCCGGCTCGATCAGGTCGCCCCGATCATGCGCACGGCATTGATCGCGATCGAGGACTTCCGTTTCTACCAACACGGACCGATCGATGTAGAGGGAACGACCAGAGCCCTCATCAAAAACTTCACGACCGGCGGTGTGACGCAAGGCGGCTCGTCGATCACTCAGCAGTACGTCAAGCAGGTGCTGGTCAACAAGGCTGAGACGGCGGAGGATCAGGCGGCGGCCATCGCCCCGACGGTCTCCCGCAAGCTGGCCGAGCTGCGCTACGCGATGGCGATCGAGCGGAAATACGCCAAGGACCAGATTCTCGAGAAATATCTGAACATCGCCTACTTCGGCGCGGGCGCCCACGGCATCCAGGCGGCGGCCAAGCGCTTCTTCGACAAACCCGCCTCCAAGCTGACCCTCGTCGAGGCCGCCACGCTGGCCGGCGCCGTGCAGAACCCCGCCAGGACCGATCCCAACGTCGGCCCCGAGTCCCGGGAGCGGCTGCTGCAGCGGCGCAACATCGTGCTCGACCGGATGGCCCAGCTCCAGAAGATCACGCCACAGGAGGCCGCCGAGGCCAAGGCGAAGAAGCTGGGATACAAGGACGTCAAGTTCCCCGGCGGCTGCGAGGCCAGCAAATACCCGTACTTCTGCCTCTACGTCCAGTACGAAATCCTCAACAACGACGAGTTCGGCAAGAATTCGGACGAGCGCCGCAAGCTGCTCCAGCGGGGCGGTCTGACGATCAAGACCACGATCGACCCCAAGATGCAGGCGGCCGCCGAGAAGGCGATCAAGAAGTACGTCACCACCAAGGACAAGCCCGTGGCCGCGCAGGCCATGGTCGTTCCCGGCACCGGCGAGATCAAGGCCATGGCCGCCTCACGGAAGTTCGGCGGGAGCAAGAAGAAGAACGAGATGAGCTACAACATCGTGGCCGACGCGGCGCACGGTGGCGGCACCGGTTTCCAGCAGGGCTCGACCGCGAAGGTCTACACGCTGGCCACGGCCCTCGAGGAGGGCCTGAAGTACGGCGACGGCTTCCCCGCCCCCGCCGGCTACCGGGCCGGCGGCTACAGCTCGTTCAAGAACTGCAAGAGCCAGAACGTCGGGGACCCGAGGCATGAGGTGCGCAACTCCAGCGAAGGGGGCGGCGGCTTCAAGACCCTGGAGAGCGGCACCTGGGGCTCGGTGAACACGTTCTTCCTCAAGCTGCAGGAGAGGGTCGGGCTCTGCAGCGTGGTCAAGATGGCCAAGAAACTCGGGGTCAAGCGAGCCGACGGGCAGAAGTTGTCCGAGGTGGAGACGTTCACGCTGGGGGTCAACGAGGTCGACCCGATCACGATCGCCAGCTCGTACGCGGTGTTCGGGGCGCGCGGCAAATACTGCAAGCCGCTGGCCATCACCGAGATCAAGGACAGGAACGGCCGCGCCAAGCAGTACAAGCCCAAGTGCTCGCAGGTCCTGGAGGAGGAGGTCGCCGACGCCGTCAACGGCATCCTGTCCGGCGTCTTCACCAAGGGCACGATGCAGGAGGTCGGCGGCATCGGGCGGGACGCGGCCGGCAAGACCGGCACCACCGACAACTACATGTCGGCCTGGTTCGCCGGCTACACGCCGAACCTGGCCTCGGCGGTCAGCCTGGGCGACCCGCGCGGCGCCTCCGGCCACAAGCTGATCAACATCACGATCGGCGGGCGGCATTACGGCTACGTGTACGGCGCGTCCATCTCGGGGCGGATCTGGAAGGACGCCATGCTCGGCGCGCTGAAAGGCGTCGAGCCGGTCGACTTCACGCAGGTGGACCGGTCGCGGTTCGGCGGGTGCACCGAGCACTGCGCGCCCAAGCCCAAGAAGAAGAAGAACGAGGAGGGGCCGGGCGGGGACAGGGACCCGTTCGACATCTTCGACCCGCCCGGCAACGGCGACGGGCCGCCGGATGGGGACCGGGGCCGGCCGGAGGACGGCTTCGGCCGCGGCGACGGCGACGGCGGGCCCATCATTCCCGGCGGCTGAGTCCTCCTCCGCCCCCGGAAGGGAGCGGAGGAGGCACCGGCCCGGCGACGCACAGGACCATTCGCCCACGGCAAGAGTGATCGGGCACCTGTCGGTTAGGAACCCGAGGCGGCGGCGAGGCGGGCGCGCACCGTGGCAGCCACCCGGCCCCCCTCGGCCCTCCCCGCGACCTTCGGGTTGACGACCTTCATGACCTGCCCCATCGCCTGCGGCCCGGACGCGCCGATCTCGGCGATGGCGGCGTCCACGAGCCCCACCAGTTCCTCGTCGGACAGCTGCGCCGGTAGGTACTCCTCCAGCACCCGCTGCTCGTCCAGCTCCGCCTGGGCCTGCTCGGCACGCCCCGCGTTGCCGAACGCCTCGGCCGCCTCCCGCCGCTTCTTGGCCTCCTTGGTCAGAACTTTGATGATCTCGTCGTCGCTCAGCTCCCTGGCCGCCTTGCCGGAGACCTCCTCGACGTTCACCGCGGCCAGTGCCATGCGAATCGTCCGGAGACGTACCTCGTCCCGGCTCTTCAGCGAGGCCGTCAAATCGGCCTTCAGCTTGTCCTTCAATGCGCTCATGCGGTCCATCTTGCCGTCTGCGCGAACACCTCGCGCCGGATGTCGGGCATCATGAGGGGGTGAGGAAAGCCGTCGCAGTGCCCCTGTCCATGCTCGGTCTCGGCCTGGCCGGGCTTGGTTATGCCTCCGTGGTGGAGCGCAACTGGTTCAGGCTGCGCCGCTTCGACGTACCCGTGCTCGAGCGCGGCCAGCGTCCCGTGCGCATCCTCCACCTGTCGGACCTGCACCTGACGCCGCGTCGCACGATGCTGATCAACTGGGTCCGCTCGCTGGGCGCGCTGAAGCCGGACCTGGTCGTCAACACCGGCGACTCGATCGCGCACCCGGAGGCCGTGCCCTCGCTCCTGCACGCCCTGGAGCCCCTGCTGTCCCGCCCGGGCCTGTTCGTCTACGGCTCCAACGACCTGTACGCCCCGCAGCCGAAGAACCCGGCCCGCTACCTCTGGCGCACCTCCAGGAACGAGCGCCGCCAGCACGTCCCCACGCTGCCGTGGGAGGAGCTGGGCGCGGGCATGGCCGCCGAGGGCTGGCTCGACATGAACAACACCACGGCCCGCATCAAGGTGGGCGACCTGGACGTGGCGGTGGCGGGCATCCACGACTCCCACATCTCCCGAGACCGCTACGACCTGGTGGCCGGCCCCGCCCCTGAGGACGCCGACCTCCGCCTGGGCGTCATGCACTCGCCGGAGCCCCGCAACATGAGCCTCTTCGCCGCCGACGGCTACCAGTTCCTGCTGGCCGGCCACACGCACGGCGGCCAGCTCTGCATCCCGTTCTACGGCGCCCTGGTGACGAACTGCGGCATCGACCGCGCCCGGGTGAAGGGCCTGAGCCGCCACGACAACGCCTGGCTGCACGTGTCCGCCGGCCTCGGCACCTCCCCGTACGCCCCCGTCCGTTTCGCCTGCTTCCCCGAGGCCTCGCTCCTCACCCTGGTGCCCCGCCGATAAAGGCGGTCACAAGCACCTTGGGAGTGGGCTAGACTTTTCCAAGCACGCGCAAGACCGGGCGTGCACCGGGGTGTAGCGCAGCTTGGCAGCGCGCTTCGTTCGGGACGAAGAGGCCGTGGGTTCAAATCCCGCCACCCCGACCCAGCTCAAAGGCCACTTCCGAGAGATCGGGAGTGGCCTTTTGATCTTTGTGCAGCAGCAAAGTGCAGCAATGTCACTGCGCGCGAGGGTCTGCATAGCGACCCGCGGACGCACATCGAGCGCGGCCAGCAACGAAGCGCAGGTGTGCCGTGCTCGGTTGTGAACACGAACCCCGACTCGATCCAGGCATCTCCAGTTCGCCGCCGAGCTTCACGCGAACGACGGCTTGCTGTGGCACTCCCGGCCCGGTATGGCTACGCCTGCCCGACGAGGAGATGACCACAGATAGTGGGCCCTGAGAGCTTTGGCAGAGATGATGTGCATTCTGGCAGATTCCATACTGTCATTCACCTAAAGTGCGAGGGATACTCGGCTTACACAGGTCGAATCAAGCCGAAAGGGGTTGTGTTCATTGGCCTCCGTATTCCCGTCTCGGAAGCTTAAGAGCGCCGCATTGGGCATTGCCGCCCTGGTAGCGACGCTCGGTGCATTCTCTGCGCCGGGCTCAGCAGCCACAACCTCCAGTACAGGAGCTCTTTTCGACGTCCCGTACACGTACTGCTGCAGTTTCTTGGCCCCCAACGTAGCGGCTGCCAACAGTAACTGCAGCGATTACGGTCGTCATGGACAGCAGCGCGCGTGGTGGACCGAGTGGAGCTGCGGCTGGACAAATCCATCTCAGCTATGGGTGAAGCGAACCGGCAGCCCTGATTCCATACGATAATTGCTGATTCAGGTGCGCCGTGAGGCACTGACATCACCGGACCCCACCGAACTCGGGAATCAGATGCCGATGAATGACGTAGGTGTCCTTCCCGGTCCGCTTCCGCGAGTAGCCCATGCTTCCCGATCACCTCCTTGATCGTTCGACCGTCATTTGACCGTGGTACCCGCCGTCACGCTGGGGACTGATGGCGCTGGGGCGCCGCACCGACCATCCGCAGGGCCAGGTCGCCGTACTGGTAGGCGAGCTGGTCGACGGAGAATTCGCCGCCCTCGCGGTACCAGGCGGCGACGCCGATGCCCATGTCGAGGATCGAGTAGGACGCGAGCTGGGCCGATCGCACGGTGAAGACGCCTTCAGCCGCGCCGCGTTCGATGAGCCGCCGGAGCCCGCGCTCGTAGTCGCTGCGGTGGCGCAGCACCAGGTCCCGGGCGGGCTGGGCCAGATTGGCGATCTCCCGGTTGCCGACGAACGCCTCGAACCGGTGCTGGGCGTGGTAGCGCACGTGCGCCTCCACCGCCCTGCGGAGTTGCTCGCGCACGTCGTCGGTGCTGCTGATCGCGTCCTGGAAGCCGGCGAGCAGCCGCGCCATGGTGCCGGTCATGATCTCGGCGAGCAGCTCCTGCTTGGACGCGACGTGTTTGTACAGGCTCGGTCCGCGCACTCCGACGGCGGCGCCGATGTCGGCCATGGTCGTCGCGAGGTAGCCCCGCGTGGCGAACAACAGCAGCGCGGCGAGCCGGATGGCGGAGCGGCGGTCGTCCGGCAGCGCGGCCTCGTGCTCGCCCGGCCGGTGCGGTCGCTCGAAGGAACCAGGGGCTGCCATGGCGATCAGGCTAGCAGCTGTTCGTCCGAAGAATCCGCAGGTAGACATTGACATACGTACTGCTCATAGCATCTGATGGCTAACACTTATTAGCTCCGAGGAATGAGGAGCCGTCGTGTCCATCAGCTTCGACGTCCCCGATGAGGTCGCCGACCTCGCCCGGCGTACCGCCGAGTTCGTACGGACTGTCGTGCTCCCCGAGGAGCGGGCGTGCGGTGGGTCGGTGCACGACGGCCCCGAGCCGCTGAGGCGGCGGCTGCAGCAGGCCGCGCGCGAGGCCGGGGTGTTCGCCCCGCACGTGCCGCACCGATGGGGTGGCCACGGACTGGACCTGCGCGGGCAGGCCGTGGTCTTCGAGGAGGCCGGCTACTCGCTGCTGGGGCCGCTCGCGCTCAACTGCGCGGCTCCCGACGAGGGCAACATGCACCTGCTGCACGTGGTCGCGACGCCGGAGCAGCAGGAGCGCTACCTGCGTCCGCTGGCCGCCGGGGAGATCCGGTCCTGCTTCGCGATGACCGAGCCCGCGCCGGGCGCCGGCTCCGACCCGCGCGCGCTGGCCACCTCCGCCACCCGGATCCCGGGCGGGTGGCGCATCGACGGCCGCAAGTGGTTCATCAGCGGCGCCGACGGCGCCTCCTTCGCCATCTGCATGGCCCGCACCAGCGGTGTGGCCGGGGACGCGGGCGGGGCCACGATGTTCCTCGTCGACGCGGACAACCCCGGCATGAAGATCGTGCGGAACATCGAGACCCTCGACGAGGGCCTGTTCGGCGGGCACAGCGAGCTGCTGTTCGACGGCTGCGAGGTCGCCGACGACCAGGTGCTGGGCGAGGTGGACAAGGGCTTCGACTACGCCCAGGTGCGGCTGGGGCCGGCCCGGATGACGCACTGCATGCGCTGGCTCGGCGTGGCCCGTCGCGCCCAGGACCTCGCGCTGGAGCGGGCCGGAAGCCGGCAGGCGTTCGGCGGGCCGCTGGCCGAGCTGGGCATGGTGCAGCAGATGCTGGCCGACTCCGAGATCGACATAGAGGCGAGCCGGGCGCTGCTGTGGCGGGCCTGCTGGGAGCTCGACCAGGGACGATCGGCCGCCCAGCACACCTCCATCACCAAGACGTTCGTCGCCGAGGCGGTCAACCGGGTGGTCGATCGCTCCCTGCAGGTGTGCGGCGCGCTCGGCATCTCGTCGGACCTGCCGCTGTCGCGGCTGCTGCGGGAGGTGCGCGCGTTCCGCATCTACGACGGGCCGTCCGAGACCCACCGGTGGGCCATCGCCCGTCGCGCCGTCCGCGCGTCCAGGGACCGCGCCACCACGCATTAGGCGCAGCCCCGGATCACATGCGCCGGCCCGACGGGCTCACCGGATCAGGGGCACGGGACAGCCCGGGGTCCGGGGCGAGGGCGCCGCTCACCACCCAGGCGACGCAGCGGTCGAGGATCGTGGTGAACTCCGGCACGAGCCAGCTCCCCCGGTCCTCCCGGCCGAGGTCGTCGATCCCGAGGTCCTGCACGTCGTACCGGCCCCGGCAGTGGCCGAGGGTGAAGTAACAGACGCTGCCCCGGCCGTACGGGCGCAGGTAGAGCACCGGCCGCGGCTCGTCGTCGGCGACCTCGCCCTCCTCGAACCCACGGCAGAGGCCTCGCCAGCGCGCGTGGAGCAGCACCTCCAGCGGCCCGTGCAGCTCGCAGACGTACAGCTCGTCGGTGACCTCGAACGGCTCGATCCCGGCCACGATCGGGTGGTCAGGCCGGGTCACCTCCACCCGGTACGGCGCGATGGGCGGATGCGCGAGGAACTGACTGCCGAGCACCTCCGCCACAGGGCCGAGCGCGCGGGGGGTGCGGAACATCCGCGGCCCCCCGGGGGCGGGCGGGTCGATGGCGGAGTTGGTGCCGTGCAGCGCCAGCCACCGCCCGCCGCGCGCGACGAAGTCGACGAGCGCCGACTGCTCGAGTCCCGGGGCCGGGCGGCGGTCGCAGGTGTAGGTGACGAGGAGGTCCGCGCCGTCAAGGGCCGACGGGCGGGCGTAGTCCTCGAACACCCGCGTACGTACGTGGGGGTAGCGGCCGAGCCGCCGCAGCAGCTCCAGCCGCGCGTAGTCGAAGTCGTGCCAGCGCCCGCCGCACACCAGCACCGCGTCGAGCCGTCCGGCCGGTCCCGTCATGGCGCCGTGCTCAGGTCTGTACGCGGGTGACGAGGCCGCCGTCCACGACCAGGTTCACCCCTGCGCAGAACCCGGCCAGCGGGCTGGCGAGGAAGGTCACCGCGGCGGCCACGTCCTCGGGCCGCCCGTACCGGCCGATGGGCAGCTTGCCGAGCACCTCCTCGTACACCTCGGGGCGGTGTTCGCGGATCTGGCTCCACGCCCCTCCGGCGAACTCGATCGGTCCCGGCGACACCGTGTTGACCCTGATGCCCTTGGGCGCGAGCGCGTGGGCCAGCGCGGAGGCGTGGTAGAGGACGGCCGCCTTGACCGCCGAATACGCGTTGGGCGACGCCGGGCGGGCCGTGTCGACGGCGTTGGTGGTCCCGATCGCCACGACCGAGGCCGCGTCGGACTCCTCCAGGTACGGCAGGGCCGCCTCGACGAGCCGGACGAACGCCATGAGGTCGCCGCGGAAGCTGTTCTCCCACTGCTCGGGGCTCTTGGAGGCGCCGGCCGAGACGTTGGACACCACGATGTCGAGCCCGCCGAGTTCCTGCGCGGAGCGCCGGACGAACCCTTCCAGCGCGCCCGCGTCGGCGACGTCGACCGGCTCGGCGTAGACGCGCGCCCCGGTCTCGCTCAGTTCCTTGGCCGCCTGCCGCAGCCCTTCCTCGCCGCGGGCGCAGAGCGCCAGGGCGCACCCCTCGCCTGCGAGGCTCGCCGCGATGGCGCGGCCGATGCCGCGGCTGGCGCCGGTCACCAGCGCCTTGCGGCCTGTCAGTCCCGTTTCCACGAGTCACCTGCTCTTTCTCTTGCCGAAGGACACTTCACGATCGGGGGAGCTGCGAGAACGGCACGCGGTCGACGCGCGGCTCCGGAGGCAGCCCGAGCACCCGCTCGGCGATGACGTTGCGCTGGATCTGGTCCGTTCCGCCCGCGATGCGGTATCCGGGCGCCCCGAGCAGGTGCTCCACCCAGGCGAACGTCCCCCACTCCCCTGTGTCCGCGGCGATGCGCCCGCCGAGGATCTCGGCGGCCACGTCCCCTGTGAGGGTGAGCAGTTCGGAGCCCATGAGCTTGCCCAGTGACGCGGCGGGCCCCGGCGGCCGTCCGGCCGCGGTGCTGCGCGCCACCCGGTCGGCGGTCGCCCTGCGCAGCACGGTGCGGATGTAGAGGTCCGCGAGCCGCTGCCGCACGATCGGATCCCCGGTACGGCCCAGCGACCGGGCGAGCTCCAGCACGTCCTCGAAGGTCCCGCCCTTGCGCCGGGTGCCCGCGCCGGAGTTGGTGCGCTCGAACGCCAGCGTCCCGTTGGCGACCTTCCATCCTTCGGACGGCTCGCCCAGCCTCAGCTCGTCGGGCACGCGGACGGAGGTGAAGAAGACCTCGCTGAAGGCGGCGCCTCCGGTGATCTGGCGGATCGGCCGGATCTCGATGCCGGGCGCGTCCATAGGCACCAGGAACGCCGTGATCCCGGCCTGCTTGACCACGTCGGGGTCGGTCCGGGCGAGGAGCAGGCCGTAGTCGGCGAACTGGGCTCCCGAGGTCCACACCTTCTGCCCGTCGACGATCCAGCCGTCGCCGTCGCGTACCGCCCCGCAGGACAGCGCGGCCAGGTCCGATCCGGCGCCGGGCTCGCTGAACAGCTGGCAGGCGAGCAGGTCGGTGCGGAGGAACGCCCGGCCGTACGCGCTCCTCTGCCCGTCCGTGCCGAACATCGAGACGGCGTGCCCGACGAGGCCGACGGTCACGCTGATCAGCTCGGTCGAGGCCGGCGTCTCGAAGGCGGCCTCCTCCTCGGCGAAGGCCAGCGCGTACGCGGAGGGCAGGCCGCGCCCGCCGTACTCCTCGGGCAGCGTCATCGCCTGGTAGCCGGCGTCGTACCGCAGCCGTTGGTAGCCGCGCGCGGCCGCGAGCAGGGTGCTCTCCTCGTCCTCGGCCAGGTTGCGGATCACGGAGAAGTCGGGGTGGCCCTCGCCCCAGGCGCGGCGGGCCGTGTCCTTGCGCGGCAGCACGGAGACGAGCCAGTCGCGGGCCTGCCGGCGCCACTGCGCCAGGTCGGGAAGATCCGTCATCAACGCTCCTCGCTCAGCGGGTCAGGACGGCGCAGGCGCTGACGCCCGGCGCGCCGTAGACGTGGGTGAAGCCGACGCGGGGAGCCCCCGGCACCTGCGTGCCCGGTGCGCGGCCCTGGAGCTGGCGGACCACCTCGTGCACCTGCCGCAGACCGGAGGCGCCGACCGGCTCCCCCGCGGCGATGCATCCGCCGTCGGTGTTCACCGGGATGCGGCCGTCGGCGTCGGTCGCCCCGCTCGCCAGCAGCTCCTCCTGCTCGCCGTCGCCGCACAGCCCGGTCTCGGCGAGGTGGATGAGCTCGGAACCGCAGTCGGTGTCCTGGATCTGCGCGACCTGGACGTCGCGAGGCGCCAGCCCCGACGCGGCGAAGGCGGCCGCCGCCGCGTCGCGGCTGGAGCTTTCTCCCGGGTGAGGCGGCAGCCACGGCGAGAAGACCTCGAACGAGCCGAACCTGCGGGTCCGGACGGCGACGGACGCGAGGCGCACCGGGCTTTCGCACAGGTCCGCGGCGCGGTCGCCGCGGGCGAGGACGAGCGCGACCGCGCCCTCCCCCGGGGAGCAGAACATGTACTTGGTCAGCGGCGGGTTCACGGGGTCGGCCGCGAGGACCTCCTCCTCGCTGAACGGCTTGCGCCGCCAGGCCAGCGGGTTGGCGGCGCCGTTGCGGTAGGCGCGGGCGGCGACCATCGCGAGGGCCCGCTCGCTCAGCCCGTGGTCGTGGAGGTATCTCCGGGTCCGTAGTGCGAAGTACTGGGTCGTCACCATCATGCCGGTCCGGCCGTACCAGTCGGGCAGCCCGTAGTTCGCCGGGGAGGAGTCGAAGGCGCCGCGTTCGTGCTTGTCGAAGCCCACGGTGACGGCGATGCCCGCCTCTCCGGTACGCAGCGCGGCAGCGGCGGTGGCGAGGGCGACCCCGCCGGTCGCACAACCGTTGCGCACCGTGACGAACGGGACGCCGGTGAGGCCGAGCCGGGCGACCAGCGCGTCGGCCCGCCCGGAGCTCCGGCTGCCGCCGGCGGCGAAGCCGACGTCGGGCCAGCTCAGGCCGCAGTCCGCCAGCGCGGCGCGGGTGGCGTGCTCGGCCATGTCGAGCCCGCTCATGCCCGCGTGCCGGCCGAAGGGGTGGATGCCCGCGCCGACCACGTACACGTCGTCGCGCCCGGTCACGAGGCGGCCTCCTCCAGGCCGAGGACGGACAGGTCGGGGACGAAGGCGTAGGTGACCGTCTCGGTGCCGTCCTCCTCCTGCCACGCGGGCACGAGGGCCAGCCTGACGGGCAGGCCGATGCGCAACAGGTCGTGGGGCACCTCGAGCCGCGACTCCACGAGCACGTCGCCGAGGTCGACGTAGCCGACCGCGTACGGCGAGAAGCCCTCGGCGGGCGCCCGGTAGGGCGGCTTCGGCTGGTAGCACTGGACGGTCCAGCTCCACACCGTCCCGCGGCGCGGCAGGGGAACCGTGCTCGTGGCCGAGCCGCAGCGGGGGCAGCCGGCCTGGTGCGGGAAGGCCGTCGTCCCGCACTCCGCGCAGCGGGAGCCCGCGAGGCAGGGGGGCCAGATCTCGGCGAAGAGCGAGCGGTCCACGACCTGTGGCGTCACGACCCCACCCCCAGTTTCTTTGCATCAAGTTCAGTAACTTGACGATAGGGCAGCGAGCCCCGGTCGTCGAGACGTCGCGGGCGGCCACTTTGCAGATCAAGAGTCGACGTGCCGAGTGTCCAGGTCAGGCCGGAATGATCGATCCGGAGCCGACCTGGGCCGACCGTGCCGGAGTCGCCACAGATTCCCGTGTAAACCTCTTGTTTCTTGACACGGTCTTCGTAAACTACGTGCATCGGCCAGGAGGTAGGAATGACCAGACCACAGGCGGCGACGGACGTGCACCCGACCAGCCAGGCACTCGTGGACCTCGTCGTCCGGGGCATGTGGATCGGTTCGCCGACTCCCGAGCTGAAGGCGCTCGTCGACGACGGGCTCGCGCTGGTGAAGGGTTCCGTCGTGCTGCCCGGCCCGGGCGCCGAGGCGGCGGTGCGGCAGGTGCTGCGCCTGCCCGCGGGCTCCGGCACGGAGGCGCAGGTGAGCGCACTCTACGAGGCGTTCCTCCCGATCAACGCCCGTCTGCGCGACATCTGCACGGCCTGGCAGCGTCGCCCGGACGGCTCCGCGAACGACCACCAGGACCTGGAGTACGACGCGGGGGTACGCGACGACCTCGACGACGTGCACGAGGCCGTCGCCCCCATCCTGCGCCGCCTCGGCAAGGCGGTCCCCCGCCTCGCGCGGTTCCCCGTCCTGCTGCAAGCGGCGCTCGACCGCCTGGACGACGGCAACCCCGCCTGGTTCACCTCGCCGATGTGCGACTCGTACCACACGGTCTGGATGCACCTGCACCAGGAGCTGATCCTGGCACTGGGGATCGACCGGGCCGAGGACACCGCCAGGGAGCGGCTCGCGGTCGGGGGAGCCGGTTGAGCGGCCCGGCGGCGTCCGCGACAAAGGAGGCGTTCGTCCCCTACGGTCAGGGCCGGGCCCGCGGCCTCGGCGCCTCGTCCCTCGGCAGGCACGGCATCCAGATGGACGACCTGATGGCCCTGGGACTGCCGGTCGTGCCCGGCCTGACCGTCCCGCTGCCCGAGGCGGAGAGCCTGTGCGAGCCGGCCGTGGCCCGGCGGGCGGTCGAGCTGGTCGAGTCGCTCACCGGCCGCCGCGTGGGCGGCGAAGACCGGCCGATTCTGCTGCGCCTGGTCGCGAGCGCACCCGTGCCGGTCGCCGGGCTGCCTCCTGATGTGGCCTGCCTCGGCCTCTCGCTCGCCAACCTGCCCCAGCTCACCGCGGCCATCGGCCGGGACCGCGACCTGTTCGACGCCTGGGCCACCACGCTGCGCTCGCTCGGCGAGCACGCCCTGGGCGTGCCGGCCGAGGAGCTGGAGGAGGTCCTGCTCGACCACACCGACCGGCGCGAACGGGCCGAGGCGCTCCTCGCCGCGATCGCCGAGCACGGGGAGCGGTCATTCCCCGCCGACCCGGCCGAGCAGCTGTCGCTCGCGGCCACGGCGATGCTCGCCCGCTGGGCGACACCCCGGGCCCGCCGGGCGCGCCGCACGCAACTCCTGCCGGACGATCTCGGCCTCGCGCTGCACGTCCAGGCGCTGCGCATCGGCCCCTGGGAGCGATCCGGCCACGGCACCGCCGGCAGCCGCGACCCTGAGACAGGAGGGTTCCGTCCCACGGGCAGGTTCTTCCGCGGTGTACGGCACAGCGCCGGGACGCCACACGAGGGTGAGCCGCTGGAGGCTCTCCCCGGCGGCAGCGGCGCCCTGCTCGAACACGCACTCATGACGCTCGAACGGCACGGCCGCGGCATGGCCACCGTGGAGTACGAGATCCGCGACGGCGAGCCGGCACTGCTGTCCGCGCAGATCGAGCGGCGGCCCAACGCGCACGTCACCGTCCGCCTCGCGCACGACCTCGTCGGCGCGGGCGCGATGAGCCCGCGCGCCGCCGTGCGCAGCGTTGACCCGGGACACGTGCAGGAGCTGCTCCATCCCCAGCTGCGGCTGACCGGCGACGAACGGATGCTGGTCCGCGGCCTGCCCGCCTCTCCTGGAGCCGCGAGCGGCCAGGTGGTGCTGTCGAGCGCGCGGGCCGTGGAGCTCGCGGCGGGCGGCACGCCGGTCGTCCTCATGATCGCCGAGACGACACCCGCCGACGTGCCCGGCATCGTCGCCGCCTCCGCGGTGCTGACCACCAACGGGGGACTCGCCTCGCACGCCGCGGTGGTGGCGCGGGGCGCCGGCCGTCCCGCAGTTTGCGGCGCCTCGGCACTCACGGTCGACTCCGCGGCGGGCACCGCCACCGTGGGCGACCTCGTGATCGAGGAGGGCGACGTCGTCTCTCTGGACGGCCGGACCGGCATGGTCTACCTGGGCGCGGCAGGGGTGCGTGCGGCCCGGCCCCCCGCCGAGCTGACCGCGTTGCTCGGCTGGGCCGACGACGCCCGCCGCCTCGGCGTGCGCGCCAACGCGGACAACGCGCCCGACGCGGAGAAGGCGTTCGAACTCGGCGCGGAGGGCATCGGCCTGTGCCGTACGGAACACCAGTTCCTCGGCCCACGCCTCGGCCTGATCCGCGAGGTGATCCTGGCCGGTGACGAGGCCGGGCGGCAGGCGGCGCTCGCCGAGCTGGCCAAGGCACAACACGAGGACTTCCTCGAACTGCTCGCCGTCGTCGGCGACCGCCCGGTCACCGTACGGCTGCTCGACGCGCCCATGCACGAGTTCCTGCCCGCGCCGGGCGAGGCCGGGAGCAAGGAGCAGGAAGAGCGGGCGGCCGCGCTGCGCGAGATCAACCCGATGCTCGGCGTGCGAGGCGTACGCCTGGCGGTCCTGCACGAGCGGCTGTACCCGACCCAGGCCGACGCGCTCTTCTCCGCCTGGGCCGAGCTGGCCCGCGACGGCATCCGCCCGCGACTGGAGGTCATGGTGCCGCTCGTCAGCCTCCCGGAAGAGCTGGCGCTGGCCGCCCGGCAGGTCCGCGCGGCGGCCGACGAGATCGCGGCGCGCACCGGCGTCACCGTCCCCTACCGGCTGGGCAGCATGGTGGAGACTCCCCGCGCTGCCCTGCTGGCGGGCCGCCTGGCCGAGCACGCCGAGTTCCTTTCGTTCGGCACCAACGACCTGACGCAGCTCACATACGGGTTCTCCCGCGACGACATCGAACGCCGGGTGCTCGTGCCCTACGCGGAGCTGGGCCTGTGCACGACGAGCCCGTTCGCCACGCTCGATCCCGACGGAGTCGGCGCCCTGGTGGAGATCGCGGCCGAGCGGGCGCGGGCCGTCCGGCCCGGCATCAAGCTCGGCCTGTGCGGCGAGCAGGGTGGTGATCCGGAGTCGGTGGCGCTGTGCGAGCGGCTGAAGCTCGACTACGTGTCCTGCTCTCCGCAACGCGTGCCGGTGGCCCGGCTCGCCGCCGCCCACGCCTGCGCATCCGAAGAGTCCGAAGAATCCGGTGAGTCCGGTGAGTCCGGTGAGTCGCGGGGAGGCCGGTCATGACCGTCGAGGCGCCCGAGATCGACGAGGCCGGCCTCGCCGACCTCCGCGACACCGTACGTCAGGTCTGCGACGACGCTGGAGGCACCCTGCCGGCGCGCCGCTTGGCGGAGGAAGCGGGACCCGGCCACGACGAGGCGCTGTGGGAGGTGCTCGCCCGGCAGATCGGCATCGCGGGCGTCGGGCTCCCCGAGTCCGCGGGCGGTGGAGGGGGCCTGGCGGAGATCGCCGCCGTGTGCGAGGAGCTGGGGCGAGTTCTCGCGCCGGTGCCCTTCCTGTCCTCCTCGGTGCTGGCCGGGCAGGTGCTTGCCCGCTGCGGCGCGGCCGGCGAGAAGGCGCTGAGGCGGGTGGCGGCGGGCGAGATCCACGCGCTGGTGTGCGCCGACGCCGACGGTGCGTGGCGACCCGGCAGGCCGCCGGCGGCCTGGACCTTGGCCGGGTTGGAAGGCCGGGCGCCGTTCGTCCTCGATGGAGCCACCGCGACGGGGCTGGTGGTCGCGGCCTCCGGGCCCGAGGGCGTGGACCTCGCACTGGTGGAGCCGGCCGCCGAAGGCGTGGACGTGCGGTCCATGCGGACCCTCGACCCGTCGCGCCCGCAGGCGGCCGTCACGTTCACCGGCGTCCGGGCGCAACCGCTGACCACGGGCGGCACCGGCGAGCGGGTGCTCGCGCAGGCCTTCGACGTGGCGCTGGTCGCCCTGGCGGCCGAGCAGCTCGGCGGGGCTCAGGCATGCCTCGACATGACCGTCCAGTACGTGCGCGAACGCCGCCAGTTCGGCCGCGCCGTGGGGAGCTTCCAGGCCGTCAAGCACACCTGCGCGGATCTGTTGCTGCGGGTGGAGACCGCGCGTTCGGCGGTGGCGCGGGCCGTCCGGGCCGGGTCGGTCGCCGAGCCGGCCGAAGCCGCCGTCGCGGCGGTGTGGTGCGCCGACGCCTTCGCCTTCGTCGCGGCAGAATGCCTCCAGCTCCACGGCGGCATGGGATTCACCTGGGAGCACGACGCACACCTCTACCTACGACGGGCCCGCGCCGACGCCGCGCTGCTCGGCGGCTCGGCGCACCACAAGGAGCGCCTGGCCACCCTGCTCGCGTGGTGACGCACGCGGATCAGTCGAGCATGATGAAGCGGGGAGTCACCTCGACGACGGCCTTCTTCAGCGCGTCCGACGGCATCCCCGCGAGCGGCCCGCCCTCCAGGCGCAGCACGGAGACGTAGATGAGCGTGCTGATGAAGCTGCGCACGGCGAGCGTGTGGGCGGCGTGACGGGCGGCGGCGGAACGGCGCGTCCGCGGCGGCAGCTGCGACGTGCTCATGTAGTCAAACGCCCGCTGGGCGTGACGCTGCTCGAACTGCTGCCGGATGATCCGCGCCTGGCTCGTCGCGCCCGACGTGTGGAGCCAGAACATCCGCGCCTCGTCGGGATGGCTCTCGATCCACTCCCAGACGGCCTCGATGACCTGGGCCAGCGAGTCCATGCCGGCGGGGGCGCCGTCCGGCCGGGCGCCCACGACCACCGCGCTGATCTGGTCGAGCACCTGGCGCAGCGAGAGGTCGAACAGCTCTTCCTTGCCCGCGTAGTGGTAGTAGACCGCCGTGGGGGCGACCCCGGCCTCGGCCGCGATGTCCTGGATGCTGGCGTCGGCGAAGCCCTTGTGCCCGAAGACCCGCACCGCGGCGTCCACGATTTCCTGCCGCCGGGACGGGCGGTGCGCGGACCGCCGCTGCGGCTCACCCACCTGCTCCGGAACGCCGGTGTTCTGCGCCAAAGAATCTCACCTCCGGTGTGACCGCACGGCGGCTCCGGCACAATGGCGGGCAGGTCATGCCCGCTGGATAATTGGTAACGATACATGTGTAAGGAGGCACGGCAATCTTCCGTTGCCGAGGCGACGGTCCGCCGAAACCCCGATGGTAGCCAGTCACAGACGCGCCGCTCATCGCCCCTCCCGCCGCCACGCCATCGTCGATGCCGCGACGCAGTTGTTCGCCGTGCAGTCTCCCGACGTCGTGACCGTGGCCGACATCGCCGACCAGGCCGGCATGACCCCTGCGGCGGTCTACTACCACTTCCCCTCCAAGGACGACATCCTGCTGGAGTGCATGCGGCTGTTCAGCGCGGAGTTCGTCTCCGAGGTACGCCGGCTGTCGCAGAACCTGTCGGAGGACAGCACACCCGGAGACCTGCTCGTCAGCCTGCTGACCTGGCTCGAGGAACGCCACGCGGGGTCGTCGGTCTTCTTCGTCTCGTCGGTGGGAGCCAGCCTCGAGACCGAGACGCTCCGCATGGAGGTGCGGGTCCACCTGATCACGCTCTTCCAGCGCGCGGTCCGCCGCCGCGGCCGGATCGGCACCGCCAAGGCGGCCGTCGTGGCGACCTCGATGGTCGCCCTGCTCGAAGCGGCGTCCGTCTCCTGGCTGGAGCAGGACAACACGTTCCGGGGACTCGGGCGGCGCGACTTCCTCGACGAGGTCATCAGCCAGGCCAACCGGGTCGCCGGGCTGGAATCCACGACCCCGAGCCCCGACGGCGATCAGTAACCGGCCAGCAGCCGCAGCGGGGCCGCGAGCAGTCCGGACACCGTCTTCACATACTCCGCCGCCGGCGCGCCGTCCACCGCCCGGTGGTCGAAGGTGAGCGACAGCGTCAGCACCCGCGTCCGGCGCGGCACCTCGCCCTCCCACTCCACGCCGTCCCGCAGCCTGCCCACGCCGAGGATGGCGACGTTGCCGGGGTTGAGAATCGGGGTGAAGAAGTCCACCCCGTACACGCCGAGCGTCGTCACCGAGAAGGTGCCGCCCTCCAATCGGTCCAGGGTGAGCTTTCCGTCGCGGGCCGCCTGAGCCAGCGCACGGGTCTCGGCGGCCAGGCCGGTCAGCGAGCGGTCGGCCGCGTCGCGGATGACCGGGACCACCAGGCCGCCCGGTACGGCCACGGCCAGCCCGACGTGGATCGCGGTGTGCGGCCGGACGCCGTCGTCGCCGACCGTGGCGTTGAGCATCGGATGCGCCCGCAGGGCCAGCGCCGCGGCCCGCACCACGAAGTCGTTGAGGCTCGGCACCGGCAGGTCCGTCCCGGCCAGCTCCTGCTTGAGCTGCTCCCGTACGTGTACGACCGCGTCCATGCGGACCTCGTACCCGAGAGTCAGCTGAGCGGTCTCCTGGAGGCTGGCGTGCATCCGCCGGGCGATGACCCCCCGCATCCCGGTGAACGGCACCAGCCCGTCCGCGTCCGCGTGCGGTGGGTCGCCGATGTCGTCGCCGGGGGCGAGGGCGGCGTCGATGTCGGCGCGCCGGATCCGGCCGCCCGTGCCAGACCCTCGAACGGCCGCCAGGTCCACTCCCTGGCTCTCCGCGTACCGCCGCACCAGCGGTGAGGACGTCACCCCGGCCCCGTTGAGCGCAGGCGGGGACACCGCCCCGGCCGAGGGTGAGCTGAGGGCGGGCTCCCTCGGCACGTCTTCCGGAGCTTCCTCGATGTGGGCCGCGAGGAAGTCCTCGATGTCCTCGGAGACGATCCTGCCCCCCGGTCCGGTGCCGCGCACCAGGGCCGGGTCCACCTGCAGCTCTCGCGCCACCCGGCGGGCGTTGGGCGAGATCAGCAACCGGCCCCCGGCGGCAGGCGCACCGGCCGCGTCGGCGGTGGACGCTGTGGGGTCGGCGGCGGTGCCGTTTGAGCCGGGTGGTGGCTCGCCAGGGGCCAGCAGCCAGCCGATCACCGCACCCGGCGGGAGGGTGGCTCCGGCGGGGACCGCCGGGTGGAACACGCCCTCGGCCTCGGCCTCCACCTCCACGTCCACCTTGTCGGTGGCCAGGCGCATGAGGACGTCGCCGTGCCGCACCGGTGCTCCCGGCGCGGCGACCCACTCCTCGATCGTGCCCTCCTGCATCGTCAGGCCGAGCTTCGGCAGAAGGATCTCGACGGCCATCTCAGGCCGCCCGGCGCTCGATGAGGCGGCGGCAACCGGCGGCGATCCGCGCCCGGTCCGGCACGTACTGCTTCTCCAGCACGGGGCTGAACGGCACGGGCGAGAACGGCGCGCCCACGCGCAGCACGGGAGCGTCCAGGTAGTCGAACGCCTCGTCCTGGATCTGGGCGGCGATCTCGGCGCCGATGCCGGAGAAGGTGACCGCCTCGTGCACCACCATGACGCGGTTCGTCCGCCGTACCGAGGCGACGAGGGTCTCGCTGTCGAGCGGCTGGACGGTCCGGGGGTCGATGACCTCGGCATCGATCCCGTCGGCGGCGAGTTCCTCGGCGGCGGCCAGCGCCTCCGTGACCATGCGGCCCAGCGCGATCACGGTCACGTCGGAGCCGGGACGGACGGTCGCGGCCGTGCCGAGGGGCACCGCGTAGGTCTCCTCCGGCACCGGGCCCTTGGCGCCGAGGAGCAGCTTGTTCAGCATGATGACCACGGGGTTGTCGTCCCGGACGGCCGCGACGGTGAGCCCTTTGGCGTCGTACGGCGTCGCCGGCATCACGACCTTGAGGCCCGGCACGTGGGCGAGCCACGCTTCGAGGCTCTGGCTGTGCTGGGCGGCCGCGCCGAGCCCCGCTCCGGAGGCGGTGGTGATGGTCAGCGGCACCGACAGCTCGCCCCCGAACATGAACTTCATCTTGGCCGCCTGGTTCACGACCTGGTCCATGCAGACGCCGAGGAAGTCCATGAACATGAGGTCGACGACCGGGCGCAGCCCGCGCACGGCGGCGCCCACGCCCATCCCGACCAGGGCCGACTCGGAGATCGGCGTGTCGACGACCCGGCGCGGCCCGAACTCGTCCAGCAGGCCGTCGAACATGTGGAACACGCCGCCGTAGCCCGCGACGTCCTCGCCGGCGACGAACACGTCGTCGTCGGCCCGCATCACCTGCCGCAGCCCCTCGTTGAAGGCCTTGACGTAGGTCAGTTCGCGAGCGCTCATCTGGGGATGTCCTGTGCTCGTGGGAGAGTGGGGTTCACGGTCACCTCGTGTAGACGTCGGCGAGGAGGTCCCCGGGATCCGGATCGGGGCTCTGCTCGGCGTAGGCGATCGCTTCGGCGATCTCCGCTCGGGTGCGCTCCCACACCGCCTCCAGCTCCTCGCGGCTCGCGACGCGCGCCGCCGCGGCGCGCTCCTCGATCAGGGTGATGGGGTCTCTCGCCTTCCAGGCGTCGACCTCCTCCTGCGTCCGGTACTGGATGCGCAGGCCCTTGACGCCCTGGTGGTCGTAGTAGCGGTAGGTCTTGGCCTCCAGCAGGGTGGGCCCGCCGCCCGCGCGGGCCCGCTCGACGGCCTCGGTGGCGGCGGCGCGGACCGCGAGCGCGTCCATGCCGTCCACCACCGCGCTCGGCATGCCGTACGCGCTCGCGCGGTCGGCGACGTCGGTGAGCAGCATGTGCCGCTCCTGGGGGGTGAACTCGGCGTAGCCGTTGTTCTCGCAGACCAGGATCACGGGCAGGCGCAGCACGGCGGCGAGGTTGGCCGCCTCGTGGAAGCTGCCGATGTTGCTGGCACCGTCGCCGAAGAAGGCGACGGCCACGGTGCCGTCGCCGCGGTAGACGCCGGCGAAGGCGGCGCCCACCGCGATCGGGATGCCCGCGCCCACGATGCCGTTGGCGCCGAGCATCCCGATGGACAGATCGTTGATGTGCATGCTTCCGCCGCGACCGCGGCAATAGCCGGTCACGCGGCCGAACAGCTCGGCGTACATCCGGCGCAGGTCGGCGCCCTTGGCGACCGCGTGACCGTGGCCGCGGTGCGTCGAGGTGATCTGGTCGGCGTCGGTGAGGACGCTCATCACTCCGGCGGCGACGGCTTCCTGGCCGGGGTAGAGGTGCAGGAAACCGGGCAGCCGGCCGGCCTCCATGAGCCTGCCCGCCTCGGTCTCGAAGAGCCGGATCCGCACCATGCGCTCGTGCAGGTCGCGGATCACGTCAGGCGGGAACGGAACGTCGTCCGCGGCCACGGAGCCGACCGTCGCATGTGTCACTGCCTCGCCCCTTCCTGGAGCCTCACCGCGCCCGAAGGGCCAGGTGCACGTACTTAGTTGTATCTGTCTCTAGTTACTCGCGTCCAGGCCCGACGGCAGTAAGTTAAGTCCGAATGCAGTAAGTGCCGCCGCTAGCGGCCCGAGAGCCGCGCCACCACCGGCGCGAAGTCGTCCACGACCGCCTCGCCGACCGTGATGTGGGAGAACCCGTACTCCGCGCGGCGGCGCTCCAGCTCCTCGCAGATCGTGTCGGCCGAGCCCACGAGGGCATGCGGGAACGCGGAGAGCTGCTCGTCGTCCAGCCCCGTACGCGCCGACAACTGCCCGGCACCGCCACCCGTCCCGGAGTCGACGGCGGCGAAGTAGACGCCGATCTCGATCTCCAGGTCGTCGAAGCGCTCACCGGCTCCGGCCCGCACCCAGTCGATCTTGCGTCTGGTCCGCTCGGGGGTGGACGACGCCAGGGCCTCCGGGCCGAGGACGCCCGAGGCGTTGCTGAAGTTGACGCTCACGATGTCGGCCCGGGCTCCGGCCAGTTCGAGCACCCTCCTGGACCCGCCGCCGACCATGACCGGCGGTGGCGGGTCCGCCACCGGCACCGCGGAGAAGCCCGTGACGTCGACGTAGGTGCCGCGCACGTCGACCGGGCCGCCGGCGAAGCTCTGCCGTACCAGGTCGAGCGTCTCCGCGAGCAGACCGATGCGCTCCCGCGCCGGAGGGAAGGCGATGCCCATCGCGGCGTACTCCGCGGCGAGCCAGCCCGCCCCAAGCCCCAGCTGGAACCGGCCCTCCGAGAGGAGCTGGAGCGTGGCGGCCTCCTTCGCCAGCACGACCGGGTTGCGGTAGCCGGTGCACATCACCCGGGTGCCGACGTGCAGCGTCGAGGTCGCCTCCGCGGCCATCGCGAGCGCAGGGACGGCCGCGAGCACCTGCGCCGAATGGCCGGTCGGACCGAGCGCCGGCCCAGGCCCGATGTAGTGGTCCGGCACCTGGAGGCTCGCGTAGCCGAGATCCTCGATCTTCCGGGCGAGCTCGCGCCACTCCCGCGCGGACGTCGACCGGTAGGCCTGGCAGGAGAACCTGAAGGGACGGTTCGTCACGCTCATCGGGGCACCGCCTCGTCGACCGGGTCATCTCGCATGGACGGAGTATGGCGCAGTTTCTTGATACTAGCTACAGTTAGTTCGAACCAAACCCGACCCGTCGAGGTGATGCGGAGTGGCCATACCGGCGATCATGTTGCGCCGCCGCGCGGAACCGGACGGCATGGCGCTGCTCGACGGTTCCTCCCGGCTCTCCTGGACCGAGTGCGCCGATCAGGTGACCCGGGCGGCCCGGCGGCTGCTGGAGCTGGCGCCCGCACCGGAGGAACGGGTCGCGATCGTCGGCGACAACGCGATCCCCACGCTCGTCGCCCACCTGGCCGGCATCGCGGCTGGAGTGGGCACCGTCGCCGTCACCCGGCAGCTGACCGGGAGCGAGATGGCCCGCCAGTTCACCGACGCGCGGGTGGTGGCCGCGATCACCGGTCCCGCCGGAGCGGCGGCGACCCGCGAGGCGGGCCGGAGAGCCCGCCTGCGCGCCGTCGTCGTCCACGGCACGGACGCCGCCGACGGCGAGGTCACCTGGAAGGGCTGGCTGGCCTCCGCGGCGGGACGGGGCACCGCGACATGGGCCGCGGAGGCGCGGCCCGCTCGCCCTCCGCTGGTCTACACCTCGGGCACCACCGGCCGTGCCCGAGGCACCGAAGTCCGCTGGACCGACCAGGTGCCGGCCACCGCGGCCGAGTACGTCGACGCCATCGCCCGCTCCGCGGCGTTCCCGCCGGGCCCGCACCTGGTGGCCGGCCCGCTCTCCCACAACGGCCCGCTGAGCTGCCTGCGCCACCTGATCGCGGGCGAGCCCGTGATCGTGATGGAGCGCTTCGACGCGGAGTCGTTCCTGCGGCTCGTCGCCGAGCACCGCGCCGCCTCCTCGCTCATGGTTCCCACGCACTTCCAGCGCCTGCTGGCCCTGCCGGAGCCGTTGCGGGCGCGGTACGACGTCTCCAGCCTCCGGCAGGTCGCCCACACCGGCTCCGCCTGCCCGCCCGCCGTCAAGCGCGCGATGATCGACTGGTTCGGCCCGGTCCTCGTGGAGTCGTACGGCGCGAGCGAGGTCGGCACGGTGGCCCGCATCTCCAGCCCCGAGTGGCTGGAGCGCCCTGGTTCGGTGGGCCGCGCCAGACAGCCGTTCGAGGCCCTCGTCGTGGACGATTCCGGCACGCCGCTGCCCGCCGGGGAGGTCGGCCTGCTGGCCTTCCGGAGCCCGGACGAGCGTGGGGTCCGCTACCACGCCGACCCGGAGAAGACGCGGGCGGCGTACCTGGCCCCGGGGGTGTTCACGCTGGGCGACGTGGGCTACGTGGACGCCGACGGCTACCTCTTCATCACCGACCGGGCCGCGGACATGGTGGTGTCCGGCGGTGTCAACCTCTATCCGGCCGAGAGCGAGGCCGTGCTCCTGCGGCACGCGGGCGTCGGTCAGGTCGCCGTGATCGGCGTGCCCGACCCCGACTTCGGCGAGTCGCTGCACGCGCTGGTCGTGGCGCGCGGCGCACCGCCCGACCCGGGTGAGCTGGACGCGTTCTGCCGCTCGCAGATCGCCGCCTACAAGTGCCCCAAGTCCTACGAGTTCGTGCCTGAGCTGGCACGCAACGCGATGGACAAGCTCGACAAGCGCGCGCTGCGCCGCCGCTACTGGGACTCCGAGAGAACGATCGCGGGCTGAGTGCCGCGTTTTCATGGAAGGCAGGACATGACCGAACTGCTGCTGATACGGCATGGGCTACCCGTGGCGGGCATCGTCGATCCCGGGTTGTCGGAGGAGGGGGCTCGGCAGGCCGAGCTCCTCGCGGACTGGCTGGCCGGCGAGGAGATCGACGCGCTGTACACCAGCCCGTTCCGCCGGGCCGCCGAGACCGCCGCCCCCGCCGAGGGGCGGCTCGGCCTGCGCGCGAGCGTCGAACCCGACCTGCGGGAATGGGACCACGACGTGCCGGTCAAGGTCTACACGCCGCCCGAGCAGCTGCCCGCGTCGCACCCGCAGGCCATCGCGCTGGCCGAGGGCCGTTTCGACGATTTCGTGCCCGAGCTCGACCTGCCGGGCTTCCAGGCGCGGGCGGCGGGCGTCATGACGCGGCTGCTCGACGCCCACCCGGGAGAGCGGATCGCCGCCTTCACGCACGGCGGCCTCACCAACGCCTACCTGGCGATGGTCATCGGCATGCCGCGGGTCTTCTGGTTCCATCCCGGCTACACGTCGATCTGCCGGGTGGAGAGGATGGCCTCGGGCATCGTGGTGGTCAAGTCCGTGAACGAGACCGCCCACCTCGTGGCCCGGCGCGCCGACGCTGTGGCGGCCCCTACAGTCTGACCAGCATCTTGCCGGTGTTGGCGCCGCGCAGCATGGCGAGGAACGCGTCGACGGCGTGGTCCAGGCCGTCCACGACGGTCTCCACGCTGGCGACCTGTCCCGCCGCCAGCCATCCGGACACGCGCCGCTCGAACTCGGTGCGCAGGTCCTCGTGGTCGCGGACGATGAAGCCGCGCAGCGTGAGCCTCTTGAGCACGGCCTGGATCAGGTGGTGGAGCGACGGCGCGGCGCCGTTCTCGCCGTACTGCGACATCATCCCGCAGAGCACCACGCGGCCCTCCACGGTGAGCGCGTGCAGGGCGTCGGCGAGCTGGCGCCCGCCCACGTTGTCGAAGTACAGGTCGACCCCGCCCGGCGCCTCGCGCTCCAGTCCCGTACGGACGTCCTCGGCCCGGTAGTCGATGGCCCCGTCGTAACCGAGCTCCGCCACCAGGCGGCGGCACTTGGCGGGCCCGCCGGCGGTGCCGATGACCCGGCCGGCGCCCATGAGCCGGGCGAACTGCCCGGCCGCCGACCCGACGGCCCCGCCCGCCGCGGAGACGAGGACCGTGTCGCCCTCGCGGAGCTCGCCGATGCGCAGCAGCCCGACGTACGCGGTGAAGCCGGTCTGGCCGAGCAGCCCCAGCCACGCCGGCAGCGGGGCGAGCGCGGGATCGACGGGGACGGCGGCGGCGGCGTCGACCACCGACAGGTCGCGCCAGCCGAGCTGGTGGCGGACGAACGCGCCCACGGGCACGTGCGGGGCGCGGCTCTCCACGACCTCACCGAGGGCCCGGCCGTCGAGGGGCTCGCCGGGGGTGAGGTTGTGCGTGTAGTGCTTCTCGGTCGGCTCCAGCCGGCCGCGCATGTTCGGGTCCACGCTCATGTAGTGGTTGCGGACCAGCACCTGGCCGGGAGCGAGCGGGACGAGCGGCAGATCGCGCAGCTCGAAGTCACCCGGCGCCGGCTCGCCCGCCGGGCGGCGCAGCAGGCAGACGGCACGCATCGTCCCGCTCATCGTTCTCCTCGCACCAGGACTAGGGGTCCGTCTCGGTCTTGCGCGAGCGGACGCGGGCGAGCCGCCCCACCCAGCCCGTCGCCTGGACGTCGGCGTACCGCAGTTCGCCGGAGATCCAGCGGGCGTTCTCGTCGAACAGCCCCAGCCGGCCGGTCTCGGGGTCCCTGACCTCGACGAGCCCCTCCTCGGTGAGGCTGTAGACGTGCTTGGACACCGGGTGCACGAACTGCTTGGCCACGATCACTCCTCGATCCGGCGGCGCACGCCGCGCTTGGTCACCGTCACCGGCCCCGTCACCCGGAGCCGGCACGCCAGCCGGACGCTTCCGTCGAGCGGCTGCCGCAAAGACTGGATCCCTTCCCGCTCCAGCGCCTCCATCTGGGAGCAGTGCTCGACGCCCTCCTGCACCTGGACGAAGCAGGTCCGGCAGGTCCCCAGCCCGCCGCAGATCGTCGGCCAGCGGTAGCCGGCCCGCTCGGCCGCCTGGAACAACGTCTCCTCTTCCCCGACGGCCAGCTCGACGCCCGAGGGCTGCACGAGGACCGCCGGCTTCAGCGTGACATCCACTGGTCGAGAGCGCGGTTGAAGTGCCGGATGCGGCTCTCCTGGTAGTGGCTCAGCGTGAGGCCCGGCTTGCGGCTCGCCTTGAGGCCCTCCTGTACGTACGGCAGGTTCTCGCAGTCCTGGTCGAAGACCGGGCCGACGAGGCCCAGCTCGGGCAGGTCCGCGAAGAGCATGCCGTCGTCCATCCATCGGATGGCGGCCGGTTTGGGCCGCGGGCCGTCCTTGGGCAGCGCCGACATGAACATGATCTCGGCGATACAGGAGTCCGGGTCGAGTCCGTTGGGGCGGAAGCGGTAGACGATGTTCGACTTGACCCCGCCCCACGGGTTGAAGTTGGGGAAGAGCAGGTAGTTGACGGCGTCGAGCAGGTCGGAGTCGGTGACCTGCGAGTAGTCGCCTCCCGACAACGACGACAGCTGCCGGCGCATCTGGTCGGCGAGCACCTGGCGGGCCGTTCCGCCGGGCGGAATCTCCGGCAGCTCGCCGTCGGGCATGGCCAGGTCGCGACCCTGCGTCGAGGAGTAGAAGGCCCGCGAGTAGTAGAAGGCCTCCAGGACCTCCTCTTCGGTGACGCTGCCGGCGATGTGCGGGCTCGGCACGCCCTGGGGGTTGATCATCCGGTTCCAGTGCGGCTGGTCGAGCGTGGCGTCGTACTGCGAGTTGGCGTCGCCGAGCCAGGGCAGCAGCTGCGGGTGGGTGGCGATGACGTGGAACGACTCGATGAACGCGTCCTGGGCGATCTTCCAGTTGCACGGGAGCACCTTGGCGACGTGCAGCGACTTGTACCGGCGTTCCAGCGGCCAGATGTAGTAGGTGTCGAACGTGCCGATGTAGTCCTCGAACGGCTCGCAATACGGATCCATGTTGACGAAGACGAAGCCGCGCCAGGTGGCCACCCGCGCCTCGGGGAGGGAGAACTTCTCCGGATCCACGTGCGGGAAGTCCCAGGCGCACGGCACGTTCTTCAGCGAGCCGTCGAGGTTCCAGGTGAATCCGTGGAAGGCGCAGCGGAACTCGGGCACTTGCCCTCCGTGCGTGCGCAGCTTGCGCCCGCGGTGCAGGCACACGTTGACGAAGGCGCGGATCTCGCCGGGCGCGGTGCGCACCACGATGAGCGACTCGTTGCCGACCTCGTAGACCTCGTGGTCGCCGACCTCCGGGATCTCCTCCTCGAGACAGGCGAACTGCCAGACCCGCCGCCAGACCTTCTCCATCTCCCGCTTGGCCCACTCGGGGGATATGAAGCGCTCGATGTCGATGTCCTCGTCACCGGCGAAGTCATTGGCGTTGTAGCGGAGCTCTTCGGGCACCGGGCGGCTGTCGCGGTCGAGGTAGTCCTGGACGCTGGGCCCTGGACAGCGGGCCGAGCCTGCCGACGGGGTTACGGTCACGGTTCCCCCTGCAATCGAGTAACTAGGTATTGACTATAGTTACTAGGCAAGCCGGGCGCAATCACATGACGCCCGGCATGCGGAGCTGCTGCTCGACATGGCGTCACTTACTGAGATCGTTCTTGAGTTACCTCTGCATCTGGAGGGCAGCGTGGACCAGGAGGCCGTGATGGCCCGGCCGCTCGAAGTGGGCATCGTCGTAGCGGATCTCGACGGGCTCGTACGGTTCTACACCGAGGCGCTCGGCTGCCGGGAGATCCGCCGGTCGGCCGTTCCGGCGTCGATCAACGGGCCGGCCGGCCTCGGCGGCGCGACGGTCGTGGCGCCGCCTCGTCTTCTGCGCCGACCCCGAGGGCAACGTGCTGGAGATCGTCGATCTCCGCGACTCCTGAACACCAAGCGGTTTCTGTCGACAATCACCACTAACTAGAGGCCGGAAAACACCACGGCCGACTGATCAACGCAGCTGGGGCGAGCAGAACGGGCTACCACGAGCAGGGTACTTTCTATTGACCAACTACATTAAGTCTGCTGTGCTTTGGGACACAGTCATCCGGTGCCGGCAGAGGGCGCAGCGGATGACGCCCTAGGCAAGGGGGCTCTGTGACCCAGACAAGAGATTTCGAGACGCTTCCGCCCTTGTCCGTTGACGAGGTCGCCCCGGCGCTCACTCCGGACTACGTCCCCGGCCTCGACCTGCGCGCCGCCGCCACGGACGGTGGCGAGCGGGCCCAGCTCGTGCGCCGCGACGCCAACGCCCTGCTGGCGCGGCTCCTCACACACTACGAGGACAAGACGACCGACCAGGCCGCGGACATCATGCGCATGCCGGTGCGCGACTACCTGGACGACACGCTCTGGCAGGAGGAACTGCGGGCCGTGCACCGGCAGGTGCCGCTGCCGGTCGCCATGTCGTGCGAGCTGCCGCGGCCCGGCACGTACAAGGCGATGGACGTGATCGGCGTCCCCGTCCTGATCACACGCGATCGCGACGGCGTGGTCCACGCCATGGTCAACGCGTGCCGCCACCGCGGCTCGCCGGTTACCGAGCTCGGCACGGGCACGGCGTCCCGCCTCACGTGCCCGTACCACTCGTGGAGCTACGACCTGTCCGGCTGCCTGCGTGGGATCTACGGCGAGAAGACGTTCGGCGAGGTGGACCGCGGCGCGCGGTCGCTCATCCCCCTGCCGGCCGAGGAGCGGGCCGGCATCGTGTTCGTCGGGCTCCGCCCCGGCACCAGCCTCGACCTCGACACCTGGCTGGGCGATCTCACGCCGCTGCTGGAGGGGCTCGGCCTCGCGGACCTGCACCACCACTCCACCATGGAGCTGCCCGGGCCCAACTGGAAGGTCACCCTCGACGGCTACCTCGAGACGTACCACTTCGCGTCCCTGCACCGCGGGACCGTGTTCAAGACCAATCTGTCGAACATGACCGCCTTCGACCGCTGGGGCCCCCACCAGCGCAACGCCGCGGCCCTGCGCGGCATCACCGACGAGGCGCTCAAGCCCATCGAGCTGCGCGACCCGGCCAAGGGCGTCGGGCCGAACTACTTCATCTTCCCCGCCATGGCCATCGCCGGCGGCTACCGCCAGCATGTCGCCATCTCGATCGTCCTGCCCGGCCGTACCCGGACGGAGTCCGTCACGCAGCAGATCATCGGCCTGCGCCGTCCCCCGGCGGACGAGGAAGAGCGGCGCGCCGCCGACCGGACGCGCGACTGGTTCTTCGAGGTCGTACGCGACGAGGACTACGCCGCCCAGTACGCCGTCGACCGGGGCCTGACCGCCCTGGACGGCACCGACCTGCTGTTCGGCCGGAACGAGCCCGGCGTCCAGCACCTCCACCGCGCCATCAGGCAGCACGTGGCCCTGCTGCGCGACCAGCGCGGCGAATGAAGAACCCCGCACCTGCCCTTCACCCCCCGGCACGACGCGCAAGGAGCACAGCATGACCACGTCCCTCGACGGCCGCGTGGCCGTTGTCACCGGCAGCACGCGCAGCATCGGATTCGGCATCGCGACGGCGTTCCTCGCCTCCGGCGCCACGGTCGTGCTCAGCGGCCGCTCCGAGGGCAAGGGCAAGGAGGCCCTGGCCGAGCTCGGAGAGCTCGGCGCGGACGACCGGGCCGCCTTCCATCCCTGTGACTCCGCGCTGCAAGGCGACGTCGAAGGGCTCATCGACTGGACCATCGAGCGCTTCGGCCACGTCGACATCCTGGTGAACAACGCCGGCGGCTCGCGCGGGTTCGCGATGGTCCACGAGCTGTCCGACGACGCCTGGCAGCACGCGCTCGACTTCAACCTCAACGCCTACTTCTGGGGCACCCGGCGCGCGCTGCCCAGCATGCTGGAGCGTGGCTGGGGCCGGATCATCAACCTGTCCTCCGTCGAGGGGAAGCAGGCCAACAAGGCGATGATCTCCCACTACGTGACGAACAAGCACGCCATCAACGGCTTCACCAAGGCGACCGCGTTCGAGTACGCCACCAGCGGCATCACCTGCAACGCCATCTGCCCGGGCGCCGTCGAGACGGACGCGATGCGCGAGCTCGGCCCCATGGTGGCGCAGAGCACCGGCATCACCTATGAGCAGTTCCTCAACGCGTACGCGCAGGACGCCCCGATCAAGCGGCTCAACACCGTCGAGGAGGTCGCCGCCATGGCTTCCCTGCTGGTGAGCGAGGCCGGCGGCGGCATCACGGGTGCCCTCATGAACGTCGACGGCGGCACTTCCTCCTGGTGACCACTCTCAAGCGGGACATGACATGACCATCAGCGAGCAGGGGCCGCCGGACGGCGTCGGTCCCTTGAGGGGAGCCAGGGTGAGCGAGGCCAACGGCATCGGGCGACAGTGGATCGCCGACTGGGAGCGCAGCGAGCGGCTCCCGCACTACACGCGTGCCAACGCGGGCGAGACGCTGCCGGACCCGGCCAGCCCTCTCGGGTGGACCCTCGTGTTCGAGCACGGGCTGCGTGGCTGGCGGCGCGGATTCGCCGACGTCGGCGTCTACGGCGAGGACGAGTGGCCCGCGACGCGCCCGCCCTTCGTGGGCATGTTCGGCGGCTACTTCTACCTCAACCTCTCCCACATCAGGCTGTTCTCCCTGCGCATGGGCGTGCCGGTGGAGCAGACCGACCGCGCCTTCGTCGGCCGGCGCCCCGACATCCCCGCCTACGTCGCCCACCCGGACGACGTCGACGAGGAGTGCTCGGCCAAGGCCGGGGCCTCGGTGCAACGGATGCTCGGCGCCGACGGCTTTCCGGAGGCGGACGAGGACCGGCGGCGGCTGCTCGCCCTGCGCCGCGAACGTCCCGACCTCACCACCCTGTCGGACGCCGACCTGGCG
Organism: Nonomuraea sp. NPDC049480; assembly: GCF_044465905.1. Taxonomy (NCBI): domain Bacteria; kingdom Bacillati; phylum Actinomycetota; class Actinomycetes; order Streptosporangiales; family Streptosporangiaceae; genus Nonomuraea; species Nonomuraea sp. NPDC049480. Next base: position 332,223 of record NZ_JBITMD010000007.1, read on the forward strand.
AAGCGGGCGTACACGCTGCTCGACGAGATCGAGACCACCTTCTACCGGCACGTGGTGTCGTCATTGCCGGCCAGTGTCGGCCCCGGCATTCTGGGCCAGCTCTGCTCGGGGCTCGGCCGCACCGACGACCTGCTCGCCCTCATCAGCGGCCTGGGCAAGGTCGACTCGGCCTCCCCGGCGAGCGGCATGTGGGACCTGTCCCGCCGCGTGATCGCGTCGCCGGAGCTCACGGCCCTGTTCGACCAGGGCTCCGCGGCTGTCGCCGAGGCGTTGCCGGAGGCCGGCGGTGAGCTGAAGGGCTTCCGTGACGCGTTCGAGGAGTTCCTCGCCGAGCACGGCGACCGCGGCCCCAACGAGTGGGACATCCACGCCCAGTCCTGGGAGGTGGCGCCCGTGCAGGTGCTCGCCCTTGTCGACCGGCTTCGCCACAGCCCCGACTCTGAGAGCCCCGCGAACCGGCACGCCCGGCTCGCCGCGCGCCGCCGGAAGACAGCGGACCGGATCCGCGAGGCGCTGGCCGCCGACGAGGGGACGCTGGCCACGTTCGAGATGGCGATGCGCGCCGTCGACGTCTGGGTGACGGCCCGCGAACGCACCAAGGCCAACTGCGTCACCGCCATCAACGAGATCCGCCTGGCCGTGCGCGAACTCGGCCGCCGCGGCGTCGAGGCGGGCCTCTACGAGCGGCCGGAGGACGTCATGATGCTCGTCGCCGACGAGCTAGACGACTATCTCGCCGACCCCGGGCCCTTCGCCCCGGTCATCGCGGAGCGTCTGCGCGCGTACGCGGAGCTGTACGCCCTCGAACCGCCGTTCCTCATCGCGGACGAGCCGCGCGCCGAGACGTGGCCCCGTCGCGACACCCACCTCCCGCCGCCCGCGGTCAAGGGCGACGAGCTCAGCGGCATCGGCGGCAGCGGAGGCATCTTCACCGGCCGGGCCCGCGTGGTCACGGACCCGGCCGACTGCGCCGCGCTGGAGCCGGGCGAGGTGCTGGTGGCGCCCATAACGGATGCGGCCTGGACGCCGCTGTTCCTGGTCGCCGGGGCGGTGGTCGCGGATGTCGGCGCTCTCAACAGCCACGCCGTGGTTGTTTCCCGTGAGTTGGGCATCCCGTGCGTGGTCTCCGTCGGCGACGGCACCCGCCGCCTCCGGGACGGCGTCGAGGTCATGGTCGACGGGGATGCGGGCATGGTGACCGTACTGGGATGATCGACGGCCCCGGGCAGGCGGTGCGCGACGGCAGCCTCTCAGGCGTCGCGCACCGCCTTCCTCACGTCACATGAGAGCACTTGATTGGATCACCAGTCGGTGCAGCGAGCGCCCGTGTCGGACGAGCCCGGCGGCGGCCTCGCGGAACGCCTTGATGTGCGGTGTCGCCAGGTGCTCCTCGAGGGCCTCGGCGGAGGCCCACCGCTCGTAGACCCGGATCCGCCTCTCGTCATCGGGATCGGCCGTCATCGCGTAGTCGAGGCACCCGGGCTCCATCCGGCTGTGGCGCCCGGCCTCGCGCAGGTGCACAAGAGCCTCGTCCCGGTGCGCAGGTTCCCAGTCGATCCACCCGGCGATGACGATCTCTTCGCCCACTTGCCACCTCCTCAGAGCACGCGTGCCGTGATTAGACCACGAGTTACTTTAGACGGTCAACAGTTACTGGGCGGCCGAGTCGATGGTGTCAGTTACCCGCGATCGTCCGGAAGCCGGCCTAGGCGAAGCGCACGGCCAGGTCACGGCAGTACGGGTGCGGCCCGCGGGGGTCGGGCAGGATCACCATGCCCCGCCCGTTCGGCTCGACGGGCTCGGCCCGGCAGGCGAGGAAGCGGTTGCCGTCGGCCGCGGTCAGCGCGGTCTGCTGGGGGTCACGACAGGCGCACACCACCGGCAGACTGGTGGCATGAACAGGGAATTGGGCGCGTTCCTGCGGGCCCGCAGGGGCGAGGCGGCGCCGCAGGACGTGGGGCTGCCGACCTGGCCGCGCAGGCGGGTGGGCGGACTGCGCCGTGAGGAGCCGGCGGAGTCGGCCGGGATCAGCTCCCTGATCGGGGAGCTGTCGGTACGCAGCGAGCACTTCCGCCTCCTGTGGGCCGGCCGGGTGGTCAAGGAACGTACCCATGGCGTCAAGCGGTTCCGGCATCCCGTGGTCGGGGAACTGGCATTGCGGTACGAGACGTTCGAGGTGGCCGGGGGCGGGCAGCGGCTCAGCCTGCTGCATCCGGAACCGGACGGAGTGTCGGAGGAGTCGCTGCGGCTGCCGGCCTCGTGGGAGGCCTAGAACGCGGCCCGTAGTGCCTGCATTTCATGCCCTTGCGCACCGAACTGGGGTTATGCGGGCAAGTGGCTGGGCGGACTCCGCCATCCCGGCGAACCTGCGGCCGTGCGCGAGGATCGGAGTGCCTGTGTTCCGCGTCGGCCCATCGCATCGCCGGAATAGGTGACCCCTCTGCGGGACACAGGCGCTCTGCCGCTTTCACCACGACCATGATGAGGTCGTGTGATCGCCACTCGACCGTTTCAAGGCGCTCCTGCGAGCGCTTCATGGGACTACGTGTCAGTCAGTATTCGACGTGAAGTCCGGGAACTTGAACTGGTCCTGGTCCTGGTCCTGATCCTGGTCCTGGTCCTCGGCCTGGTTCTGGTGCTGGTTGTTGTTGTTGTGGATCCAGAGGCGGATCTTCTGCTTGTGGCGCTCGTGGTGGTGCTGGGGCTTGACGTGGTGTTTGACGACGGGACGCTCCACCACTTCGACGGGCTTGACGGGCTTGACCGGCTGTGGCGGCACGCCCCCGGCCACGTAGGTGGTGCTGGGCGTGGCGTTGGCGGCCGAGGCGGCCAGCGCGACGGCGGCACCGGTCATAATGGTGCTTACTGCGAGAGCCGCGATAGCAGTCTTGAACTTGGGCATTGAATTTCCCCCCAAAGGTTTCGATTGCCCCTGTTCTCAATATTTTCCGGACTGGTTGAAAAATATTGCTGGATGGCGACTAATGCGCCATCCGTGCATTTTGTTTCCGGAATGAGTGTCAGGCAAACGAGGCTTTCGCGGTGTTTGCCTGACCCTAACGCTCACGTGGCCCTACTTGAGATCTCATGAAATGAAATGAGGTGATTTATCAGTGTTGGTCCGCGGCCTGCGGAGGGCTGCTCGGGCACGGTGACGTTCCCCGCTCAGCGACGGACGCGGTAGCGGATGTGGGTCGCCTCCGGCGTGTCGATCACCCGGACGATCTCCAACTCGATCTCCGACGGCAAGACGTCGAACAGCCGACGGCCACGACCGAGCAGCACCGGGATCAGATGGATCCGCACCTCGTCCAGCACCCCGGCCTCGAGCGCCCGTTGCCCGGTGTACGCGCCACGCACCTGCACGTCCCGGTCCCCGGCGGCGGCCTTCGCCTGCGCCATCGCGCTTTCGATCCCATCGGTCACGTACGTCACCAACGGATAGCCCCAACGGGCGGCCGGGCCGGGCGGCCGGTGACTGGGCACGAAGATCGGGAGGCCGTTGTGATCACCACCCCAGTGGTCCATGAGCTCGGCAGTCCGCCGTCCCGCGAGGACCGCACCGGCCGCTCTCATTTCGTCCAGCAATTGCCCGGCCGGCTGGCCGGACTCCCCCTTCGCGTCGGCCCACTTGTGCAGCCGCTCACCGTCGTCACCGCCGAGGAAATCGTCGGGATCGGCGATGTACCCGTCGAGTGACACCGACATGTCGAGCACTGATAGAGACACTTCGAGCTCCTGTGGTCTGGATCCATATTGATTTCAAGGGAAAACGGCTGGTCGTCCCCCATGGTCATGGGGCTGATCCGAGCGGCGGGCCGGCGAACCCGCCCAGCGGCATACTCATATGAAGAGCAGATCGCCCATGCGCCCATCGGTGGATCGTGCCTGTGCGGGATGATCGCCAGTTTGGCGGACCCGCGGTGGCAAAGTGGTGTCAGTCCGGTGAAACTCGCCGCCGGTCCAGGGAAGGGGTGCGAACCGCGTGCTGACCGTCGAACTGCTCGGGCCGCTGCGTGTTTCGGTGGCCGGGCGGCCGGTCGAGCTGCCGGCCGGGCGGCTGCGCGCGTTACTGGCCGTGCTGGCGATGTCGGCGGGCCGTATCGTCCCGACCGGCAGGCTGGCGAGCGCGGTGTGGGGTACGGATCCGCGCGGCGACCCGCGGGCCAATGTCCGTACGAACGTCAAGCGGCTGCGCCGCGCCCTGGGAGCCGCCGAGTTGATCGCGGCCCGGCCGGGCGGCTACCTGCTGGCGGCCGAGCCGGACCACGTGGACGCGCTGCGCTTCGGCCGCCTGCTCGACGAGGCCGCGGCGGCACCGGATCCGGCGGCAGAGCGGTCCCGGCTGGCCGCCGCGCTGGCGCTGTGGCGCGGCACTCCCTTCGAGGAGATCGGATCGGACTGGCTGGAGCAGTCCGTGGCCCCGGCACTGCAGGAGCGGTACCTTGCCGCGCTGGAGCGGCGGATCGATCTGGACCTGGCGAGTGGATCGCATCCCGACCCGACCGGGTTGGCCGAGTTGACGGAGCGGCACCCGCTGCGGGAGCCCCTCTGGGCTCGGCTGCTGCGGGTCCTGGAATCGGCCGGCCGCCCCGCCGAGGCACTGGAGCGGTATGAGACGATCCGGCGGCGCCTCGCCGAGGAACTCGGCGCCGATCCCAGTCCCGAGCTGCGGCAGGTCCACGCCGACCTGCTGGCCGGCGGCACTCCTCCCGGCGGACCTGCGGTGCCGGCCGGCGGTGCTCCGCCTGGCGGACGTGCGGTGCCCAGGCAGTTGCCCGCCGCCGTCGACGGGTTCGCCGGACGGGAGGCCGAGCTGGCGGCGCTGGACGCGCTGCTCGGCCCGCCCCACGAGTCGAGGTCCCGGTCGTCGCTGATCGCGGTGATCGCCGGCACGGCCGGCGTCGGGAAGACCACGCTCGCCGTGCACTGGGCGCACCGGGTCGCCGACCGCTTCCCGGACGGCCAGCTGTACGTCGCCCTGCGCGGATACGACCCGTCAGGAGAGGCCGTACGACCGGCGGCGGCCATCCGCGAGCTCCTCGACGCGCTGCAGGTGCCGCCGCATCGCGTCCCGGACGACCTGGCCGCGCAGGCCGGGCTCTACCGCAGCCTGATGGCCGGGCGGCGCATGCTGGTGCTGCTGGACAACGCCCGCGACGCCGAGCAGATCGTCCCGCTGCTGCCCGGGACACCCGGCTGCCTGGTGGTGGTCACCAGCCGGGATCACCTCGCCGGGCTGGTCATGACGTACGGCGCGCACCCGCTCACCCTCGACCTGCTGCCCCCTGACGAGGCCGGACGGCTGCTGGCCCGCCGGCTCGGCCAGGACCGGATCACCGCCGAGCCCGCCGCCGCCGAACAGATCGTCCGCCGCTGCGCCGGCCTGCCGCTGGCGCTGGCGATCGTCGCCGCCCGCGCCGCGATCCATCCCACGCATCCGCTCGGCGCGCTCGCCGGCGACCTCCGGGACGCCCTCGGCGCGCTGGACCGTGCCGTCGACGTACGGGCGATCTTCTCCTGGTCGTACGAGACGCTCGGCGACGCGGCGGCGCGGCTGTTCCGGCTGGTCGCCGGGCTGCATCCCGGTCCCGGCAGCACGATCGACGCCGCCGCCAGCCTGGCGGGCGTCCCGGCCTCACGCGTACGGGCGCCGCTGGCCGAGCTGTCCCGCGCCAACCTGCTCACCGAGCACGCCCCGGGCCGCTACTCCTGCCATGACCTGCTGCGCGCGTACGCCTTCGAACTCTGCGAGGCCCGCGACGCGGACCGGGACGCCGCGCTGCACCGCATCGTGGACCACTACGTCCATACCGCGTACGCCGCCCAGCGGCTGCTCGGCGGGGACATGGAGGGAGACGTCGAGACCATCGCCCCCTCCGCGCCGGGCCCGGGCGTCTGCGTAACCGGCCTCGCCGGACGCGACGAGGCGATGGCCTGGTTCGCGGCCGAGCGCCCGGCCCTGCTCGCCGTCCTGAACCTCGCCGCCGACCTGGGCCTCGACTCGCAGGTCTGCCTGCTGGCGCGGGCGTTGTTCGTCTTCCTGCACGGGCAGGGCTTCTGGCACGACCGGGCCGAGGCCCAGAGCGCCGCCGTGGCCGCCGCCCAGCGACTGGGCGACCCGGTGGAAGAAGCCCGCGCGTATCGCAACATGGCCTTCGCGCTGGCCGACCTGGGCCGCTTCGACGACGCCCACCGCAACCTCGACGCCGCCCTGGAACGATCACGCGACGACCCCGCCGGCCAGGCGTGGACGCACTACCACCGCGACATCGTGTACGCCCTCCAGGGCCGGGAGGCCGACGCGCTCGACGCCGCCCGCCGCGCCCACGATCTCTTCGAGCAACTGGGCGACCAGGTCGGCCAAGCCATCGCGCTCACCGAACTCGGCTGGCACCACGGCCGCCTGGGAAACCGCGCCCAGGCCCTCGACCTGTGCGAACAGGCCCTGATCCTGCACCAGAAGCTCGGCAACCGCCCCTACGAGGCCCACACGTGGTCATGCCTCGCCGAAACCCACCTCCAACTCGGCGACCCCGCCGAGGCCGTCCCCTGCTACCGCCAGGCCCTGAACCTGTTCCAGGAGTTCAGCGACCCGTACGCCGAGGCCAGCACCCTCGCCCACCTCGGCGCCTGCCACCACCTCGCCGGCGACCACACGGCCGCCCACGAGCACTGGCGCCACGCCCACGCCCTCCTCGCCGGCCTCGGCTCCTCCGCCGCCGAGCAGATCCACACCCAGCTGGCGATCATCGACAGGCCGGCCGCCGACGCCTTCCACCGAGGTCGCTGACTCGGCGAACGACGCTCCACGCTGACCTGCCCCCCGCCGGCGGCGGTTCGGCAACCATGGAGGAACGGGCCAGGAGCGTCAGATCTCAAGGGTGGGGCCGAAGTCGCGCGCGGCACATGCTGATGGACGGCTCGACCGCATGACCGTGATCAGATGAACAGGGAGATCGCCGATTCATGGGCGCAGTGCTTTGAGTACGAGGTCGACGAGGGCGTCGGCGTATTCGGGGGTGAGGGGTCCCGAGCGGTGCAGCCAGCGCTGGTAGAGGGGCGCGTACAGCAGTTCGAGCGCCAGGTCGAGGTCGGCGTCGGCGGCGATCTGGCCGGCCCGCTGCGCACTGCGCAGCCGGGTCTTCTTGGCCTCGTCGAGGGGGTGGGCCAGCTTCTCGTGGTATTGGGCGGCGAGGCCGGGATCGTTGATGATCTCGATGTTGAGCGCTCGGATCGGCGCCTCGAACACCGGATCGGCGAACTCGGCCACCGTCGCCCGCATGACGACCTTGAGATCAGCCTCGATGTCGCCTGTGTCCGGCAGCGCGATGCCCTGCTCCGTGCCGGACTCGCTGAGCGCCAGGAAGGCGTCGAAGACGACCGCGCCCTTGGAGGGCCACCAGCGGTAGATCGTTTGCTTGCCCACTCCGGCCCGGGCGGCGATGGCCTCGATCGACAGCTTGGCGTAATCCACGTCGGAGAGCAGTTCGCGGGTGGCGGCGAGGATGGCCTGCCGGGAACTCTCGCTGCGGCGCGTGGGATCGGGCTGCTTCGGCATGGGAAACAGCTTAGCGCACCCGAGACGGGACGGTCCGTCTTGACATGGCGCCAGGCGGGTCACTTGCGGAAGTAAGCGCGGGCGGACGGCAGCAGGAGCAGGACTATGATCGCCGACGACGCCAGCGGTGTGAAGAACATGCGGCCGTCGGACAGGGCCAGGTGCCAGCGGGATAGGCGCCGCTCGCTTCGATCGCGTCGAAGACGCGCTGCCGCTCTCGTCGAAGCGGACGCCCTTCTCGGTCAGGGCGGTGGGCGACAGGCCCTGCCTGACGAGCTCGGCCTCGGCCGCGGCCTGGACGTCGGCGCCGTAGAAGACGCCGCCGATCGGGACGATCAGAAAGGCGAGCGCGAACAGCAGCTGCAGGATGCCTGCGACGGTGCGGGGGCGGGCGAGGAGCCGCCGGCGGGAGCCGAGCAAATCTTGCGCGCTGCCATGAACCTCCCTTCCCTGTCCCGCGTATCTCTCAGTGACCGGAGCCACCCATCGAGGCATCCGCCCGAGGTGGAGACGGATCACAGGGGAGCGCGCAGGCCGGGTGCGCTCTCGCCCGAACATACGATCTTGCGACTTGTGAGGCCTTGATGTAAAGGTGACGTTCATGGCACCCGAGCCGAAGAGTGAGACGAGCCAAGCCCCCATCGCGACCTCCGACGTGTGGGATCTGCGAGCAGACCCGGCGCGGCTGGAGCTGCTGGCCGGCACCTGGCGGAGCCTCGGCTCGAAGTTGCGCGGCGCGGAGGGGAAGATCAACGACGCGGCCCGGAACGTGTTCTCCAATGAGCACTGGACGGGGGACACCGCGGACGCGTTCAACCGCTACCGCAAGCGGCTGACAGACGACGTCGAGCGAGCCGGCGCGTGGGCGGACAACGTCGCGCAGGTGCTCGACCTGACGGCCACGACGCTCCGGGTGCAGCAGGGACTCCTCGACGAGGAGCGCGGGAAGCTCAACGCGGTGCCGTCGACCACGGACGCCCAGGGAGTGACGTTCCAGCCGAAGGACGCCGGCCAGACGAGCCTGGTCAACGGCGCGATCAGCGTGGCGAACGAAATCCGCTCGCGCGTGGACACGGTGCTCGAGGAGAAGCGACAGGACCTGGATTTCTACCGTCAGCAGTTCGATCTGATCAGCGAGCAGTGGAAGCCCCGCACAGTACGCCTGGTCAACCTCAACATCGGCCAGGGCGCGGGCAACTCCCCGGGCGACTCGGCCGGCACCGACTCCGAGGACATCGACGACATCGCGCAGGCGATCACCGGCCAGAACGCCGACATCGCCACGGTGCAGGAGGTCTTCGCGCACGACATCGCGGACCTCGAGGAGGAGCTCGAAAGCCGTACGGGCGACAACTGGGACGTCAGGTACGAAGAGGCGAGCAAGAAGTACCACGCCAACGACGATTGGCCCATCATCGGCGACGTCATGAACGCGTCGTTCGGAAACGCCGTACTCGTCCGGGAAGGCGACGTCATCTCGGGCACGGAAGGCAGCGACCGCGTCAAGCTCGACGCCGACGGCGGCGAGATCACGTTGCCCGCGAACCAGCCCGGCGGGGGCGATCGCGAGATCGATGACGGCGAGGGCCGCTCCGCCGCCAGGACGGAGGTCCAGATCAAGCCGCGGTGAGCGGTCCACCAGCCGCGCACCCGCACGTCTTACCAGTCCGGCACCTGCACGTCGACGACCTGGCCGTCGTGGTCGGAGGTGGCCCCGTCCGCCAGGGTCGGCTGCTGGTCCATGGTGAACGCGCCCGAGCCTGCCACGTGGTCGATGCGGGTGCCGGACGGCGAGGTGCCGACGATGTCGCCGTTGTCGTTGACCGCGCCCGAGTAGACCGTGTAGCCCTCCTGGGTGAAGGCGTTGACGGCGTCGCCCGAGGAGTTGTTCTTCGGATTGTCGCCGTTGTTGGTGACGACGTTGAGGTCGCCGCCCAGGAGCGACGGCCCGGTGTTCATCGCATCGTGGAGTTTGTCGATCTGTCCGGTCCGGACGAAGTCGTCGTACTCGTGCAGTCCGTGGCTGTGGACGTGGGCGCTGTAGACGTCGAAGCCCCGGCCGGCGCCCGCGAAGAGCCGGTCGGCGATTTCGTCGTCGAGCTCCTTGAACGCCTTGACGACCTTGCGCAGCCGGTCGGCGTCGGAGCCCAGCACGCCGATGAGCACCTCCGCGAGGGAGCCGGCGGCCGCTTGCACCTCCGCGTGCGCGGACCCCGCCGTCGTCGCCTTGGACGTGTTGCCGAACGCGTTGGATCCCGGCACGCCGGGCACCGGCACGTACGTGACGGCGCCCGGCCCGCCCGCCAGGGCGTCGCGTCCCTGTTTCACGGCGGTGCCCGCATCGTCCACCTGCCCGGCCAGCTCGCGGACCGGGCCGAACCTCATGCTCGCCTCAGCAGCCATGGTCAACAACACTATCGAGGCAAGAGCGAGAAAATGGGCGCTTATCCTCATCGCGCCCGTCCCCTCTTCCCGTCCGAGGCGGTCAGCCCTCGTCCGGGCGGCGGGTGAGCAGGTGGGCCTGGGGGAAGCCGCGCATGGGGTCTTCGCCCGGGGCGATCACCAGGCGCGCCACCTCGGTGAGCCCCGCCTCGCGCAGGAGCTCCACCACTCCGTCCGGCGAATATCGGTAGGCCAGGGACACCTTGTGGTCGAACGCCTCCGCCAGCTCGCCGGAACCGTCGTACGCCTGGAACGCGAGGAGCAGGTGCCCACCGGGTGCGAGCACGCGGTGGAACTCGGCGAGGGTTTCCGGGAGACGCTCGGGCGGCGTGTGGATGATCGAGTAGTTGGCGAGCACCCCGGCCAGGGAGGCGTCCTCCACGTCGAGCGCGTTCATCAGCCCGACCTCGAAGCGCAGCTCGGGATGGGTCTCGCGGGCCAGCGCGATCATCTCGGGCGACAGGTCGACGCCGAAGGCCGTGACGCCGAGGGAGTGGAGATGGGCGGTGATGTGACCGGGGCCGCATCCCACGTCCGCCACCAGGCCGTCGCCGCCGGTCCGGACCAGCTCGGCGAAGACCGAGATCATCGCGTGGTGGAGCGGATTCGCGAAGAATTTCTCGCGAACGAGTTCGGCGTAGGGGACGACGGCGGCGTCGTAGCCGGTGCGGGTGGCGGTGAGGTAGTCCGGTTCGATCACGAGCCGCCATGCTAGGACATGATGGGGCGCGGTTTTTGCGTGATATTGAAAGTTTCAGCACATACGACACTGTCTTCGCAGGTAGGTATGTCCTGCTGATCACGAAGATTGAGGTCAGGCCCTCCCCATGCCTACGGTGCTGGGGTCGGCACACGGCGATCCGGACGAGGAGTCCGTCATGCGCGCCCGCGTCATCCCGGCCCTGATCTTGGCTCTGCTCGCACTCGTCATCAGCGCTCCCGAAGCCCGCGCCCAGGTGACCGGCGGGTTCGACTTCTCCAGGGCGGAGGTGTCCGTCACCGGCCTGCAGGTTCCGTGGGGTCTGACGTTCCTGCCGGACGGCAGCGCGCTGGTCTCCGAGCGGAACACGGGACGGATCCTCCAGGTACGTCCGGGCCAGACGCCCACCCAGGTGGCCACCATCAGCGGGGTGAGCGCCTCGGGTGAAAGCGGTCTGCTCGGCATCGCGGCGCGGGACGGCTGGGTGTACGCCTACTTCACCAGCACCAGCGGGGACAACCGGCTGGTCAGGTTCCAGCCGAGCGCCCCGCAGACACAGACGGTGATCTTCTCCGGGGTGCCGAGCGCCACCATTCACGACGGCGGCCGGATCGCGTTCGGGCCGGACGGCATGCTGTACGTGGCCACCGGCGACGCCGCCAACACCGCCAACGCCCAGAACCTCAACAGCCCGGCAGGGAAGATCCTGCGCATGACGCCCACCGGCGGGATCCCGTCGGACAACCCGTTCGCGGGATCCCGGGTCTACAGCTACGGCCACCGCAACGTGCAGGGTCTCGCGTGGGACTCCCAGGGCAGGATGTACGCCACCGAGTTCGGCCAGAACACCTGGGACGAGGTCAACCAGATCGTCGCGGGCGGCAACTACGGCTGGCCCACGTGCGAGGGCACCTGTGGCAACACCTCCTTCCGCAACCCGATCGTCACCTGGACGACCGCCCAGGCGTCGCCGAGCGGGCTGGCGTACGCCAACAACACGCTCTTCGCGGCGGCGTTGCGCGGTCAGCGGCTCTGGGCGGTGCCCCTGAACGCGAACGGCGGGGCCGGGACCCCGGTCGCCGAACTCCAGGGTGCTTACGGGCGGCTGCGCGCGGTCGCGGTCGGGCCGGACGGCTGGCTCTGGGTGGGGACCAGCAACCGGGACGGCCGCGGTACGCCGGTGGCCCAGGACGACCGCATCATCCGCGTCCCGCCGGCCACCACGGGCGGGAACGACACCACGCCGCCGACCGCGCCGGGCAATCTGGCCGCGTCTGGCACGACCGCCGCCGGCACCACGCTGGCGTGGGCGGCCTCGACCGACGACACCGGCGTGACCGGCTACGACGTGCTGCGCGCGCCGGGCGCGTCCGGCGGCGCCTTCACGCAGGTGGGCACCTCGGCGACCACGTCGTACACCGACACGGGGCTGACCGCGAGCACCACGTACCGCTACCAGGTACGCGCCCGCGACGCGGCGAACAACCTCTCCCCGGTGTCCGACACGGTCACGGTCACCACCACCGCGGGCGGGACCACCGGCGGATGCGCGGCGACGGCGACCACGCAGACGCAGTGGGGGAACGGCTACGTGATCCAGCCCGTCACCGTCACCAACAACGACACCTCCGCGGCCAACGGCTGGACGGTCACGTTCACGCTGCCCAGCGGCCATGCCGTCACCGGGTCGTGGAACGCCACGGTGACCGTCAGCGGCCAGACCGCCACGGCCAGGGGCGCCGGGCACAACGGCACGCTGGCGCCCGGCCAGAGCACCACGTTCGGCTTCCAGGCCAGCCGCCCCAACGGCAACGGCCAGGTGCCCTCCGGCTACCAATGCACCAGCCCCTGAGCCGACGTACGAGGGCGCCGGGCACGGCGTCTACCAGCGCACGGCCTGCACCCGGCAGGCGGTCGACGACTACCTGCTGCGCCTGCGCGTGCCGGCCAACGGGACCGCCTGCGCGGCCTGAGCCGGCTCGGGCACGACCGCTGAGCGCCGCGAAAACGCGGTGCGACGCCGACGGCCGGTGAAGTAGCGTCCGGCCGTATGACCATTCCCCGTGTACGCCCTCCCCTCGTCGCGGACGAGCGCACCCAGCTCGTCGGCTGGCTCGACATGCAGCGCGCGATCATCCAGTGGAAGTGCGAAGGACTGTCGGAGGAGGACGCCCACCGGCCCGTCCTGCCCGGCTCGCCGCTCATGACCATGGCGGGCCTGGTCTCCCATGTGCGCTGGACCGAGCACTGCTGGTTCGAGGTCCTGTTCCTGGGTCGCGATGCGGCCGGCAATCCGGCGTTCGACGAGACTGTCGAGGACGCCGACATGAGGGTGGAGGGCGCCTCTCTGGCTCGGCTGCTCGACGAGTACGAGCGCCAGTGCCAGGTGTCCAACGAGATCATCGCCGCCCATTCGCTGGACGACGTGGGCAAGCACCCCGACTACCGCTCCGCCGGCGGCACCCTGCGCTGGATGCTGATCCACATGGTCGAGGAGACCGCCAGGCACGCCGGCCACGCCGACGTCATCAGGGAGCTCCTGGACGGCCAGAAGGGTTACTACTGAGCCAGCGTTTTCTGGTAGCAACGGGTGAGCGGCGCATCCACGTACTTGCCGTACGGCTCGGTGAGCGTGTACGCGTACCGCTCGTACATCGCGATGGCCTCGGGCTGCCGCACACCGGTCGCCAGCCGCAGCCGCCGGTAGCCCATTCCGGCAGCCAGCTCCTCCAGCGCCGACAGCAGCGCCTTGGCGATCCCGCGGCCGCGGTGGCCGGGGGCCACGTACATCCGCTTGAGCTCCCCGGTGACGGCGTCGACGGGTTGGACGGCGCCGCAGCCGACGGCCCGGCCGTCCACGGACGCCACGAGAAACCTGGCCCCGGCCTGCACCTGCGACCGCCCCTCGAGCCCGTAGCGGGCCACCAGCTCCGCGAACGCCGCCTCCAGCAGCTCGGCCAGTTCCCCGTCGTCGGCCGTCCGCTCCTCGATCAGCATGCCGACATGGTACGAACTGTCAGAGGCTGAGCAACTGGGCGGGGTCGGCGATGATCCGCTGGATGATCAGCCCGGCCGCGCCCAGCACCGCCGCGTCCGCGCCGATCCCCGACACCACCAGGGCGGGCGGCGTGCCGCGCATCTGCCCGAGCCGGGCCCCGAGCCCTTCCGCCACCGGCCCTTCGAGCCAGGGGAAGAGCGGCGCGAAGATCCCGCCGAGCACGATCCTGCCGGGGTCCAGCAGGTGGACCGCCGAGGTGAGCGCCACGCCCAGCGCGTGCCCGGCCCGCGCGCACGCCTCCAGCGCCCGCCGGTCGCCCGACTCCAGCCGCTCGGCCAGGGCGGCGACCGAGTCCAGGGGCCCGAGGAGCGCGTCCTGGCCGGCGTACACCTCCAGGCAGCCCCGCCCGCCGCACCGGCACGCGGGCCCGTCGGGCACGACGACCACATGGCCGAGCTCCCCTGCCAGCCCGAACGTGCCCCGGAACACCGTCCCGCCGACGACGAGCCCGGCCCCGATGCCGATCTCGCCGGACACGTACAGGAAGTCCGAGGCGCGGGAGCCGAACCAGAGCTCGCCCAGCGCGGCCAGGTTGGCCTCGTTGTCGATCGCGAACGGCAGGTCGATCAGGTCCGCCACACGAACGTCGCGCCAGCCGAGATGCGGCGCGCTGCGCAGCACCCCGCCCTCCACGGTCCCCGGCACGGCGAGGGCGGCGCCGATGATCCGCAGCCCGGACTCCTCGGCCTCGGCGGTGGTCTCCTTCACGAGGTCGCGCAGCCGCTGCAGGATGTCGGCCGGGTTGGAGTTGCGGTTGTCGGCCGGCCGGGTGCCGCGCAGCCGTACGGTGCGGGTGAGGTCGACGACGCAGGCGGCCAGGTAGTCGATGTTGATCTCCAGCCCGAGCGTGGCCACCCGGTGGCCGCTCAGGCTCACCGCCACTCCGGGACGTCCACGCTCGCCGCCCCGCACGGCGCCGCTCTCGGTCACCGCCCCGGCTTCCAGCAGGTCGGCGACCAGGCTGGACACGGTGGTCTTGGTCAGCCCGGTCATCTCGGCCAGCGCGGCCCGGGTGTGAGGTCCTGTTCGGTGGATGGCATCGAGTACTACGGCCAGGTTACGGGCGCGCATGGAATCATGCCGGACACCTCTTGACGGCACCCTGTCCACCTCCTCAGGATTATGTACAGATTATGGACTAAAGAACCCAACTCGCATGAAGTTCCATATAAAGGAGCGCTGGCAAATGTCCGCATTCACCCCGACCCCAGACGACCGCTTCACCTTCGGCCTGTGGACCGTGGGATGGCAGGCCCGCGACCCGTTCGGCGACGCCTCCCGGCCGGCGCTCGACCCGGTCGAGACCGTCCACCGGCTGTCGGAGCTGGGCGCGCACGGCGTCACGTTCCACGACGACGACCTGCTCGCCGTCGAGCCCGACAGGGAGAAGGCCATCGCCGCGTTCAGGAAGGCCCTGGACGAGACCGGCATGAAGGTGCCGATGGCCACCACGAACCTGTTCACCCACCCGGTCTTCAAGGACGGCGCGTTCACCAGCAACGACCGCGACGTCCGCCGCTACGCCCTGCGCAAGGTCATGCGCAACCTCGACCTGGCCGCCTCGCTCGGCGCGAAGACGTACGTGTGCTGGGGCGGCCGCGAGGGCGCCGAGTCCGACGCCGCCAAGGACGTCAAGGCCGCGCTCGACCGCTACAAGGAGGGCCTGGACCTCCTCTGCCAGTACGTGATCGACAAGGGCTACGACATCCGCTTCGCCCTCGAGCCCAAGCCGAATGAGCCCCGCGGCGACATCCTCCTCCCGACGATCGGCCACGCCCTGGGTCTGATCAACGAGCTGGAGCACCCCGAGATGGTGGGCCTCAACCCGGAGGTCGGCCACGAACAGATGGCCGGGCTCAACTTCGTCCACGGCATCGCCCAGGCCCTGTGGCACGGCAAGCTCTTCCACATCGACCTCAACGGCCAGCACGGCCCGAAGTACGACCAGGACCTGATCTTCGGCCACGGCGACCTCAAGAGCGCCTTCTTCCTGGTCGACCTGCTGGAGACCCACGGCTACGACGGCCCCCGCCACTTCGACTACAAGCCGCTGCGGACCGAGGACCCGCAGGACGTGTGGGACTCGGCCGCCGCCAACATGCGCACCTACCTGATCCTCAAGGACAAGGCCGCGAAGTTCCGCCAGGACCCCGAGGTGCAGGAGGCCCTGCGCAACTCCCGCGTGGACGAGCTGGCCCAGCCCACCCTGGCCGCCGGCGAGACCTGGCAGGACCTGGCCAAGGACGACTTCGACGTCGAGGCGGCCGCCCTGCGCGGCTTCCACTTCACCCGTCTCAACCAGCTCGCGCTCGAGCACCTCATGGGGGTACGTGGATGAGGGAACCGATCAGCGTCCAGCTCTACACCGTCAGAGAGCCGCTGGCCGCCGACCGCGACGCCGTGCTGCGGCGCATCGCGGAGATCGGCTACCGGGCCGTGGAGCCCTTCGATCCCACGACCGACCCCAAGGGTTTCCGCCAGGTGATCGACGACCTGGGGCTGAGCGTGTCGGGTACGCACGCGTACGCGCTGCTCAGCGGGGAGCCCGCGGAGGTCTTCGACGCGATCGCCACGGTCGGCGCCGACCTGGTGATCATTCCGGGCGGCATCGCGCACGAGGAGTTCACCACGCGCGACGGCCTCCAGCGCACGGCGGACTTGCTCAACGGTTTCGCCGAGCAGGCCGCCGGGCACGGCATGCGCATCGGCTACCACAACCACTGGTGGGAGATCGAGCCGCGGATCGACGGCCGGCACGCCCTCGAAGTGCTGACCGACCTGCTCGCCCCCGAGGTGTTCCTGGAGATCGACACCTACTGGGCGGCGGTGGGCGGCGCCGACGTGCCCGCCCTGCTCGGCCGCCTCGCGGAGCGCACACTGGCGCTGCACGTCAAGGACGGGCCGGTGGTCAAGGGCGAGCCGCACACCGCGGTGGGCCAGGGCGTCATGCCCGTCCCCGAGATCCTCGCCGCCGCCCCGGACGCCTGGCGGGTCGTCGAGCTTGACGAGTGCGCGACCGACATCTTCGCCGCCCTCGCGGACAGCCACGCTTACCTCACCTCCTTGGAGGCCTCTTGAGCAACGGCCCCGTCGGCGTCGCCCTGGCCGGCGCCGGGAACATCAGTGGCCAATACCTCCGCAACCTCATCGCCTTCCCCGACGTGCGCGTGATCGCCATCGCGGACCTCGACACCGAGCGGGCCGCCGCCGTCGCGGCCCAGCACGGCGTGCCCGTCTCGGGCCCCCTCGGGGCGGTGCTCGACCTGCCCGAGGTCGAGATCGTCGTCAACCTCACCATCCCGTCCGCGCACGCGGCCGTCGCGCTGGAGTCGCTGCGCGCCGGCAAGCACGTGTACGGCGAGAAGCCCCTCGCCATGGACACCGACGAGGGCGCGAAGATCATGACCGAGGCTGCCAACCTCGGCCTGCGGGTCGGCGGCGCTCCCGACACCTTCCTCGGCGCCGGGCTCCAGTCCGCCCTGCACGCCCTGCGTTCGGGCCTGATCGGCGAGCCGGTCGCCGTCACGGCCGCCACGCAGAGCCTCGGCCCGGAGTCCTGGCATCCCAACCCCGAGTTCTTCTACCAGCCCGGCGGCGGTCCCCTCTTCGACCTCGGCCCCTACTACCTGACCGCCCTGGTGTCCCTGCTCGGCCCGGTCGCCCGCGTGGCGGCGAGCACCCGCAGGGCCCGCGAGCAGCGCGTCGTCGGCTCGGGGCCCAAGGAGGGGAAGATCTTCCCGGTGGACGTGCCGACCCACGTCAACGCCCTGCTGGACTTCCCCGGGACGGCCACGGCGGCGGCCACGTTCAGCTTCGACTCGGCCGTCAACCGCAGGATGATCGAGATCATCGGGACCGAGGGCGCCCTTTCACTCCCCGACCCCAACACCTTCCACGGGCCGCTGCTGGTCCGAGGCCTCCACGACACGGACTGGCGGGAGCTGCCGGTGTCCGGCACCACGGCGGAGCGCGGCATCGGTGTCCTGGACATGGCCAGGTCACTTCGCGCCGGGACGCCGCACCGGGCGTCGGGCGAGCTGGCGTACCACGTGCTGGAGCTCATGGCCGCCATCGCGGACTCGGGCGAGCACGCGGAGTTCCGCCCGATCGCCTCCACTCTGGCCAGTCCGGAGCCGCTGCCCGCCGAATGGGATCCGTACTCCGGCACGCTGTGACCTCCTGACGGCGGCGCCGGACACGGCCGGCGCCGCCGTGTCACCGATTGACCATAATCCGTTCAACGGAGTATGGTTCTGGGCCATGCCCAAGAGATCATTGGCTCTGGCGGCGCTGTCCGTCGTCGCCGCCGCGTGCGGGAGCACCTCAGCCACCACCCCCGCGCCGCCGGCGCCCTCGCCGTCCCACGCCCGGGACGTGTACCGGGAGATAGACGGCGCCAAAGCCGACTGCATGAAGGAGAAGGGCTTCAAGTACGTCGCGTGGACCCCTCCCGAGCCCCCCATGACGGAGGAGGACAAGATGCGAGCCTCCACCGACTACGCGGTCATGAAGGCCTACCGCGCCGAGCACGGCTTCGGCATCGTGTCCGTTCTCGTCCACCCGCGCGACGGGGCGCAGGGAGACCAGCCGCGGAACCCCAACTACAAGATCGTGAAGGACCTCTCGCCCGCCCAGCGCAAGGCCTACGCGATCCAGGGCGAGAAGTGCCACGTCCAAGCCATCAAGCAGATCACCGGCGAGGACGTGAGGTCGCCCGAGGAGTGGTCGCGAAGACACGACAAGGACCTCGAAACGCGCAAGAAGCGGGCGCTCGACGGCGACCCGGAGCTCGTCGAGCAGGCAGCGGCCATGGCCGACTGCATGACGACCAAGGGCTACCGGATCGGCGCCACCACGCCCACGGCCATGCGGGACTGGGGTTTTCTGCTGTTCTCCAAGGAACTGCACGAGCTGGCGCGCAAAGAGGACAAGACGATCCCCGCTTTCGACCCGGAGACCGGGACGGGGAACTTCCCGACAGGCCTCACCGAAGGCGAGAAGCAGGCGATACTGAAGCGCGAGATCAAGACGGCGCTCGACGACCTCGAGTGCGGCAAGGATTTCCACCCGGCCATGGCGGCCATGAGCACCCGGCTCGACAACGAGCTCGGCGAATAGCCCCTGGACGCGTCACCCCAATCGGTTCGCCTGAACCAGGCCGAGCCGCGAGAATGGCGCGATGGTGGAAAGTTCCGAGACCGACTGGGTCTCCAGGTTCGCGGACGAAGTGATCTCCGAGGCGGAGAGGCGCGCGCCAGGAAAACCCGTGGTCTGCGCCTCGGGCCTGAGCCCGTCGGGACCGATCCACCTGGGCAACCTGCGCGAGATCATGACCCCCCACCTGGTCGCCGACGAGATCCGGCGGCGCGGCGTCGAGTGCGTGCACCTGCTGTCCTGGGACGACTACGACCGCTTCCGCAGGGTTCCCGCGGGCGTCGACCCGTCGTGGGCCGAGCACATCGGCAAGCCGCTGACCGCGGTGCCCGCCCCTCCGGGCAGCACGCACGCCAACTGGGCCGAGCACTTCAAGGCTCCCATGATCGAGGCCATGGCCGAGCTGGGCGTGCGCTGCCGGGAGATCAGCCAGACCGAGCAGTACACCTCGGGCGTCTACCGCGAGCGGATCCTGCTGGCCGTGCGCGAGCGGGCGAAGATCGACGCAGTGCTGTCGCGGCACCGGGCCAAGCAGGTGGAGGACTACTTCCCGTACAAGCCGTACTGCGACCTGTGCGGGCGCGACCTCACGACGGTCACGGCGTACGACGACGAGACCACCGAGCTGGCCTACACCTGCGAGTGCGGCTTCGGCGAGACCGTGCGCCTGGCCGAGCACGACCACGGCAAGCTGGTGTGGAAGGTCGACTGGCCGATGCGGTGGGCGTACGAGGGCGTGATCTTCGAGCCGTCCGGCGTCGACCATCACTCCCCGGGCTCGGCGTGGACCGTCGGCGGCAGGATCGTGACCGATGTGTTCGGCGGGCAGCAGCCCATCGGCCCCATGTACGCGTTCGTCGGCATCACCGGCATGGCCAAGATGAGCAGCTCCAAGGGCGACGTGCCGACCCCGGCCGACGCGCTGGAGATCATGGAGGCGCCGGTGCTGCGCTGGCTGTACGCCCGTCGCCGGCCTGCCCAGTCCTTCAAGATCGCCTTTGACCAGGAGATCCACCGGCTCTACGACGAGTGGGACGCCCTGAGCCGCAAGATCGACGCGGACCAGGGCCAGCCCGCCGAGCGGGCCGCGTACGACCGCGCGGTCAGGACTGCCGAGGGCCCGCTGCCGGTCACCCCGCGTCCCGTCCCCTACCGGACGCTGGCCTCCATCGTGGACATCACGACCGGCCACGCCGAGCAGACCCTGCGCATCCTGCGCGACCTCGACGGCATCGGCGACCTCGACGCGGCCCGCCCGCGCCTGGACCGGGCGCAGCGCTGGGTGGACACTCATCTGCCCGCCGACCAGCGCACGCGCGTGCGCGAGTCGCCCGACGAAGAGCTGCTCGACTCGCTCGGCCCGGGCGAGCGCGAGGCGCTGCGACTGCTGGCCGACGGCCTCGACGACTGGTCGCTCGACGGGCTGACCACGCTCGTGTACGGCGTGCCGAAGCGCCAGGCCGGGCTGACGGCCGACGCCGCGCCCACCCCGGAGCTCAAGGCGGCCCAGCGGGACTTCTTCGCCCTCCTCTACCGGCTGCTCGTCGGCCGCGACACGGGCCCGAGGCTGCCCACGCTCCTGCTGGCCGTGGGCGCCGACCGGGTGAGAAAGCTGGTAGGCGCGTGAAGGGCGTCGTACTGATCACCGGCATCTCGGCCTCGGGCAAGTCCACCGTGGCCCAGGCCCTGGCCGAGCGGCTGCCGCGGGCCGCCCACGTACGCGGCGACGCGTTCCGCCGCATGGTGGTCTCCGGCCGCGCCGACATGACGCCGGAGGAGACCGGCGAGGCGGTCCGCCAGCTCCACCTCCGTTACCGGATCGCGGCGAACGTCGCGGACCTGTACGCCGAGGCCGGCTTCACCGCGATCGTTCAGGACGTCGTGCTCGGCCCGGACCTGGAGCTCTTCACCAAGTGGATCCGCACCCGCCCCCTCCACGTCGTCGTGCTCGCCCCCGACGCGGCGACGGTGGAGCGCCGGGAGCAGGAGCGCGCCAAGACCGGCTACGGGGACTGGACGGTGGCGCGGCTGGACGAGGCGCTGCGCCGCGAGACCCCCCGCCTCGGGCTGTGGCTGGACACCTCCCGGCAGACCCCCGACCTGACCGTGGACGAGATCATCGCCAGGGCGGAAGAGTCCAGGGCCGGATGACCTGCGACGATTCAAGGAACTGTCAAGTGTGCTGCATGTGTGCAGGAGGACCTTGACACCATGAACGAGCAGTCCTCCGCCGCCTGCGTAAGTGTCATCGTTCCCGCGATGAACGAGGCCGATAACCTCCCCCATGTCTTCGCCACACTGCCCGACTGGATCGACGAGGTGATCCTCGTCGACGGCAACTCGGCCGACGACACCGTCGCCGTCGCGCGGAGACTGCGTCCCGACCTGCGGGTCGTCGTACAGACCAGACGAGGCAAGGGCAACGCGCTCATCGAGGGCTTCCAGGCCGCCACGGGCGACATCATCGTGATGATCGACGCCGACGGCTCCACCGACGGCCGCGAGATCCGGGCCTTCGTCGACACGCTGCTCGCCGGCGCCGACTTCGCCAAGGGCTCCAGGTACACGCCCGGCGGCGGCTCCGACGACCTCAGCCCGTGGCGCTCACTCGGCAACAAGGTCCTCACCGGGCTGACCAACGTACTTTTTGGAACGCGCTACACCGACCTCTGCTACGGCTACAACGCCTTCTGGGCGCGCCACCTGGAGGCCCTGGACCTCGATTGCGACGGTTTCGAGATCGAGACGCTGATGAACATCCGCGCCGCTCAGGCCGGCCTCCTCATCAGCGAGGTCCCCAGTCACGAGCGCTGCCGCATCCACGGCACGAGCAACCTCAACGCCGTGCGCGACGGCTGGCGCGTGCTCAAGACGATCGTGCGCGAGCGTGCGCACGGGCCCGCCACGACGCCGCAGACTCAGGTGGCGCTCGCCAAATAGGGGATGACATCCTCGGACAATGCGCTACATAGTGATCGGAGCAGGGGCAGTCGGCGGAACGATCGGCGCCCGCCTCCACCAAGGCGGGCACGACGTCCTCCTCATCGCGAGAGGCGCGCACTACGAGACGCTGAAGAGTGACGGCCTCCGCCTGATCACCCCGGAGGCGGTCGAAACCCTCGACATCCCCGCCGCCGACGGCCCCGTGCCTCCGCGTGACGACGACGTGCTGATCCTGGCCACCAAGTCCCAGGACACGATCGCCGCCCTGGCCGGCTGGCCGGACAGTCTGCCCGTGGTGTGCGCCCAGAACGGCGTCGACAACGAGCGCATGGTCCTGCGGCGGTTCCCGCGCGTCTACGGCGTGTGCGTGTGGCTGCCCGCCCTGCATCTGGAGCCCGGCGTGGTGGCCGCGTACGGGCACCCGTACTCCGGGATGCTGCACGTCGGACGTTATCCCCAGGGTGTGGACGACCTGGCCGCGCAGATCGTCACCGACCTCGGCAAGCGCGGGCTGGTGGCACGCGCCGACCCCGACGTGATGCGCTGGAAGCACGGCAAGCTGATCGGCAACCTGGGCAACGCCGTCGAAGCCCTGGTCGGTCACCCGGACGGCATGGCGACGGTGGTGGAGCGGGCCAGGGCCGAGGCCAGGGCCGTGCTGGACCGGGCCGGCATCGCGTACAACACCCCTGAGGAAGAAGCGCGCGTACGCGGCCACCAGGTGGACGCCCGCCCCGTCGAGGGCGTCGCCCGCGGCGGCGGCTCGTCGTGGCAGAGCCTGGCCAGGGCCAGCGGCTCCATCGAGGCCGACTACCTCAACGGCGAGATCGTCCTGCTCGGCCGCCTGCACGGCGTGCCCACCCCCGTCAACGAGGTGCTGCGGCGCGAGGCGAACAGGCACGCCCGCGAGCAGCTCCCGCCCGCCTCGATGCCGCTGGAGACGCTGCTCGCGCTCATCGACGAGCGTTGCGCAGCCGAATCCCGCTGATCTCCAGCGTGCTCTCGATCACCACACCGGAACGGCCACCGATCATCACGCATACCCCGACGTCACTTGGGCAGTTGAAGCGCCGCTGGGATGGATCCGCAGCAAAACGAGGACACCCGTCACAGCACGCCGAGCCTGGCTCGGCCCAATAAACACCGACAAGGGGTGAGTTGGATGATTCTCTTGGGATTGCTCCTGGTCCTGCTCGCCGTCGGCGCCGTAGCCCTGGTCCTCACCGAGGAAACCAGCAGGTACATCCTCTTCGGATACACCTTCGAGCTCAACCACCTGGAGATGTTCCTCGCCGGGGCCGCCACCGCGGTCGTCCTGGTGCTGGGCCTCTGGATGCTGGGCTCGGGTTCGCGCCGGACGGCCAGGCAGCGCCGCAGACTGCGTAGCGCCAGGGCGGAGGCCTCCAGCCGGGCGGCCAGGCTGGAGGACGAGAAGCGCGATCTGGAACGGCAACTGGAGCGCGAGCGCACCTCCACCTCCGCCTCCACCTCCACCTCCGGCGACCGCCTCGTGGCCCGCGGCCCCGACAATCCGTGATCAGGCCGTCTGGCGCGAGGGCATGAGCTTGCCCTCGCGCCAGAGCGCGAATCCCGTGATCAGCGCTCCGAGCCCCTCCCAGAGCCCGACGCCGAAGAACTTCGCCGGCGCCGCCCCCGTCACCACCAGCGTGGTGAAGACCGCGAACGTGACCATCCGGAACGGCACGGTCCAGCGGAAGAACGGCGTGTAGTCCGCCGCCGCCGCGAACATGTAGTACACGCCCATGTTCACCGCCGCCATGGACGAGGCGGCCATGTAGACCAGCGTGTAGTCCCCGGCGGGCCGTACGTCGAGCACCTCGAAACCCAGCATGACCAGCAACGTAACGGGCGAGATCAACCCGAGCAGGCCGAGCGCGAAGGCGAGGAATCCGAAGACCGCGATGGTCCAGCCGGAAAGGGAACGCGGAAGACGCACAGAAATCCTTCCAAAGAGGGGTGTAATCTGCGAGGCGATCTCATCATGCACCCGGAGGTCGCATGCCCCCCAAGCGTGGCCGCCCCATCGCTGTGAAGCTGCTCGTCCTGCTGCTCGTCCCGCTGCTGTCCCTCGTCGGGCTGTGGGCGTTCGCGGCAGGCCTGACGGGCGGCGACGGCGTGCGCCTGCTCGCGATCAATGATGTGGCCTCCAACCTGGCCATCCCGTCCGAGCAGGTCAACATCAAGCTGCAGCAGGAGCGGCTGACCTCCGCCGAGCTCCTGGCCAGCGGCCAGGGCGCGGACGCGCTCGCCAAGCAGCGCGGCGAGACCGACCGGTCCGTGGCCACGTTCCGCACCCTGGTCAAGTCGGTGCGTGATCTGTCGCCCGAGATGACCGCGCAGCTCACCGCGCTGAACGCCAAGCTCGACCAGCTCACGGAGATCCGGCGCGACGTGGACGGCAGGACCGCCGCGCCACTCGACGTCATCGACGCCTACAGCCAGATCGTGGACGCGTCCTTCCGCATGTACGACGCCATGGTCCTGGTGCCCGACATGGCGCTCTACCAGCAGGCCAAGGCCGTGACCATGCTGGGCGAGGCCAAGGACGTGCTGTCCAGGGAGCGGGCGTTGATCGCCGTGGTGCTGGGGAAGGGCCGGGTGGAGCCGAGGGAACGGGAGGCGTTCACGGGGATGGTCGCCACCCGGCGGCTGCTGTACTCGCAGGCGCTCTCGCACCTGGACGGCGACCTGCGCGGGCCGTACGAGCAACTGGCCTCCTCGCTCGTCCACAAGGAGTTCCTGCGCGCCGAGGACGCCATCAAGGGGCAGGCGGCCACGAACGGGCTGCCCGCGACGGCGGCCACCTGGACCATCGACGGCGAGAACCTGTGGCTGGCGGTCGAGCGTAACCAGGCCGCGGCCGTCACCGGCATCACGGAGCGGATCATCCCGGTGGCCGCCGGCATGCTCATCAAGATCGGCGTGGCGGGCGGCGTGGGCCTCGTCGCGGTCGTCGCCTCGATCATCCTGTCGCTCCGCTTCCGCAAGCGCCTGGTGCGCGAGCTGGCCGGGCTCCGCGACGTCGCCACCGAGCTGGCCGAGGTACGGCTGCCCAGACTGGTCAAGCGGCTGCGTACGGACACCTCCAGCCCCACGCCTGCCGAGGTCGCGCCGCTGGAGGTCAGGACGCACAGCGCCGAGGTGGACGACATCATCCAGGCGTTCAACCAGGTGCAGTCCACGGCCGTCGAGGCCGCGGTGGATCAGGCCAGGTTGCGGAACGGCGTCAGCCAGGTCTTCGTCAACCTGGCCAGGCGCAACCAGTCGCTGCTGCACCGGCAGCTGCTCCAGCTCGACAGCATGGAGCGGGCCGCCGAGGAGCCCGACATGTTGTCCGACCTGTTCAAGCTCGACCACCTCACGACCCGCATGCGACGGCACGCCGAGAGCCTGATCATCCTGTCCGGCCACACCCCGGGGCGCGGCTGGCGCAACCCGGTGCCGGTCCTCGACGTGCTGCGTGCCGCCGTGGCCGAGGTGGAGGAGTACGAGCGGGTGGACGTGCTCCAGACGCCGCCGCTCGCGGTGCACGGGTCGGCGGTCACGGACGTGGCCCACCTGATGGCCGAGCTGATCGAGAACGCCACCCTTTTCTCCCCGCCCCAGACCAAGGTGGACGTGCGGACCTCGACCACGCCGCACGGTCTGATGGCCGAGGTCGAGGACCGGGGGCTCGGCCTGCCGCGCGTGGAGCTGGACGAGCTGAACGACCGGCTGGCGAAGGTGCCGGAGTTCGACCTGGCGCAGAGCGACCGGCTCGGCCTCTTCGTGGTCAGCAGGCTGGCGGCCAGGCACGGCATCAAGGTCACCCTGACGCCCTCGCCGTACGGCGGCCTGACCGCGATGGCGGCCCTGCCGTCCTCGCTACTGGCCGACCAGCCGGTCCTCAGCCGGCGGTAGGTACGCCATCCCGCCGGATTCCCTGGCGGCCCTGGCGGCCAGCAGTCGCTGATAGGCGTGGCCCGCCAGCAGCCGCCCGGCCTCCTCGACGGTGAAGAACCCGTAGTCGTCCAGCTCCTCCGT
Organism: Nonomuraea sp. NPDC049480; assembly: GCF_044465905.1. Classification (NCBI taxonomy): domain Bacteria; kingdom Bacillati; phylum Actinomycetota; class Actinomycetes; order Streptosporangiales; family Streptosporangiaceae; genus Nonomuraea; species Nonomuraea sp. NPDC049480. The sequence continues at coordinate 358,125 of NZ_JBITMD010000007.1, forward strand.
CTGCAGCGTGATGAGCGTGCCGGAGGCCACCTCCCCGCAGTCGAACATGAAGTTGACCAGCGGATAGGGCACGTTCGGCACCCCTTCGACCCAGGCCACCGTGAGCAGCCTGCCGACCTCCACCACGAGCCCGACCTCCTCGGCCACCTCCCTGGCGCACGCCTGCGCGGGATGCTCCCCCGCGTCGATGATGCCGCCGGGGAAGGACCAGTGCTCGCGGTAGTTGGGATCGACGAGCAGGACCCGCCCCCGCTCGTCCGTGATGTACGCCGCCGCCCCTGTGATCACCCGGTTGACCGTGGCCCAGAAATCGCTCACTCAGGCAACTATGGCAGAACCCGCGGCGACGCCTGCTTCTTCACCTTGGTCACGACGCGAGTCTCATGAGAAGACCTTGCTCAAAGACGCAGGAACGGCTCGCTGAAGTGAGCGGTGGCGAGAATCGCCCGCTCGGCCTTGAGCCCGCCGAGCACCTCGGCGCGGGTGCGGGCGGCCGCCTCCTGGTCGTCGTCGTAGAGGTAGCGCACGCCCGGGTCGTCGAGCTGGACGGGATGGAGGACGAGGTCGCCGGTCATGGCCACGTCGCCGGCTCGGACGATCTGGTGGCCCGGCGTGTGCCCGGCCGCGAGGTGCACGTGGATGCCGGGCGCGATCTCGGCCTGGCCCTCGACGACCTGCAGCTGCCCCTTGATCGGGGCGATGAGCCGGTCGAGCGACGGGCCCTGGGCGGCGTCCAGCTCGGCCTGCTGGAGCACGTGACGCGCGTTCTCGAACGCCGGCCTGCCGTCGTCGGTCACCACGCCACTGGCATGGTCGCTGTGCAGGTGGGTGAGGACGACGGTGTCGATCTCGGCGGGCGTGACGCCCGCCGCGGCCAGTTCGCCGGCCAGCGTGCCGGGAACCGGCGCCCAGCTGGACGCCGGGGAGTCGGCGCCGCCGATGCCGGTGTCGACCAGCGTGAGCCGGCCCGCCGCGGTACGCAGCAGATAGCAGTGGAAGTGCAGGACCCACGGCTCGTCCTGGAGCCCCGAACCGGGGAACATCTCGGCGAGCGGGCGGCGGATCGCCGCCCCCATCGGGCCCACGGCGTCGCAGAGCGGTGTCACCTCGACGCCGGACACGGTTATCGGTTGATGCGGCACACGCCTCAGACTAGGCGGCGACCGGCTCGCGCGGGACGTACTCGTTCTCGAGGTCGGCGGCGTAGACAGCGCGGCAGCAGTTCGCGCACCGGTACATGATCGGGCCCTCGTCGAGCTCGTGGTGACACCGCGGGCAGTTGACGGTCTTCATGGTGCTCTCCCCCAAGGAGTTTCTCTTGGTCCTATGGAACCCCCACCGAGTTGCAGGGATCCTGCAGGTGGCTTGATGACACGATGCCGCGGCCGCGGTGGGGTTTCTGTGCCCTCTGAAACACCGGCTGCGGTAATTTTCCTCGCAGCGCGGCGTTAAGAAGAACATTGTCACGCGCCGTGTCGCGAGATCGTGAGGGAAGACCCGAGAACCGCCCGGGAATAGCCCAAGAGGGCTAGGCGTTTCATGGGTCGGAACGTGTGGTATGTTCCCACCAGCGTTGAGCTACAGCTCCGCTGATCTTCATCTCAGCCCCGCCCCGACCTTTGATCGAGGCCCGGCTTCCTTCATCACCCGCCGACCTTCCTGGGACGGCGCATACCCCCAGAGGGACCCATCATGTCTGTGCACACCATTCCCGAACAGCGCTCCGACGTGCCCATCCGGCAGGTGAGCGGCCTCCTGGACGTACGCGACAAATCCGCGTTCATCCGGGCCGCGCACCTTCCCGGACCGGGCGACGTCCGGTTGCCACCCGACAAGATCAAGCAGTTCGACCTGCGGCCCGGCGACCACGTCGTCGCCTCGTTCGCCGGGAACAAGCTCGCCCGCGTCGAGTCCGTCAACGGCTCCACGCGGTGGCGCGAGCGGCCCAGCTTCGCCGACCTGACGCCCGTCCATCCGACCGAACGGCTCACCCTTGAGACCGAGTCGCTCAGCACGCGCGTCATCGACTTGTTCGCCCCCATCGGCAAGGGCCAGCGCGGCCTCATCGTCGCCCCGCCCAAGGCCGGCAAGACCATGATCCTCCAGGCGCTGGCCGCCGCGATCTCCCGCAACCACCCCGAGGTACACCTCATGGTCGTGCTGGTGGGCGAGCGGCCCGAGGAGGTCACCGAGATTCGCGCCACCATCGACGGCGAGGTCTTCTCCTCCACCTTCGACCACCCCGACCGCGACCACGCCGCCATCGCGGAGCTGGCCATCGAACGCGCCAAGCGCCTCGTCGAGGGCGGACGCGACGTGGTCGTGCTGCTGGACTCGCTGACGCGGCTGGGTCGCGCGTACAACAACCTGGCGCCCGGCGGCGACCGCATCCTCACCGGCGGCATCGCCGTCAGCGCTCTCTACCCGCCCAAGCGCTTCTTCGGCGCCGCCCGCAACGTCGAGGGCGGCGGCTCCCTCACCATCCTCGCCACCGCGCTGGTGGACACGGGGTCGCGGATGGACAACAACCTGTACGAGGAGTTCAAGGGGACGGGGAACATGGAGCTGCACCTCGTCCGCGAGCTGGCCGAGCGGCGGCTGTTCCCGGCCGTGGACCTGGACACCTCGGGGACGCGGCGGGAGGAGATCCTGCTGCATGCCGAGGAGAAGCAGGTGGTCTGGCGGCTGCGGCGGATGCTGACCGCGATGGAGAAGCAGCAAGGACTCGAGCTCCTGGTCGGCAAGCTCCGCTCCACCCCTTCCAACGCCGCCTTCCTCCTCGAGGCGAGGACCTGACCTTCTGCCGCCACCCACCGGCCCTTCGGGCCCGTCTCTCAGCACGGGCGAAAGGGCGTGAAACGGTCAGCGACAGGGGTGCCGGCACCGGTGTGGCCGTGGACCAGAATGGGCCGCATGCTGGCTGACATCGTCGAATACCTCATATGCCCGGTCTGCCGCGCCGACCTGCGCCTGGGCGAAGGCGCGCTGCGGTGCGCCGGCGGGCACGCCTTCGACGTCGCCCGACAGGGGTACGTCAGCCTGCTCGTCGGCAACAGACCCCCGGGTACGGCCGACAGCGCGGCGATGGTGGCCGCCAGGGCCGAATTTCTCGACGCCGGACACTATGCCCCGCTCGCCGACGCCGTGGCCGAGACCGTACGAAAGCACGCCGAAAGCCAGGCCGTTCCACTAGAACGCGAGTCCTCTACAGAAACGAATGACGGCGGGGAGTTGAGGGCGTACCGTGGGGCGGGAATGGAGGCCGGTTACGGCGTGGGACCAGCAGGCGGTCCTGTGTCTGGCCGGGACGACGTCGAAGGTCGCCGCACGGCGGGCAGGACCGCGCCGGTGATCGTCGACGCAGGCGCGGGAACCGGGCACTACCTGGCGACCGTGCTCAATGCCGTGAGCGATGGCATCGGGATGGCGTTCGATGTGTCGAAACACGCTGTACGCCGGGCGGCGCGGGTGCATCCGAGGGCGGGAGCATTCGTGGCCGACGTCTGGCGGCCGCTTCCCATCAAGGATGGGGTGGCCGACGTGGTGATCGACGTTTTCGCGCCCAGGAACGGGCCCGAATTCAGGAGGATCCTGCGGCCGGACGGCGTCGTGGTGGTCGTCACGCCGGCGCGGAAACACCTGAGCCCGCTGGTCGAGGAGCTGGGACTGCTCTCCGTCGACGAGGAGAAGGACCGCAGGGTCGCGCGGAGCATGGAGGGCTTCGCGGAGACCGGGCGGCGCTCGATCGAGTTCGACATGGAGCTGGGCCCCGGCGACATCGCGCAGGTGGTCGGGATGGGCCCGAGTGCGTGGCACACCGACCCGGCCGACCTCGATGAGCGGATCGCGCGATATATCTCCCGAAATGTCGCCACAAGTGAGGCGAAAAGTCGAGAGAAAGTCGTGACGCACGCGGCCTTTCAACTGTCTATCTTCGAGCCCGCAGTCCGATCAAGACCTGTTCCTTGACGGACATGTGTGACTGGTGTTACTGATGGGGCATTTAGTCCGAAATTCCCCCACATTCCCTAAGTATTTCTCCGGCACAGGCGCAATACTGGACGGCATCCCGAGCCGGGAGGCGCGGGGCATCAACGGGAGGGGGCGCGGCGGATGAAGGCGGAGGAACGCTGGCAGGCCAGGTTCCGGGCCTCGCGCATGACGCTGCCCTCCTGGGCGCGTCAGGCCCCGAACCGCTCCATCTACCGCTCCAACGCCACCGGAAAGTGGGAGGTCTACGCCTGGGACCGCGTGACGGGCGCCATCCGGCAGGTCACCGACCGTCCCAAGGGCACGGCGTTCGCCGCCATCGACCCGACCGGCCAGTGGATCTACTGGTTCGCCGACACGGACGGCGACGAGTTCGGCGTGTGGTGGCGCCAGCCGTTCACCGGCGGCACCGACGAGCCGGTCGCCGAGGGCCTGCCGCCGGGCCAGCCCGGCGGCATCGCGCTGTCCACGACAGGCCTCGCGGCGATCAGCCTGGCCAGCGAGGGCACGTTCCGGATCCACCTCGTACGCGCGGGCGAGCCGCAGCGGCTCCTCTACAGGCACACCGAGGCCGCGTGGGTGGCCGACATGTCGCTCGACGGCTCCCTCATCGCGATCAACCACGGTGAGTACGGCGACTTCCGCCACCCCGCGCTCCGCGTCGTCCGCGCCAACGGCGACACGGTCAGCGAGCTGTACGACGGGCCGGGCAAGGGCGTGGTCGGGCTCCGCTTCGCCCCGGTTGTGGGCGACCGCCGCCTGCTCGCCCTGCACGAGCGCCGCCAGCGCCACGAGCCCCTGGTCTGGGACCCGGTGACCGGCGAGCAACGCGAGATCTGGCTGAAGGACGCCGGCGACCTGGACGCCGAGTGGTACGACGACGCCCGCGGCCTGCTGATCCGGCGCGACGACCGGGCCCGCAGCCATCTGCACCGCTACGACCTCGCCGGCGGCGGCCTGACCCTCATCGACACGCCGCACGGCGTGATCGACGAGGCGGCGCCCCGGCCCGGCGGCCACGTCGAGTACTCCTGGTCCAGCGCCTCCCACCCGCCGGTCATCCGCTCAAGCGGCGGCCAGGTCGTGGTCAACCCCGGTGGCCCGGCCGCCCCGCCGAGCGTGCCCGCGGAGGACGTCGACGTCGAGGGCGAGGGTGGCCGCATCCACGCGCTGATCTCCAAGCCGGAGACCGGCACCACGCCCTTCCCCACCGTCTTCCTGCTGCACCACGGGCCGACGGCCCACGACCGGGACGCCTTCTCACCCGAGGTCGCGGCCTGGGTGGACGCGGGTTTCGCGGTGGTACGGGTCAACTACCGCGGTTCGACCGGCTACGGCTCGGCCTGGCGCGACGCGCTGCACGGCGACGTGGGGCACATCGAGCTGGCCGACGTGGCGGCCGTACGCACCTGCGTGGTCGAGCGCGGCATCGCCGACCCGGACCGGCTGGTGCTGGCCGGCTCGGCGTGGGGCGGCTATCTCACGCTGCTCGGCCTCGGCACCCAGCCCGACCTGTGGGCGGCCGGCATCGCGGCGGTCCCGATCGCCTGCCACCAGACGTCGTACGAGGACGAGGCCGAGAGCCTGCGCGCCTACCACCGCGCGTTGTTCGGCGGCTCACCCGACGAGCAGCCCGAGCGGTACGCCGCCAGTTCGCCGATCACGTACGTCGACCAGGTGAAGAGCCCGCTGCTGATCCTCGCCGGGGAGAACGACACGCGCTGCCCGCTGCGGCAGGTCGAGAAGTACGTGGCCAAGCTCGCCGAACACGGGCGGGAGCACGAGGTGTACATGTACGACGCCACCCGCGGGTCGCAGGTGGTGTCCGAGCGGATCGCGCAGATCGCGCTGCAGCTGGAATTCGCCAGGAAGCACGTGGATTCATGCTGACTTCTGACACTCTGTAAAGAGTTGGCTGACTCGGGGGCTTGATTGTCGGCGCCTCCCGCTGTCACCATCGCGCGAACCGGCCGTCACGGGGAGGCGTCATCGATCACCACAACGTACACCCGCCGGCGGCCGACCGGCCGTCAGCGGGCGCGCAGGACCACGATGGCCAGGTCGTCGGCGCTCGGCTCGGAGGCGAACTCGGCCGCGCCCCTTCGGATGCGCTCGGCCACCGCCCTGGCCGACAGCCCGGCGCATTCGGCCAGCAGCTTGGCCAGGCCGCCGTCGTCGTCGAGCAGGCGCCCGCCGGAGCGCCGCTCGGTCACCCCGTCCGTGACGGCCAGCAGCACGTCGCCGTGCTCGAGGTGGACGGTGTCGGCTTCGAACACGACCTCGTGGAAGACCCCGAGCAGCGACTGCGGCGTGGTCACGGCCTCGACCTTGCCGTTCGGCTTGAGCCGCAGCGCCTCCGGGTGGCCGGCCGACACCAGGCGGATCTCCAGGCCGCTGTCCACGGGCGTGATGTCCCCGTGCAGCAGCGTGAGGAACCTGGCCCGCTCCCCTTCCTCCAGGATCGCCTGGTTGAGCCGGCCGAGGACGGCCGCCACGCCGTATCCCTCGCGTGCCAGCAGCCGCAGCGTGTGCCGGGCGAGGCCGGTCACGGCCGCGGCCTCCGGGCCGGTGCCGCAGACGTCGCCGATCGCGAACCGCCACGAGTCGTCGCCGGCCTTGAACAGGTCGTAGAAGTCGCCGCCGACCTCGTTGGCCTCGCCGGCGGGCTCGTAGATGACGCCGTAGTCGAGGCCGGGGACCTCGGGCTCGTTGGGCGGCAGCAGGCTGCGCTGCAACGCGCGGTTGGCGGCCGCCTGCTGGGCATACAGCCTGGCGTTGTCCATGGCCAGCGCGGCACGCCTGCCGATGTCGTCGGCGAACTGGATGACATCGTCGGGGAAGCGGTCGGGCCGGCCCAGGCACATCATGCCGAGGCCGCGGCCGCGCGCCGTGAGCGGCACGGCGAGGATCTGCGAATCCGCCATATGCACGGTGGAGGTGACCCTGGTGCCGGCGGCCGAGATGTCCATGTCCGCGAGCTGCTCGCGCAGCCCGTCGATCCGCGCCTCGTCCGCGTGCCAGAGGTAGGACAGCCGGAGGGGGCCCGCGGCGCCGTCGGAGGTGTAGACCGCGCACCAGCTCGCCAGCCTCGGCACCACGACCTGGGCGACGAGCGCCGGCACCATGTCGGGGTCTAGAGTGCCGGCGAGCAGGTCACTCGCGTCAGCCAGGAACCCCAGCCAATGTGGTCCTCGGGCGCTCTCTTCCAGCCATTCGGCCGCCACCCTGTCCACGGAGCCAGGTAGCGTGAGCCTAGCCCAGTGGACACGGGAATCGCCCGCAAAGGTGACTCCCCACTCTTCGACGTTCGCGGAAGGAGCCTTTGGATCACTCGGGGAGACGCTTCGTTGCCGGAACTCGACCTGTACAGCATCCCCAAAATGCTTCCAAATCACCTCAAACGGCTCGTCGGCGACCTGCTCGGCCAAATCTCCCGCGACCTGCTCGGCGGTATGGAGCACGCCACCGGTGGCCCACGCGGTCATCACTTCGCGCGTGAACCTCATCGCAGACGTCACAGCGGTCTCGCCGGGCGCGAACGTCGCGGCGAGCAGCGCATGGGGAGAAGCAGTCATCCCACCGTGACTACCACACTTCTCGCTGACTTGGGGTAAATCCAAGGACAGGACTACGAGCTACTCATCGTGACAGACTTGAATCACTCGCCGAGGCCCGCAGCGAGTGAAGGAGGCCCCATGACCACGGCCAAAGCCGCGCCAAGCCCAGAAGAGAGGACGTACACCGAATCGGATCTCGTACCCATCCTGGAGACCCTCTTCGCTTGGCGTGACGGCGACTTCCGGCGTCGAGTGCCTCACGCGCCCCCGGGCATCATGAGCGAGGTCCGGCTGCTGCTCAACGAGGTGGCCGACCGGCGCGAGCATCTCGCCAACGAGCTGGTACGCGTCCGCAAGGAAGTGGTCAAGGAAGGCCGGTTCGGCGAGCGTCTGACGCCCGGACCCGGCGTCGGCGCGTGGGCCGAGAGCGTCGAGTCGGTCAACCAGCTGATCGACGCCCTGGTGAGCCCGGTGAGCGGCGCGGCCGACGTGATCGACGCGGTCGCCAAGGGAGATCTGTCGCGGCGCATCGACCTCGACCGGTCTGCCCGCGGCGAGGTGCGCCGCCTGGGCAAGGCCATCAACGGCATGGTCGACCAGCTCGCGCTGTTCAACTCCGAGGTCACCAGGGTGGCCCGCGAGGCCGGCACCGAGGGCAGGCTGGGCGGCAGCGCCAACCTGCGCGGCATGTCGGGGAGCTGGCGGGACCTGACCGAGGCCGTCAACACGATGTCCTCGCGCGTGGCCGCGCAGGTGCGCGACATCGCGGTCGTGACCACGGCGGTGGCCAAGGGCGACCTGAGCCGCAAGGTGACGGTCGACGCCGTGGGCGAGATGTTCGAGCTGAAGAACACCGTCAACACGATGGTGGACCAGCTCTCCGGCTTCGCCGAGGAGGTCACCCGAGTCGCCCGCGAGGTCGGCACCGAGGGACAGCTCGGCGGCCAGGCGCAGGTCACCGGCGTGTCCGGGGTCTGGAAGGACCTCACCGACAACGTCAACTTCATGGCCAACAACCTCACCTCGCAGGTGCGCAGCATCGCGACGGTGGCGACGGCGGTGGCCCAGGGCAACCTGTCGAAGAAGATCACCGTTGACGCGCAGGGTGAGATCCTCCAGCTCAAGGACACCCTCAACACGATGGTGGACCAGCTGTCCTCCTTCGCCGACGAGGTCACCCGAGTCGCCCGCGAGGTCGGCACCGAGGGCAAACTGGGCGGCCGCGCCGAGGTGAAGGGCGTGTCGGGCGTCTGGAAGGACCTCACCGACAACGTCAACTCCATGGCCAACAACCTCACCTACCAGGTGCGTAACATCGCCCAGGTGACCACGGCCGTGGCCAACGGCGACCTCACCCGCAAGATCGACGTGGACGCCCAGGGCGAGATCCTGGAGCTCAAGTCGACCATGAACACGATGGTCGAGCAGCTGTCGTCGTTCGCCTCGGAGGTGACCCGAGTCGCCCGCGAGGTGGGCACCGAGGGCCAGCTCGGCGGCCAGGCGCAGGTGCGCGGCGTGTCCGGGGTCTGGAAGGACCTGACGGACAACGTCAACTCGATGGCCAACAACCTCACCTCGCAGGTGCGGCAGATCGCGGCCGTCTCGTCCGCGGTGGCGCAGGGCAACCTGTCGAAGAAGATCACCGTCGATGCCCAGGGCGAGATGTTGCAGCTCAAGGACACCCTCAACACGATGGTGGACCAGCTGTCGTCCTTCGCCGACGAGGTCACCCGCGTGGCCCGCGAGGTGGGCACCGAGGGCAAACTGGGCGGCCAGGCACGGGTGCAGGGCGTGTCGGGTGTGTGGAAGGACCTCACCGACAACGTCAACTTCATGGCCAACAACCTCACCTACCAGGTGCGTAACATCGCCGAGGTCACCACGGCGGTCGCCAACGGCGACCTCATGCGCAAGATCGACGTGGACGCCCAGGGTGAGATCCTCGCGCTGAAGACCACCATCAACCGGATGGTGGACCAGCTGTCGTCGTTCGCCTCCGAGGTCACCCGAGTCGCCCGCGAGGTGGGCTCGGAGGGCCAGCTCGGCGGCCAGGCGCGGGTCGAGGGCGTCGAGGGCACCTGGAAGCGGCTCACCGAGAGCGTCAACGAGCTGGCCGGCAACCTCACCACCCAGGTGCGCGCCATCGCCACCGTGACCAGCGCCGTGGCGCGCGGCGACCTGACGCGCTCGATCGCCGTCGAGGCGCAGGGCGAGCTGGCGGAGCTGAAGGACAACATCAACTCGATGGTGGCCAACCTCCGCGAGACCACCCAGGCCAACCAGGAGCAGGACTGGCTCAAGTCCAACCTGGCCCGCATCTCCAGGCTCATGCAGGGCCACCGCGACCTGTTCGAGGTGGCCAAGCTGACGATGAGCGAGCTGACGCCGCTGGTGTCGGCCCGCTACGGCGCCTTCTACGGCATCGACCCCGAGGGCGACCACGAGCTGGTGCTGATCGGCGGCTACGGCGTACGCCCCGGCCGCGGGCCGCGCCAGCGCTTCGCCATCGGCCAGGGCATCGTCGGCCAGGCGGCGGCCGAGGGCCGGCACATCGTGCTCGACGACGTGCCGCCGCAGTTCATCACCATCGAGAGCGGGCTCAGCCAGTCCACGCCCGCGCAGATCGTGGTGCTGCCGATCCTGTTCGAGAACCGCGTGCTGGGCGTGCTGGAGCTGGCCTCGTTCACACCGTTCGGCGACGTGCACCTGGACTTCCTGCGGCAGCTCGTCGAGACCATCGGCGTCACGATGAACACGATCATCGCCAACTCCCGCACCGAGGACCTGCTGACCGAGTCCCAGCGGCTCACCAGGGAGCTCCAGGAGCGCTCTGACGAGCTGCAGCGCCAGCAGGAGGAGCTGCGCAGGTCCAACGCCGAGCTGGAGGACAAGGCGGCGCTGCTGGCCAAGCAGAACCGCGCGATCGAGATCCAGAACTTCCAGATCGAGCAGGCCCGGCGCACCCTGGAGGAGCGCGCCGAGCAGCTGGCCGTCTCCTCGCGCTACAAGTCCGAGTTCCTCGCGAACATGTCGCACGAGCTCCGCACACCGCTCAACAGCCTGCTGGTGCTGGCCAAGCTGCTCACCGAGAACGCGGAGGGCAACCTGACCTCGCAGCAGGTCGAGTTCGCCCGGACGATCCACAGCGCGGGGTCGGCGCTCCTCCAGCTGATCAACGACATGCTCGACCTGTCGAAGGTCGAGGCGGGCCGGATGGACATCCACCCGATCCAGGTGTCGCTGCCGAAGATGGTCGACCTGCTGGAGGCGGCGTTCACGCCGCTGGCGCAGGACAAGGGCCTGGCGTTCAGTGTGGAGGTCGACTCCGCCGTGCCGAACGAGCTGCGCGCCGACGAGCAGCGCCTGCAGCAGGTGCTGCGCAACCTGCTCTCCAACGCGGTGAAGTTCACGCCGCGGGGCGAGGTCAAGCTGCGTGTCTCGATAGCGCCGCCGGGGGTCGACTTCGACGACGACACCCTGCACGACGCTCGTGATCTGCTGGCCTTCCAGGTGATCGACACCGGCATCGGGATCGCGCCGGACAAGCGGGACGTCATCTTCGAGGCGTTCCGGCAGGCCGATGGCACCACGAGCAGGAAATACGGCGGCACCGGCCTGGGCCTGGCGATCTGCAGGGACATCGCCAGGCTGCTGGGCGGCGAGATCCACGTGGACAGCGAGCTGGGCAAGGGCAGCACGTTCACGCTCTACCTGCCGGCGTCGTACACCGGGCCGCTGGCCGCCACCGATGGCGGCGTGGCACGCCGGCAGCTGATGACGCCGCCGATGGACGAGTCGGCCACCGCCACGGTGCCCGAGCCGCCGCTGCCGCTGGACCTGCCGATGCCCGAGCTGGTCGAGCCGCCGATCGAGACGCCCACCCAGTGGCAGGGCGACGACCCGCTCAACGGCACGAAGATCCTCATCGTGGACGACGACATCCGCAACGTTTTCGCGCTGACCAGCGTGCTGGAGCGCCACGGCTCCACAGTCGTCTACGCTGAGAACGGCAGAGAGGGGATCGAGCAGCTCGAACGCAATGAGGACGTCGCTCTCGTACTGATGGACATCATGATGCCGGAGATGGACGGCTGGGCCACGACCTCGGCCATCCGGCGCATGCCGCAGTTCGCCGACCTGCCGATCATCGCGCTGACCGCCAAGGTCATGCGGGGCGATCGGGAGAAGAGCATCGCCTCGGGCGCGTCCGACTACGTCCCCAAGCCGGTCGATGTGGACCGGCTGCTCGAACGCCTCCGCGGCTGGCTCAGCCGCGGCCGGGGCGCCACGTCCGACACATCAGCCGAAGGGTCGTGATTGATGGCGGATCGTGCGAAGATCCTGCTGGTCGATGACCGGGAGGAGAACCTCATCGCTCTTGAGGCCATCCTCAGCTCGCTCGACCTGGTGCCGGTGCGCGCCCGGTCGGGCGAAGAGGCGCTCAAGGCGCTGCTCAACACCGAGTTCGCGCTCATCCTGCTCGACGTGCGGATGCCGGGCATGGACGGGTTCGAGACGGCCGCGCACATCAAACGGCGGGAGCGGACCAGGAACATCCCGATCATCTTCCTGACCGTCGTGGACAGTGCGCCGGACTACGCCTTCCGCGGGTACGCGGCGGGCGCGGTGGACTATCTGACCAAACCGTTCGATCCGTGGGTGCTGCGGGCGAAGGTGTCGGTGTTCAGCGAGCTGTACAACATGAACAAACGCCTGGCCGAGCAGGCGTCCATGCTGCGCGAGCGGCTCACCGGCGAGCTGCCGCCCGGGACCGGCGATCACGCCTCCGTGCTGCCGGAGTTGTCCCGGCGGCTGACCGCGGTGGAGGACGAGCTGGCCCGGATGCGGGAAATGGTCCGCAAGTCCCAGGACCCTGCGCTGGCCTCCCCGCTGTCGGACCTCACGGACCGGGTGACGCATTTGCGCGCCGGCTTCGACGCTCTGTCCTGACCGCCCCCGCCACTGCCCGGCCGGGCGCCTCCTCAGGGCGCCCCAACGGGCAGGGGTGCTGAGGCACGCCGGCCGGCGTGGAACGACGCGGACACGCGACGAGCGGCGTGATCGGGGCGAAGGAATGCCGCCGGCGAGGCGGAAGGGTGCGGCCGGAAAGAGGCGTCGGCCGAGAAGCGCGCGGGGGGAGCACGGGCCCGGGAAGCGGGCGGAGGTTCTGAGCGGGGGGTGTGACGCGGGAAGGGTCAGTGGCGAGCGCGTTCGAGGGCGTCCCAGAAGCCGCGCCGTAGCGCGTGACGGACCTCGTCGTGCAGCAGGAAGTCGATCGGCAAGGACGAGCCCTGCAGCAGGCGAGCCTCCAGATCGGACGGCATGCGCGGTTTGCGCGCCAGCACGGCCTCCAGCCACAACGCCGGCGCGTCCCGGGCGACCGAATCGCCGAAGTCGTGCCCTTCCCGGTGGGCGGCCTTGACGGCGTCGGACAGCGTGGTGGCGCCCGCCGTCGCGGCGGACGGCGGCGCGACGGGCGCGGGCTGCGGCCCGGTGTACGGCCCGAGCTGCGCAGGCTGGTACGTCCCCCCACTGGCCGGCGAGGCGAACTGACCGGTGCTGGGCGACTGCGACGGGGCCTGGTGTTGCGCCTGGGGCTGGGGCTGGGCCGGGATGGGCCCCGTCGCCGGAGCCGAGCGCTGCGGCGTGGACGGCGGCTGCTCGTCCTGGTAGCCGCCGTACGCGGGCAGCGAGGGCGGCGTGGACGACGACGAACGCCCGCGCCCCGACGACACCGGCCCGTTCGACGACGGCTGGCTGTTGGAGGAGGACGAGCCGGCGGCGTGGCTGCCGGTGGACGGGGGCAGCGACGACTGGGGCAGGGAGGGCGGCAGCGAGTGCGCGGACTGTCCGTTGCTGAGCTGCTGCTGGTGGTGGTGCCCGTTGGACGACTCGGTGACGCCGGTCACCAGGGAGACGTACTGCCGCAGGTGGACGCCGCCCAGCTCGACCAGGTCGTCGCACTCCTGCCGCAGCGACCGCGAGACGGCCCAGCCGCCTTCGGCCGCGATGTGGATGACGCTCACCCTGACGCCGAGGTCCTGCGCGTCGCACACGACCTGCGCCAGGTCCTCGTCCCCGCTCACGATCACCGCGTCGCAGATGGCGTTGTTGCGGGCGAGAGTCATCAGGTCGCGGTGGACCTGGGCGTCGACGCCTTCGCGTCGGCCCGGCCGGATGCGCGACAGCCTGAGCTTGAGGCCCGGGATGTCGGCCAGCGCGTCGTGCTCCGGCGTGCGGCGGCCCTCGACCGTCGCTTCGTACCAGTAGCACCGCAGCAGCGGCAGGCCGGTGCGCTCGCGCGACAGGCTGGTCATCAGCTGGAGCAGCCCGGGGTAGTCCCAGGCAACCGCTTCACGATGGCGCGTGCCGTGCACGGCCATCGCTCCGTCGGCCAGCAGATAGCCAGCGTCTACGAACAGCGCACAGCGATCCACTGACACCGCCCCTTTCCTGGTGGTCCGACCTTGCTGGCTCTGCACCGTCAGAGACCGGACTAGGCGGCCCTCTCTCAGGGTAATGAAAGCAAGTGATCGCGCGAGGGTTAATCCCCGACGATTCGACTGCCACCCGCTGAGGCGCCAAACCTTTCAGGCAGACCGTACCAGTTTGTCCCGTTCACGGTCACGATCGCGCACGTACGCTCAACGCGGCCACTCCGAACAGGACGACGTCCTTGTCCGTGGCGATCGTCAGCCCGGGGTCCACTCCGAGTTCCGCGCCGACCGTATCGACGTCCACGCCGAACGTCATCTCCGCCACGCCGCCGGCTGAGCCGTCGAAGACGTTCGCGAGATCGCGTTCGCCGCCCGCTGGGGTGAGCGCGCCGGAGCCGAGCGAGACCTTGTCGCCTGCCAGGTCGGCGTCCCCTTCCCACGTCACCATCTCCAGCCTGGCGGGGGCGGCCTCGGGGGTCAGCCCTGCGAGCGGGATGCGTACGCGCCGGGCCGAGCCGCCGATCACGGTGGCCGTGTCGATCACGACGGCCTGGCTGTACGGCTCCGCGGGGTCGGTGACGATCAGCACCAGGCTCCATCCGGCGTGCCGCGCCACCCCCTCGCGCAGCGGCCCGTCGGCCGCCCACCACGTGCCGCTCCTGCGTACGCCCGCGGCCAATCTGCTGACGTCGGCGAACGCCTGGTAGACGGGTCCCGCGGGCAGGTCGCGGACGGCCACGTGGGAAGGTCGCACCGGCACGTACGCCCGCCGCCCCGGCGGCCGCAGCTTGATCGACCCGGCGCGATCGCCGCTCGCCGACCAGTAGAGCCCGGCCCACACCACCTGGCTGCCCTTGGGCACGGACAGGTGGGCCGCGCTGGAGGCGGTGGTGTCCGGCACGTCGTCACGGTCGAGCGCGGTCATCGGCCACAGGTCGTTGTCGCGCTGGTCGCCCTGCCGCAGCTGGGCCTGCGTGCAGCCCGTCCGCGTCTCGGGGCAGGTCAGCAGCGAGTTGCCGATCGCCCTGACGGTCACCTTGCCGTCGGTGGCGAACCTGGCCGGCGTGCCCTTCGCACGCACGCCCTCCTGGGCCCGCGCGTTGACCCGCACAGAGCCCGCCTCGACGCGTACGGCGGGCCCCACCCCCTCGGGCGCCTTCTCGGCCACCAGCACCCGCAGGAACACCGCCGTGCCCTGCCCGGCGTGGAGCGGCCCTCTGACACAGCGGGCGCCCCCGCGGGCCGGGCGGCAGGACCATCCGTCCACCGTGCCCACGGGCCCGTGGAGGGCGGCGGCCTGGTGGAGCCTGGCCGGCGGAATCAGCGTCACGCCCACCGGCAGGTCGACGAACACGGCCAGGTTCCCGGTGGCCACCTCCCCGTAGTTGCGCAGCCGGATGCCGATGATGCCCGGCCGGCCGCGGACGAGCGCGCCGAGGGGATCGACCGTCGCGCGCAGCCGGGGCTTGACCGGTTTCCGCTCGGTCTTGACCGGGGGCACGACCCGCGCCGGCGCCTCCCTCGGCTCGGGCCGCGCCGGCCGCACGGTCGCGGACGGCTGGGCGATCAGCGTGGGCGCGGGCTTCTTGACCGGTTCCTCCTCCAAGCCCAGCACGAGCGCGGCCGCGGCGACCGCCGCGGCCATGCCGCCCGCCATCGCGGCCTGCTGGGGCTTGCCCGCCTGCCGGAACCACTCGAACGCCCGCAGGACCGCGCCGCCGCCGACGAGCCCCGGCTTGGCCAGACCGGCCGCGTAGCCGCCGAAGATCGGCCCGGCGATCAGCGGCCCGACCATGACCCGCAGGCCGCGGTTGACGTCGCTCAGCTCCAGCAGGACCCCGTGGCACTCCTCGCAGCCGTTCACGTGGTCGTCGACGGCCTTGGTGTCGCGCCGGGCCAGCCCGCCTCTGACGTATGCGCCCATCTTGCCGAGCGCGGGACGGCACTCATGCTGCGGCCGGGTGCCCAGGTGCATCTGCAGGTACGCCTGCCGCAACCCCTCCCGCGCCCGGTACGCCAGCGCCGCCACTCCGTTGGCCGACAGCCCCAGCAGCGGCGCCACCTCGGCCGGCTTGCTCCGCTCCACCTCGGTGTGCCAGAGCACCGCCCGCCACCGCTCGGGCAGCGACAGGTAGGCCCTGGCGATCAGCGACTTCTCCAGCCCGACGAGCGCGGGGTCGACGAAGGGCACCCCCGGGTCGTAGTCCTCGATCTCGCCCGTGGTCAGCTGCCGGCTCTCGATCCTGGAACGGTCGTAGACCGTGCGCCGCACCACGGTCAGCAGGTAGGTGCGGAAGCCGGACTCGGGACCCCCGCCCCGTCCCACCAGGTCGAGGATCTTCGTGAACGCCTCGGCGACCACGTCCTCGACCTCCGTGCCCCTGACGAGCTGCCGGGCCAGCGCACGGGCCGCGACGACATGGCGCTCGTAGAGCTGCCCGTAGGCGGCGGCGTTGCCCGCCTTGGCGGCCTGCAGCAGATCCGCATCGCTTTGCGGCAATTCGACACTCATAGTGACCTCACGATTACGCAGGGTTGCCCCGCGCAATCATTCCGCATTCCCCGTCATGACTAAACCGCGACGCCGTCTTTACCGACATGGAGGACGACACGCCGTCGCGGTGGAGGGACAGAAGCATGGCGGAGGGCTGGTCTCTGGCCGATTACTGGTGGACGCCCGAGGTGGAAAGCACGATCAGGGCCGTGTACGGAAGCGGCGACCTCGCGGACGCCTGCCGGGCTCTGGGCGAGGCGCGAGCGTCCGCCGGAGTGGGCATCGCGGAGGGCATGAACGACCTGGCGGCGCTCTTCGCCGTGTCGGGTCTGGGCGAGCCGCCGTTCGACGCACTGCGCGCGTTCGCGGCCGGGTGGGCGGAGGAGAGCCTCACCCCTCTGAGCGAGCTGGCCTGCGAGGATCCGCTGACAGGGCTGGTCACGGTGGCGTACCTGCGTACCCGGCTGGCGCAGCTCTACCGGGGGTCGGCCGCGGGCATGTGCCTGGTGGTGGCGGAGCCGTACGGGAAGACGGAGGAGCTGGCCGAACGGCTGGCCGTGGTGCTCAACCTGGCGACGGCGCTGCGCAAGGCCTTCCCGGGGGACGAGACGCTCGCGCTGCTCACGCCCGTGCGGGTGGGGGCGGTCACGCGGGAGGACGACCGGCTGGCGGACAAGGTGGCGCGGCTGCGCGACGCCGAGATCCTCTACGGCCGCCGCCCCCGGGTGTGGGTGCGGCCGTTGCCCAGAGCGTACGGGCAGGCCCTCGCCCTGATCAGGAGCCTAAGCTTGGACGCATGACAGATCGCGACAACCTGCTGGCCGAGATCAAGAAGAAGGCCATCGTCCACGGCAAGGTCACCCTCTCCTCGGGCATGGAGGCGGACTTCTATCTCGACCTGCGACGGATCACGCTCGACGGCGTGGCCGCCCCCCTCGTCGGCAAGGTGATGCTCGACCTGACCGAGGATCTCGACTACGACGCGGTGGGCGGCCTCACGCTGGGGGCCGATCCCATAGCGGCCGCGATGCTGCACGCGGCGGCGGCGCGCGGGCGCGTGCTGGACGCGTTCGTGGTGCGCAAGGCGATGAAGGAGCACGGCCTGCAGCGCAGGATCGAGGGGCCCGAGGTGAAGGGGCGGCGGGTGCTCGCGCTCGAGGACACCTCGACGACCGGCGCCTCGGTGCTGACCGCCGTGGAGGCGCTGCGGGAGGCCGGGGCCGAGGTCGTGGCGGTGGCCACGATCGTGGACCGGGGCGCTAAGGAGCGGATCACCGGCGAGGGGCTCGACTACCGCACCGCCTTCACGCCGCAGGAGCTGGGGCTCTAGCCGGGGGCCCGCACGGTGAACGCCTGCTTCGCGCCCTGCTCGCCCTGCTCCCGGGGCTTGCCGTTCTCGGTGACGCGGACCGTGCCCGCGTCGCTGAGGACCACGTCCAGCTCGGGCTCGAAGTAGTTGACCTCCTCGCCCTTGCTCATCTCGCGGTGCTGGAGCACGTCGCCGCCCGGCACCCGTACCGTGACGGTGGGGCAGGTCTCGGCCAGGCACTCGATGCGCACGGTCGGCGGCTGGGCACTGGCGTCGTCGGTGGCCGCGGTGGTGTCGGCGGTGGCCAGGGCGGAGGCGCGCTCGCGATCGGCCTGAGACGGCGTGTTCAGCGTGCCGATCAGTGCGCGACCGCCGATGACCAGGAGCGTCACCACAGCCCCCGCCGCCAGTACGGCGAGCGCCAGGCGGGCGAGGCCCATCGGATCTGACCTGTGGCGTCCCACAAGTGGGAGCGTACCGGTGGTATGGCGCTCTTACCGGTAGTCAGGGCCGATCGGCCACGCGGTGATGCTTGCCGCTGGGCGCGGGGAGCTTCTTGGACTCCCGGCGCTTCTTGACGACCTCGACGAAGATCGGAATCAGCGAGATCAGGACGATGAGGAAGACGCCCGGCAGGATGTACTTGTCGATCTGCTTGGGGTCGACCTGCCCGCCGAGAAAATGGCCGAGCAGGAGCAGGCTCTCGGTCCAGACGACGCCGCCGACGATGTTCCACATGAAGAACCGCTTGGGCGACATCTCCAGCACGCCCGCGACGGGATTCATGAACGTGCGGACGATCGGCACGAACCTGGCCAGAATGACCGCCTTGGCCGGGCCGAACTTCTCGAAGAACTCCTCGGCCCTGAGCACATGCTCCCGCTTGAACAACCGCGAATCCGGCTTGTCGAAAAGCCTCCGGCCGAATCGCGCACCCAGGAAATGCCCGAGCTGGGCGCCCGCGATCGCGCACAGCGGGGTGCCGAGCAGCAGGACGGGGAGGGAGAGCGGCTCGATGCCCATTCCCGCGGCCACCGAGGCAGAGCTGAAAATCCCCGCGGCCACCAGCAGTGAGTCACCGGGCAAGAAGAACCCGAGCAGCAGACCCGTTTCGGCGAAGATGATGGCCAGGACGCCGACCGTGGCGAAGGCGCCAAGAATCGTGAGCCACCACGTCGGGTCGAGGAGATTCAAAAGCCAGTCCACGCGGAGAGCCTACCCGGACCGGGGATGCACGACGTGACCATCGCCCACGAGTTCTCTCTACCACAGCGGGTAGTGAGCCGGGATACTGGGCCCTGGCGCGAAGCCGTTACTTCTCAGGGAGATGAATCATGCCTATTGCGACTCCAGAGGTCTACGCTGAGATGCTCGACCGGGCCAAGGCCGGCGGATTCGCCTACCCGGCGATCAACGTGACCTCGTCCCAGACGTTGCACGCCGCCCTGCGCGGCTTCGCGGAGGCGGAGAGCGACGGCATCGTTCAGGTGTCGACCGGTGGTGCCGAGTTCCTGTCCGGGGCGACCGTCAAGGACATGGTCACCGGCGCGACGGCACTGGCCGAGTATGCCCGGATCGTGGCCGCGAAATACCCGGTCACGGTCGCGCTGCACACCGACCACTGCCCGAAGGACAAGCTCGACGGCTTCATGCGGCCGTTGATCGACATCTCCCTGGAGCGGGTCTCCAAGGGGCTCGACCCGCTCTTCCAGTCGCACATGTGGGACGGCTCGGCCGTGCCGCTGGAGGAGAACCTGGAGATCGCCAAGGAGCTCCTGGACAAGTGCGCGCGGGCCCGGATCATCATGGAGATGGAGATCGGGGTCGTCGGCGGCGAGGAGGACGGCGTCGTCGGCGAGATCAACGAGAAGCTCTACACGACGGCCGAGGACGCGCTGGCCACCGCCGAGGCCGTGGGCGTCGGCGACAAGGGCCGCTACATGCTGGCCGCCACGTTCGGCAACGTGCACGGCGTCTACAAGCCGGGCCACGTCAAGCTGCGGCCGAGCGTGCTGAAGGAGATCCAGGACGCGGTCGGCGCCAAGTACGACCAGGACAAGCCGTTCGACCTGGTCTTCCACGGCGGTTCGGGCTCGCTGCTCGAGGAGATCCACGAGGCCATCTCGTACGGCGTCGTCAAGATGAACGTCGACACCGACACGCAATACGCCTTCACCAGGCCGATCGCCGACCACATGTTCAGGAACTACGACGGCGTGCTCAAGGTGGACGGCGACGTCGGCAACAAGAAGACCTACGACCCGCGCGCGTACGGCAAGGCCGCCGAGGCGGGGATGGCGGCCCGCGTGGCCGAGGCCTGCGAGCACCTCAAGAGCGCCGGCACGAAGCGCTCCGCCTGACAGGAAACCTGCCCATCGGCCTGCCGCTCCGATGCCGTAGCCGGTCGAGACCGTAGCGGCGGTCCATTCGCAGGTTTCTCTCAGTAGCCACCACCGCGGCCCGGCGGGTATGACTTGTCCTATGGATAACCTTCTCGCCGGGCCGCCCCCGACTCATCTGCCGGACCAGCCCGAGGCCAGAGAGGCGCTGGAATCCGGCGTCAAGGCCTCCGACGTGGCCGCCCGTTTCCCCGCCTACCCGGCGGCGTGGGCCACGCTGGCGGAGGAGTACTTCGCCCAGGGGCACGCCGTCACCTCCTACGCGTTCGCGCGCACGGGCTACCACCGCGGGCTCGACCACCTCCGCCGCAGCGGCTGGAAGGGTCACGGGCCCATCCCGTGGGAGCATGAGCCCAACCGCGGCTTCCTGCGCTGCCTGTACGCGCTGTCGCGGGCGGCCCAGTCGATCGGCGAGAAGGACGAGGCCGAACGCTGCCTGCAGTTCTTGAAGGACAGCTCGGAAAATGGTTACGACGCGCTGACCCAGGGTTAGCTCTTGGGGTGTTTGGGCACGTTCGGGTAGTCTCTCTACGCAAGAGCCCCTGTCGCGCTTGCGCCAGGGGTTTTCGTTTTGTGCTCGGGAGACTGAACCATGCCGGCTGCCGTTCTCGTTGGTGCCCAGTGGGGCGATGAGGGCAAGGGCAAGGCCACCGACTTGCTCGGTGGCGACGTCGACTACGTCGTCCGCTATCAGGGTGGCAACAACGCGGGGCACACGGTCGTCATCGGCGACCAGAAGTATGCCCTCCACCTACTCCCCACCGGGATCCTCTCCCCGGAGGTCGTGCCGGTGATCGGCAACGGCGTGGTCATCGACCCCGGCGTGCTGCTCAGCGAGATCGATGGCCTGGCCGCGCGGGGGATCTCCGCCGAGCGGCTGCTGATCTCCTCCAACGCGCACCTGATCATGCCCCACCACAAGGCGCTGGACAAGGTCACCGAGCGCTACCTCGGCAAGGCCAGGATCGGCACCACCGGGCGCGGGATCGGGCCCGCGTACGGGGACAAGATCGCCCGCATGGGCGTGCGCGTGCAGGACCTGCTCGACCCCGGCATCCTGGCGAAGAAGATCGAGGTCGCGCTGACCGAGAAGAACCAGGTGCTGACCAAGGTCTACAACCGGCGCGGGATCGAGCCGGAGGCGGTGCTCGAGGAGTACCTCGCCTACGCCGAGCGGCTCAAGCCGCACATCGCCGACACCTCGCTGGTGCTTTCCAAGGCGCTGGACGAGGGCAAGTTCGTGCTGCTGGAGGGCGGGCAGGGGACGCTGCTCGACATCGACCACGGCACGTACCCGTTCGTCACGTCGTCGTCGCCCACGTCGGGCGGCGCGTGCGCCGGGGCCGGCATCCCGCCGAACCGCCTCACCAAGATCATCGGCATCCTGAAGGCGTACACGACCCGGGTCGGGTCCGGTCCCTTCCCGACGGAGCTGACCGACCAGATGGGCGAGTGGCTGCGCCAGACCGGCGGCGAGTACGGCGTCACCACCGGCCGCAACCGCCGCTGCGGCTGGTTCGACGCGGTCATCGCCCGGTACGCGACCCGCGTCAACGGGATCACCGACTACTTCCTCACCAAGCTGGACGTGCTGTCCGGGCTGGAGCGGATCCCGGTGTGCGTGGCCTACGACGTGGACGGGGTGCGGCACGACGAGATCCCCATGACGCAGACCGACTTCCACCACGCCACGCCGATCTACGAGGAGTTCCCCGGCTGGCAGGAGGACATCACCAGCGCCAAGTCGTTCGACGACCTGCCGCCGAACGCGCAGGCGTACGTGCGGACGCTGGAGGAGATGAGCGGCGCCCCGATCTCCGCCATCGGCGTGGGCCCGGGCCGCGACCAGACCGTGGTGATCCGCTCGCTCGTCTGACAGCGTCGAGGGCGCGGCGATCCCGTTCACCCGCTGGAGGGGGGACAGCGTCATCGATACCGCTGTCGGCGATGTTCTTGCCGCCGACAGCGATATCGGTCGGCGCGGCAGCGGGCATATGTGCCTGGGCCAGGGATGTCACACCCCGCCGCGCCTCTTAAGGTAAGGCCATGCCTCGTTTCCGCCAGATCCTGGACACCATGGCCCCCTACAAGCCGGGCAAGAGCGTCGCCGCGCCCGGCGGGCGGTCATACAAGCTCTCGTCCAACGAATCCCCCTACGACCCGCTGCCGTCCGTGGTGGAGGCGATAGCGGAGGGGGCGCGCCAGATCAACCGCTACCCGGACCCCGGGGCGATCAAGCTGACCGAGGCCGTGGCGGAGCGGCACGACGTGCCGTTCGACCACGTCGCGCTCGGTCCCGGCTCGGTCACGGTGCAGCAGCAGCTGCTGGAGGCGATCGGCGAGCCGGGGGCCGAGGTCGTGTACGCGTGGCGGTCGTTCGAGGCGTACCCGCTGCTGTCGGACCTGGCCGGGGTGACGTCCGTGCGGGTGCCGCTGGCGGGCGAGGACCACGACCTGGACGCCATGGCCGAGGCGATCACCGACGACACCCGCCTGGTCATCGTGTGCAACCCGAACAACCCGACCAGCACGGCGATCCGGCGCCGCGAGCTGGAGGCGTTCCTCGACCGGGTGCCCGAGAACGTGCTGGTGGTGCTGGACGAGGCGTATCGCGAGTACGTACGCGACGAGGACGTCCCCGACGGCCTCACCCTCTACCGCGACCGGCCCAACGTGTGCGTCATGCGCACGTTCTCGAAGGCGTTCGGGCTGGCCGGGCTGCGGGTCGGCTACATGATCGCGCATGAGCCGGTGGCGGCGGCCGTGCGCAAGACGATCGTCCCGTTCGCCGTCAACCATCTCGCCCAGGTCGCGGCCGTCGCCTCGCTGCGGGCCGAGGACGAGCTGCTGGAGCGGGTGGACCGGGTGGTCAAGGAGCGCACCCGCGTCAGCGAGGCGCTCATCGCCCAGGGGTGGACGGTGCCCCACAGCGAGGCCAACTTCGTCTGGCTGCGGCTCGGCGAGCGCACCCTCGACTTCGCCGCCGCCTGCGCGGTGGAGGGAGTGGCGGTGCGTCCGTTCGCCGGGGAGGGCGCCCGCGTGTCCATCGGCGACCCGGAGGCGAACGACGCGTTCCTGGCCGCCGCCCAGAGGTTCCCCCGTTAGACCTTGACCTCTTCGGGGGCGGGCGTCCTGGCTTTGGCGCGTCGCTCGGTGGACACCACCAGGGCGACGCCCAGCAGGATCACCGCGCCGCCGGCCACGACCTGCGTCGTCACGTTCTCGTTCACCACGAGCACGCCGAGGATGACGGCGACGACCGGGTTGACGTACGCGTACGTCGAGACGAGCGAGATCGGCGCGTTGCCCAGCAGCCACGTGTAGGCGGTGAAGCCCACCAGAGAGCCGACCAGGACCAGGTACACCAGCGCCGCCCACGAGCGCCCCGAGACCGCGGCCAGGTCCAGCCGCTCGCCGAGCGACAGGCCGGTCACGACCAGGCCCGCCCCGCCGACCAGCATCTCGACCGTGCTGGCCGCCCACACGTTGGCCGGCATCGGGATCCGCGCCGACAGGAACGAGCCGATCGACCACGACAGCGAGGCCAGCAGGATCACCACGATCCCGGTCGTGCTGGCCGCCTCGCCGCCGCCGTTGAGCGACAGCGCCGCGACCCCGCCGAACCCGACCAGCACCCCCGCCAGCGTCAGCAGCGCGGGCCGGTCCCTGGCCACGATCCTGAACACCACGAGCCACAGCGGCACCGAGGCCACGAGCAGCGCGGCCAGGCCGGTGGAGATGTGCTGTTCGGCCACCGCGACCATGCCGTTGCCGCCGGTCAGCAGCAGCACGCCGATAAGCGCGGCGCCGCCGAACTGGCGCGGCGACATCCTGAACGCCGCCGTGCCCTTCTTGACCAGCAGGAAGCCGCCGAGCAGCAACGCGGCCGTGAGGAACCGAAGCGCGCCGCTGAGCATCGGGGGCATGGTCTCGATGGCGATCTTGATGCCGAGGTACGTCGAGCCCCACACCACGTAGACGATCGCCAACGCGCCCCAGACCACGAGAGAAGCACGACGGTCAGGGGTGTTTGCACTCATGGCTCATGACCTTACCGGCCGGGTGCGACAAAACGCCCGCGAGTATCAGACTTCGGACTCGTGGCGGGATATTAGCGATAGGCGGCATTCGCGCCACTGTCGGCCGTGCCAGGCGGCTGGCAGGATCCTTCCACCAGCAGGGAAGGAGAACCCATGTCCGCCAACGCCGCCGCCATCGCCCATTTCGCCGCCCGCCTGTCCTTCGAGACCGACGTCTCGGACGTGGCCGCCGACCTGGCCACGGCCGTCACCGGGCTCGTGGTCGTCGACTCGCGCAGCCGGGAGAGCTGGGACCAGGGCCACGTCGACGGCGCCGTGCACCTCCCGACCGCCGAGATCGCCGCCCGGGCGCCCGAGCTGATCCCGGGCGACGCCCTGGTCGTGACGTACTGCTGGGGACCGGGCTGCAACGGCGCCACCCGGGCGGCGCTGGAGTTCGCCAAGCTCGGCTACCGGGTCAAGGAGATGATCGGCGGCTTCGAGTACTGGGTCAGGGAGGGCTTCCCGGTCGCGACCGCCTCCGGCGTCACCCGCCATCCCGTGGACGCCCTCACGGCGCCGGTACGCGGAATCGCATGCGGGTGTTGACCCCGCGCGTGGAATCGCTCCCAGTGTCCCTACAGCCTCGCGCAGCACCCTTCTGAGCCGCCTGATGAGCCGAAAACTCCGGAGGCTGTACCACGGCGCCCCGCCAACCACACGAGCGGGCAGAAACGGGGTAAAGCTCTCGCAACTCGATGCGTAGTCGGGTGTCAGAAAAGGTTGGTGCCCCCGTCCGAATCCTGTCGATCGGGGGCGTCGGAGAACATACCCGCATCTACGCGGGTCAACCAATAAGTTCTCAAGAGTCAATGCATAAGTTCGCAAACCTGACACAAGACGTCAACTCCCAGGTCATGAAGCCCGTAACCAGCCCACAAGGCGCCGTGACGACGGCCCGCCGGTGAAGGGTCAGAGGCCGTCTCCCTGGAGGGCCCTGCTCATGGTCGCGCTCGCACGGGGCTCCGCTGGTCACGCAAGCTGCCGCTCTCCGCCCCAGGCTCGCCGCACTGCGTTGAATGGTCGCGCTCGCACGGGGCTCCGCTGGTCACGCAAGCTGCCGCTCTCCGCCCCAGGCTCGCCGCTCCGTCAGCCGGCGTACGGCGGGTGGCGTGCCGTCGGCCTGCCGTAACAGATGGTGGTTTGACGGGTACGCCGTCTACAGACGTGGCTGGGACGGGCCCGCCGCCCACAGAACGGGCCCGCCGCCCACAGAGGGGAAGGGGACGGCGGACCCGTGCGATCAAAGAACCCCGGCTAACGTGGACCGAGCTTCTCCACGATGAGCCGGTACAACTGGCGCGGGCGGCCAGGTTGTGGGGTGCGGTTGGGCGGAAGCGGCCACGCGAGTCCCTCGTCAACCAGCGTGCGCAACAACCGCCGGGCCGTGCGAGGCGTGACCCCGAGCATCTTGCCCGCACCCTCCGCGTCGACCACCGTGTCGCCTCCCTCGAGCTTGGCCGCCAGCCTGGCCAGCACCTCCACCCCCTTCGGTTTGAGTGCCGTCGAACCCGTCGGCGGCATCCGCGGGGCCGGGACGAGCGCCCGCCCCTCGCGGTCCACCGCGAATCCCTGTGCCTGCTTGCCGGCCTGCGTACGCGCGAGCGCGGCCCGCGCGTGCGACTCCGCGTCGTGCGTCGTCCGGCCCATCCCCACGCCTACCTCGACCGCCAGCCCCAGCTCGTCCCTGATCCTGGCCGCGAACGGCAACACCCTGAACCCGTCCGTGGCCGCCGCGATCGACCCCCTGGTCGCGGTGACCAGGTAGCTGTGATCGTCGATCGGCCAGACGGTGGCGTTGATCCGGTTCGCCTCCTGGACCAGCAACCGGTGCAGGGAAAGCCGCAGCTCGTCGCGCCAGTAGCGGGGCGCGGCGCGGCGTACGGGCTCCCGCAGCGTCGGCACCTCCACCAGCACCACGGTCAGCTGCGACTCCTCCAGCCGGTGGTGCGCGCCGAGCAGCGCGGCCGTGTGCAGCGCCGTGCGCACCGCCGCGGAGGTCGGCCGGATCCTGATGACCGGCACGCCCGCCGCGTGCAGACGCTCGGCCACCGCGGGCAGGCACGTCAGGGCTCCCGTGGTCGCGCCCTGCCGGGCCAGGCGTTCGTGGTAGGCCGCGATCGTGCCGGTGGCGCCCGGCTCGTCGCGGCTGTGCACATCGGTGGCGGGGATGCCGAGGTCGGTGTACGCCTCCTCGACATCTGCCCTGCTGACCACGTCAATGCTGACCCTCTGGGGGTCCATGCGGGTGTCGAGCGCGGCCTTGGCCAACGCCGCCACCAGTGCTGCTCCTCCGAGTTGGACGTACGTCGCGGGCATCGTCAGCACACCGGAACGCCTCGCCAGGTCATAAGGGACCGGGCTGGCGAACAGACATGCGTCGACACCGGGACCGAGCCGCGTCACCTTGTCGGGCGCCTCCTGCTCATCGCGGTAAGCGGCCGCGACCAGGCGACACGGCAGCGGTGCGGCGGCGTGACCCATCAGCATGACTCGCTCCACGAGATCGTGGGGCCCGACCACGCCAATGGTGAGGTCCGGTGTCATAGCGCCCGGGCGTGACACTCGGGGAGTTTCTTCGGCCCTCTCGACCAATGTTCGTCCCATCCTGCCGTCCGTTGCAGTGCTCTCTTTTGGAACGATCGCTCGCGGGGGCCGTAATGTCACGCCCGACTTTTCCGGAAAGCCCTTCAGGTTGACCGCCCGACAAGATGTCCTAGCAGCTCAACGCGGTTTTTCTCGCGGTTTTTAGCTTTCGGAAATCTCTCGTGTAATGTCCGCGCCGAGCGCACGCATTCTCGCCGCGAGATGTGCGTGACCGCGGTCGATCAGGTATCCCGAGTCGATCTGGGTCTCGCCCTCGGCGGCGAGCCCGGCGAGCACCAGCGCGATGCCGGAGCGGAGGTCGTGCGCCGTCACCCGGGTCCCGGTCAGCGGCGTGCGGCCGCGCACGATGGCCCGGTTGCCCTCGACCTCGACGTTGGCGCCCATCTTGTTGAGCTCCCCGGCCAGGGCGAACCTGCCGTCGAAGATGCGCTCGTGGATGTAGCTGGTGCCGTCGGCCAGCGCCGCGACGGTCATCATCGGGGACTGCAGGTCCGTGGCGAAGCCCGGATAGGTGTCGGTGATGATGTTGATCGGCCGCAGCGGGCCCTCGCACCGCACGTGCAGGACCGCGCCCTGCCGGGCGAACTCGACGCCCATCTGCTCCAGCTTGTAGCGCACGACGCCCAGGTCGAGCCCGGTGCCGACCAGGCTCACCTCGCCGCCCGTGATCGCCGCCGCCATCGCGAACACGCCCGCGTCCAGCCGGTCGGGCATCACCGTGTGCTCGACGGCGTGCAGCTCCTCCACGCCCTCCACCGTGATGAAGCCCGTGCCGCCGCCGCTGATGCGCGCGCCCATTTTGGTGAGCATGTCGATGACGTCGAGCACCTCGGGCTCCAGCGCGGCGTTCTCGATCACGGTCGTGCCCTTGGCCAGGGCGGCGGCCATGATGAGGTTCTCGGTGCCGGTGTGGGACGGGGTGTCGAGGTAGAGGGTCGCGCCGGTCAGCCCGGACGCCTTGACGTGGATGATGCTCTCGCCCTCGTCCACGATCGCGCCCAGCCTCTTGTAGCCGAGATAGTGGAAGTCGAGGTTGCGGCTGCCGAGATTGCAGCCGCCGACCCCCTCCACGATGGCCTCGCCGAGCCGGTGCAGCAGCGCTGGGGTGAACAGCACCGATCCGCGGAAGCGCCTGGCGATCTCGGCGGGCAAGACGGGGCTGTCCACCCGGGAGGCGTCGATGACCAGCGTGCGCTCGGACTCGTGCAGCTCGACGTACGCCCCCACGGCCTCGGCCAGCTCGACGGCGCGGCGGACGTCCTCGATGATCGGCACGTTGCGCAGGACGGTGCGGCCCTTCGCGGCGAGCAGAGCCGCACCGATCATGGGCAGCACGGCGTTCTTCGCGCCCTGGATGAACGCGGTTCCACGCAGTGCGTTGCCACCGCGCACGCGGTAACGGACCATTCCTGCGGCTCCTTGAAAATCAACGGTGAGGCTCGATCGGGCCAACAGTAGTCGCTAACACCACATGACCCAGCCGAATCATCCGCTAAAGCGAGACCCCGTGAGCCGCTCATACGCTTCTAGGTATCGCTGCCTGGTGAGCTCGACCACATGGTCGGGAAGCGGAGGTGGGGGGTTTCCTGAGGCTTTGTCCCATCCGGATTCGGACGACAGTAGCCAATCTCGTACAAATTGCTTGTCAAAAGAGGGTTGGGCCCGGCCGGGCTGCCACTGGTCGGCCGGCCAGAACCGCGACGAGTCCGGCGTCAGGACCTCGTCGCCGAGCGTCAGCACGCCGTCGGCGTCCCAGCCCAGCTCGATCTTGGTGTCGGCCAGGATGATGCCGCGCTCGCGGGCGATCTCGGCGCCGCGCGTGTAGACCGCCAGGGTGATCCGCCGCAACTCCTCGGCGGTCTCGGCGCCGACCTCGGCCACGACCTGCTCGTACGAGATCGGCTCGTCATGCTGTCCCACGGGCGCCTTGGTGGAGGGCGTGAAGATCGGCTCCGGCAGCCGGGAGCCGTCGTCGAGCCCTTCCGGCAGGGGCACGCCGGAGACCGTGCCGCCGGCGCGGTATTCGCTCAGCCCGCCGCCCGCCAGGTAACCCCGGGCCACGCACTCGACCTGCACCATCCGCAGCGGCCGGCACAGCACGCTGCGGGCGTCGTCGCCCCGCGCCACCACGTGGTTGGGCACGATGTCCTTGAGCTGGTCGAACCACCACAGCGACAGCTGCGTGAGCACGGCCCCCTTGTCCGGGATGAGGGTCTCCAGCACGTAGTCGAAGGCCGAGATCCGGTCGGAGGCGACCATCAGCAGCAGGCCGTCGTCGGTCTCGTAGAGATCGCGTACCTTGCCGGAGTGCACGTGCTTCATCGGGCGATGTCCGTCCTGTAGTGCGAGCCGCGCAACCCGATCCGCTCGACCAGGTCGTAGGCGTTGCGGCGGGCGGTCTCCTGGTCGGGCCCGTTGCCCACCACGCTCAGCACCCGGCCGCCGTTGGAGACGATGTCGTCGCCGGCCCACTTCGTCCCGGCGTGCAGCACGTACGCGTGCTCGGTCTCCTGGAGTCCCGTGATCACGTCGCCCTTGACCGGAGCCTCCGGGTAGTTCTCCGCCGCGATCACCACCGTCACGGCCGAGCCCTCCTTGAAGACGGGGTCGAGGCCCAGCTCGCCGGTCGCGGCCGCCATCAGCAGCCCGCCCAGCGGCGTCTCCAGCCGGTCCAGGATCACCTGCGTCTCCGGGTCGCCGAAGCGGGCGTTGAACTCGACCACCTTCGGCCCCTTCGCGGTCAGGGCAAGCCCCACGTAGAGCACCCCTTGGTACGGCAGCCCGCGCCGCGACAGCTCCGCGATCGTCGGGTGCACGACCTCCCGCATGGTCTGCTCGGTGAGCCCCTCGGGCGCCCACGGGAGCGGCGTGTAGGCGCCCATGCCGCCCGTGTTGGGCCCCGCGTCGCCGTCGTAGGCCCGCTTGAAGTCCTGCGCGGGCTGCAGCGGCACGGCCGTGCTCCCGTCGCACAACGCGAACAGCGACACCTCGGGGCCGTCCAGGTATTCCTCGATCACCACCCGCGAGCAGGCCCGCGCGTGCGCGAGCGCCTGCTCGCGGTCCTCGGTGACCACCACGCCCTTGCCGGCCGCCAGGCCGTCGTCCTTGACGACGTACGGTGCCCCGAACTCGTCCAGCGCCGCCGCGGCCTCCTCCTCGGAGGTGCACGCCCTGGCCCGCGCGGTCGGCACGTCGGCCGCCTTCATGACCTCCTTGGCGAACGCCTTGGAGCCCTCGATCATCGCCGCCTCGCTGGAGGGCCCGAAGCAGGCGATGCCCGCCTCGCGCACGGCGTCGGACACGCCGGCCACGAGCGGCGCCTCGGGACCGACCACCACGAGATCGACCCGCAGCCGCGTGGCCAGCTCGGCCACCTGCCCGGGGTCGAGGGGGTCGACGGGATGGACGGCGGAGACCTCCTCGATGCCCGGGTTGCCGGGGGCACAATGGAGCTCGGCGACCTGGGGATCGAGTTTGAGCGAACGACACAGGGCGTGCTCACGCCCTCCGGAACCAATGACTAGAACGCGCACGCGGTCCATTGTCGCAGGCCCGCCACCAGGCGAAGGCGCAGGTCTCCAGGACACCAAATGCCGGAATAGGCAACAATCTTTGTCGAGTTCTACCTCAGCGGTGAGCTCTCGGGCCGGTATCGTCGGATAGGTTCACCCGCCTGTGGTAGGTTGAGGCGGCTTTGCGGCGTCTCTTGTGATTGGAGGTGGTCCGGGATGAATCCTGGTGATCCCAGCAGTACGTGCTTCCACACGTACACCCCGTGTACTCCCGACCACTCCAATTCGGCAGCCTGATCGTGCCTCCACGCATGTTCGTTGATTGAGGTGACCTTCTTTCGCGCGTGGAGCGTGCCAGGTCGGGCGGAAAGGGACTGCCATGCGCTCGTCCACGCTTTTCCGTCGCATCAACCGTCACCCCGTGCAGCGGCGCGCCGCACACCAAATCGTCAAGCCGGCGCGTGAGGTCTGCGTGCCACCGGTCGACTCCATCGTCGAGTTCGGCGCCTACGTCCAGGGCAAGAAGGTCCCGGCGACGGGCATAGCCGAAGCCCTCGGCCTCGTACGTGAGCACAACGGCGCCAACGACGGCGCCAAGGCGTTCGTCTGGGTGGGCCTGCACGAGCCGGAGGCCCCCGAGGTGGAGTGGCTCTCCGAGGTGTTCGGCCTGCACCCGCTGGCCGTCGAGGACGCCGTCAAGGCCCACCAGCGCCCCAAGGTCGAGCGCTACGGCGACTCGTTGTTCATGGTGCTCAAGACAGTCGCCTACCTCGACCACGACCTGCTGAGCGGCAACAGCGAGATCATCGCCACCGGCGAGATCATGGTGTTCCTCGGCGTGGACTTCGTGGTGACGGTGCGGCACGGCGAGCACTGCCCGCTCACCGTGGTCCGCGAGCGCCTGGAGGACAAGCCCAAGCTTCTGAACCGCGGTCCCTCCGGCGTTCTGCACGCCATCTCCGACCACGTCGTCGACCAGTACCTCCAGGTCGCGGACCTCATGCAGCTGGAGCTCGAAGAGGTCGAGGCCACCGTGTTCGCCGACGTCAGCTCCCGCGACATCAACCGGATCTACCAGCTCAAGCGGGAGATGCTGGAGATGAAGCGGGCGGTGACCCCGCTCCAGGCGCCGCTGTCCGCGCTGCCGCAGCGCCGCGTGATCCCGTCGGAGATGCGTGAGTACTTCCGCGACGTCGGCGACCACCTGTCCCGGGTGTGCGAGCAGGTGGAGTCCTCCAACGAGCTGTGCAGCTCGATCCTGCAGGCCGCACTCGCCCGCTCGAACGCGCTGGCCAACGAGGACATGCGCAAGATCTCTTCATGGGTGGCCATCCTGGCCGTCCCGACGATGATCGCGGGCATCTACGGCATGAACTTCGACTTCATGCCGGAGACCAAGCAGGTCTGGGGCTACCCGGCGGTGCTGGCCGTCATGATCAGCGCCTGCGTGCTCCTGCACCGCGGCTTCCGCAGGAACGGCTGGCTCTAGGCCACTCCCACCGGCTTGAGCGGGCCGACGGGCTCGGGCGGCTCCAGGCCCCGCTCCCGCCACAACTTCCGCATACGATCGGGATAGTCGGTCACGATCCCGGCCACCCCGAGATCCAGCATTTCGGCCGCCAGCCCGGTCTCGTTGACCGTCCAGACCGCCACGTCCAGCCCCGCCGCGGCCGCCTGCGCCATCAGCGCCTCGTCCACCATGACGTGTTCGGGGGAGAGCGTGGTGGCCCCGGCCGCGCGGGCCGCGGCGGGAATGTCGTGGCCCAGACCGCCCTCGTGCCAGTGCAGGGTGTCCAGCTCGATCAGCGCGAACCGCCGCGTGCCCGGCGCGATCCCGGCGGCGTGCCGGATGATCCGCCAGTCGAAGCTCAGGATGGCCGCGTTGCCCAGCCGGCCGTGCCGGTCCAGCTCGTCGACGACGAGCTCGGTGAACATCTCCGGGTCCGGCGTCAGCTCGGGCCTGGTGGGATCGGACTTCAGCTCGACGTGCAGGCGTACGCCCTCCGCGTCGTAGGCGTTCACCAGCCCCAGCACCGCGCCCAGCGTCGGCATCCTGGTCTCCGGCATGGCGGCCTGGGTCAGCGCGAAGGGGTCGTCGAGGTGCCGCGGCCACCGCACGCCCACATCGAGCATGCGCAGCTGGGCCAGCGTGAGCGTGTTGATCGGCTTGCCGACGTACGGGTAGAGCGGATCGCCGGCGCGCAGCGGCCGCGTGTCAGCGCTGGTCACCGCGGAGACGGTGAGATCGTGCGTGAGCACGAGACGCCGATCGGCGGTGAGTGCCACGTCGAGCTCGAGCGCGTGAACGCCGAGCTCCATCGTGCGGCTCATACCCGGCAGGGTGTTCTCCGGCCATAGGCCCCGCGCACCTCGGTGACCATGAATCTCAACGCGCACAACCGGACCCTACCTGCCGAGGGGCACGACTAGGGAGTGCCACGCCGTGTCCTTTTTATCCTGCTACGCCCGGTCGTGCGGAGACCGGCGGACAATAGGCTGTTCTGCATGACGGAGGTTCTCGAAACGGCCTACTCCGCAACAGTCCGGGCATGGGTCGATGGCTGGGTCATCTCCCGCAACACGTCCAAGCCGGTACGCGAGCCCTGGGGCCTGCGCGTGGACGTCGGCCTCCCCGGTCACGTGTCCCGCCACGTCGTGGCCGTCCCCACCCCGGGGATCCTCCGCCACCTGACCGCCACGCTCACCACCCCGGGCACCTGGCTGAAGCTCTGTGCCCCCGCCTACGCCGTCGCCCCGCTGCTCCCCGCGCCCTGGACGGTCAAGGACCGCGAGTTCATGATGACCGCCCCGCTGGCCCGCACCGCGCCGCCCGAGGCCCCGCCGGGCTACACCCTGGCCGTCACCACCCGCGCCGGCGTCACGGCCGCCCGCCTGCTGACGGCGGCCGGCGAGGTCGCGGCCCGGGGGCAGTTCGCCCTGGCCGGGTCCGCCGCGGTGATCGACCAGGTGGAGACGGCTGCCGACCACCGCCGCCGCGGCCTCGGCACCGTCATCATGCGCACGCTGTCGGCGCGCGCCGCGTCTCTGGGTGCTCGGACGGGCATCCTCGTGGCCACGGCGGAAGGCCAGGCCCTGTACGAGACACTGGGCTGGACCCTGCACACCCCGATGACGGCCGCGCTCCTGGCGCGTTCTCACTAGCGTTCACTCGTCGGAGGGGTCCAGCACCGCGGTGCTGATGCTCGGTACGGGACTGCGCACCGCCTTGCGGTCCAGCCAGACGAAGGACCCCGCTCGCACGTCAGTCTGCGACGTAGACGCCGCCAGTGCGATGATCTCACCGGGCGTCGAGGAGGGGAGCCGATCCATGGGACATGTGCTGGTGACCGGTGCCACGGGCGGGATCGGGACGGCGCTGGTCCGCGGGCTGGTGCGGGCAGGACATCAGGTGACCGCCGTCGGGCGCGACGTCGGGCGGCTGGACGTGCACGGGATCGAGGCGGACCTCGCCGAGCCGGGGACGCTCGCCGCCGCCCTGGGGGAGCTGGGCGACGTGCACGCGCTGATCCATTGTGCGGGCATCTCCCCCATCGCGGCCGTCGCCGACGGCGACCCGGACACGTGGGAGCGCACGCTGGCGGTGAACGTGACGTCGGCCGCCGAGCTGGTGCGTCTGACGCTGCCCGCGCTGCGGCGGTCCCGAGGCCATGTGATCTTCGTCAACGCCTCGCCCGGGATGACCGGGGTCGCCCGGTGGTCGGCGTTCGTCGGGAGCAAGGCGGCGCTGCGCGAGCTGGCGGACTCGCTGCGCGAGGAGGAGGCCGCCCATGGCGTGCGCGTCACCACGGTCTATCCGGCCGCGACGGCGACCGAGCTGCTGCGCGGGGTCAGAAGCACCTTCGGCCGTCCGTACGATCCGGATCGCTGCATCCGGCCGGAGACGCTCGCCCAGATGGTCGTCTGGGCGCTGTCTGCTCCCGCGGACGCGTACGTCAGCGAACTGTCCGTGCTGCCCACGCCGCGGTGAACGAGATCACTCCTTGAGCGAGCGGAGCATCGGGGGGTGGAGGAGCTCGGCGGGGCCGCGGCGGTAGAGCTTGGCCGGGCGGCCGCCGTCCCTGGTCGTCGTGGCGCCCGTCTCCACCAGGAAGCCCTCCGCCTTGGTGACCTTCCGGTGGAAGTTCCGGGGATCCAGCGAGCGGCCCCAGACGATCTCGTACACGCGGCGCAGGTCCGCCACCGTGAACTCCGGCGGGCAGAAGGCCGCTCCCAGCGAGGTGTACTCCAGCTTCGCGCGGGCCCGCTCCACGCCGTCGAGCATGATCCGGCGGTGGTCGAAGGCCATGACCTCGAGGGAGTCGACCGGCCGCCAGCTCATGTGGGCCTTCTCCGAGGCCGGCAGGTCAGGGGCGAGGCCGAGGTAGGCGACGCTGACGACGCGCTGGCGGGGGTCGCGGTCGGGGTAGCCGTACGTCTGGAGCTGCTCCAGGTGGACCGGGGCGCCGGGGAGCCCGGCCCGCTCCCCGAGGATGCGGTGTGCGGCGGCCGGGAGATCCTCGTCGAGCTGGATGAAGCCGCCGGGCAGCGACCAGCGCCGCAGGAACGGCGGATTGTCGCGACGCCACACCAGGGCGCTCAGCGCGTTGTTGCGGACGGTGAGGACGACCAGGTCGACGCTGACCGGGACGCTCGGGACCATGGACGGCACGTTACACGCACCTTCGTACGCCTAGCGAACGGCCGTCAGGTCGCGATGCGCACGTGCAAGGGCTCGGTGGCCTTCTTCCCGGACGGGCTCTTGACCGTGATCCTGACCCACTCCCCGGCCGGCACCTGGGCCCAGTCGAAGGGCACCCAGGCCGTGGACATGCCCTCGGGCAGTTCCTCCGTCGGGTTCTCGTCGAGCCGGCCCACCGCGGGCACCGCCAGGTCCTTCGTGCCGCCGGACCACTGGACGGTGATCGTGCCGTCCTTGAGGTGGTAGCCGCGGACCTCGATCCCGTCCTGGATGTCACGGGATCGCCTGATGGCGTCGACCGCGATCGGGCGTTGCCAGTCGGAGGTGATCTCCTCTTCCAGGGTGGGCTTGCCGCAGGTCATGAAGTCGCTCCACATGTAGGAGACGACCTTCTGCACGTAGCGTCCGGCCATGGTGACCGCCTGGTCCAGGCGTTTCTTGTCGGTCTTGCCCCGCGTGCCCTGCGGGGCGCACGGCTCGTCGCCGGACGGCTCGAACGCCTCCACGTTGGCCCACAGCTGCACCTGATGGCCGGCCTGTAACATCTCCTCGCGGGCGATCGACATCTCGCGGTAGTAGTCGCGCGTGGACCCGTGGTACGCGGTCCCGTACGTGGCCTCCCCGACCGCGGGCCGCAGCCGCTCGTCCACCTCGCTGTCGCGCTCGTCCGGCCAGAACAGCCCCACCTTGCCGGTGCCCCGGCTGTCCTGCGGGGCGATGATGCCGACTCCGGTCTTGGCCAGCGCCTTGAACCCCTCGGCCACCTGCTTGGGCGTCTGGCCGAACGCGACCCGCTTGCGCGCGTCCATGTACGGACTGATCAGGATGGGCTTGCCCAGCTCCTGCGCGACGATCGTGTGCTGGTCGGCGTACACCTCCAGCGTCGGGTTCGTGGCCAGCGTGGCCGACATCTGGACCTCGAACGGCTGGTAGACGCCGCCGAGCGAGTCCCGTTCCGCGAAGCGGGCGCCGTAGTCCTGCAGGATGCGCCGGGTCAGCGTGGTGAGGGTGCCGAGGTGGTGCTTGCTGGCTCTGATCTTCACGTTGGGATCACGCGGGGCCAGCGGCAGCGAGGGGAAGATCCGCATGCCGAACTGGTCGCCCAGGTCGAGCAGCTCGCTCAGGCTGTCCTCGGCTGAGCCGGCCACGAGGATCAGGTCGTAGGAGGCGCCCTTGCTGGAGAAGTCGCAGGTGGAGTCGTCCGAACCGTCCGGCTGGGTGATGATCCGGAAGTAGGTGCGGTTGCCCGCCTTGATGCTGCGCTCCATCTGCGGGCAGCGGAAGAGGTCGGGGCCGAACGACTCGTCGGTCCGATAGACGTAAGTGCGGCCTATCCTGTTGTCGGGGTTGGCCTTCATCAGGTCGTGCTCGGCGGCTTCGTGGCAGGTCCGGCCGTCCTCCCTGCACGCCTTGTAGAGCGAGTCGAGCTCGCCCTGCCTGGTCTGGATCTCGCCGCTCGGGGAGACCGTGCGGAACTGCAGGCCGTAGCCGATCCTGATGATCGTGTCGCCGCCGGCGTCGTGAATCTCCTTCAGCTGTTTCCGCCACGTGCACGGATTCGACTTGGGCATGATCCAGTAGCCGGTGATGGCGTACGGGGCCTTCTCCTTGGTCGCGAAGGTTCCGCAGTCGTCGGTGAACTCGCTCGTCTTCGGCGTCGGCTCGGTCGGAGTCGGTTTGGCCGCGGCCGTCTTGCTGGGTGTGGGGGCCGGCTCGTCGGACGCGGGCTGGATGACGATGACCACGGCGGCGACGACTGCCAGGATGGCCGCGCCCACGACCAGGAAGAGCCAGCGCACCTCGAGAGACCTGCCGCCCGTTATCGCTTGACCCCGGCCCAGGACTCCAGCTGCGCGACGAACCGCTTGGCCGAGTTGGGCCAGTGATGGTTGGCGCGGGCCGCCGCGTAGCCGCGCGCGCCCTGCGCCCGTCGCTCGCGTACGTCGTCCCGCAGCATCAGCACAGCCTGGGCGACGGCCTTGGGGTCCTGCCAGGGCACCACGACGCCGCTGTCGTAGCGCTCGACGAGCTCCACGGCCCGCGGCGACGGAGTGGTGATGACGGGGATGCCGTGCGCCATGTACTCGACGATCTTCGTGGGCATCGAGTGCCGGTAGTTCGGCTCGTCGTGCAGCAGCGACAACCCGGCCAGCGCCCCGTCGAGCCGCTTGAGCGCCTCGTCGTTGGGCATGAAGTCGCGCCACTCCAGCAGGCCCTCGGTGACGGCCTGGTTGAGGACGGGACGGCTCTGCGGGTCGGCGTACCCGATCAGCTCCACGGCCACACGGTACGGCTGCAGCAGCTTGGCCACCTCGACCGCCTCGATCACCCCGCGGGCCTTGGACAGCCAGCCGAGGTAGACCACCCGGTCGTCGCCGGGAGGCGTCACGGAGTCGGGCACCCACGTCTCGTTGGGCACGATCGGGTGGGCGTGCTTGAACCGGCCCGCGTACGCCGTCTCGGCCAGCATCAGGTGCAGGTGGCGCTCGGCCGTGCCCTCCATCAGCCTGGCCAGGAACCGCACGGGCGGCCGCAGCGGCGAGGGCAGCCAGGGCTTTAGCGAGAGCGTGGCCGGCGTGTCCTCGTGCACGTCCCACACCACCGGCGGCCTGTTGCGCACGCCCCACACCGCGAACAGCAGCTCGGGGTCGTGCACCAGAACGAGGTCGACCTTGTCACGCATGCGCTTGAACAGCCTGCGGGCGGCCCACACCGCCGGGATCCGCTTGCGCTGCGCGGCCCTCGGCAGGTCCACCCCGGTGACCCAGGGACGCGGGACGACGCCGAAGGCGGTGAAGGCGGCGGCATACGTGACCTCATGACCGGCATCCACGATGGCACGGATCTGCCGATGCAGAATCCGAGCATCCTCGGGGTTATGCACCACCGTCATGACGAGCACGTGCACTGCGCGCAGCCCTCCGTCGCTACAGCCGCTCGACGCGTTCACCCTCGGCGAGCACGCCGCGGGTGTCGAGCACGAGCCTGGCCTTCGCCTCGACCATGTCGAGGTCGAACGCGGCATGTTGCTGCAAAAGCAGCGTCACGTCTGCGTTGACCACGGCCTCGGCCAGATCCTCCTCACGCGGCACCTGCGTGCCGTCTACAGACCACTCCTTGACGTACGGGTCCGCGAACGAGAGATCGGCACCCAGCTCCAGCAGCGCACGCGCCACCGGGAGCGCCGGGGTTTCCCGCTCGTCGGCGATATCCGGTTTGTAGGTGACGCCGAGCATAACCACTCTGGCGCCGTTCACGGGCTTCTTATATCTGTTCAGCAACCGCTGGACGCGGGCCACCACGTAGGACGGCATCCGCTCGTTGATTTCCTGCGCCAGCTCCACGAACCTGAACGGGTAACCGAGCTTGCGCACGGTGTACGACAGATACGACGGGTCGACGGGGATGCAGTGCCCGCCGACGCCCGGCCCGGGCAGGAACTTCTGGAAGCCGAACGGCTTGGTGGCGGCGGCCTCGATCGACTCCCACAGGTCGATGCCGAGCTCGTCGCAGAAGATCGCCATCTCGTTGACGAGGGCGATGTTGACGTGCCGGTAGGTGTTCTCCAGCAGCTTGGCCATCTCGGCCTCGCGGGTGCCGCTGACCGGCACCACCTGCTCGATGAACTGACCGTAGAACGCGGTCGCCCGGTCCCGGCAGGTCGCGGTGAAGCCGCCGACGACCTTGGGCGTGTTACGCAGGCCGAACTTGGGGTTGCCCGGGTCGATGCGCTCGGGCGAGAAGGCCAGGTGGAAGTCCTCGCCGGCGACCAGCCCCGAGCCCTCCAGCAACGGCCTGGCCACCTCGTCGGTGGTGCCGGGCCAGGTGGTGGACTCGAGCACGACGAGCGTGCCCCTGCTCAGATTGCGGGCGACGGTCTTGGTCGCGCCCTCCACGGCGGACAGGTCCGGGCGGTGGTCCTCGTCCAGCGGTGTGGGCACGCAGATGACGATCGTGTTGCTCCGGGCCAGCACGGTCTCGTCGAGCGTGGCGGTGAACCCGTGAGCCAGCATGTGCTCGAGGTCGGCGTCGGTCAGGTCATCGATGTACGACTGACCGGCGTTGAGTGCGTCGACCTTGACGGGGTCGACGTCCACGCCGACGACTCGCATGCCGGCGGCCACCGCCTCCTTGGCGAGCGGCATGCCGACGTAGCCCAGGCCGATGACAGCCAAGTCTATTTCTGTCACAGCTGTGCCTTTGGGAGCCGGAAACAACACTTCATGGTCGCAAAGGTTATCTCAAGTCCACCTAGCTCACGCCTAATGTGACGGAACCCGTCACAACAGACAGCCAACTTGAAGGTCATCTTTCAGCCAAAGACCGGTAAAGGGCTTGATAAGTCTCCGCCACGCGACTCCAGGTGCGCTTCGCGGCCACCTCGGCCCGGCCCGCCTCGCCCATCTCGGCGCGCTTGGCGGGGTCGTCCCGGAGCCCGCCGATGGCCTTGGCGAGCGCCTCGGGATCGCCCGGCTGCACCAGCATCCCGGCGCCGTCGGAGCCGACGAGCTCGGACAGGGCGGGCAGATCGCTGAGCACCACGGGCTTGCCGAGCGCCATCGCCTCGACGGGTTTCAATGGCGTAACAAGTCGGCATACGCGCAGATCCTCGCGGGGGCAGGCGAAGATGTCGATGGCGTCTTGCGCCTGCAGCGCCTCCTCGGGACCTACCCTGCCGGGCAGGATGGCGTCGGTCAGGCCCAGCTCGCCGACCAGCTCCAGCAGGTTGTCGCGCTCGGTGCCGTCGCCCACGATGAGCACCCGCACCGGCGTGCCGGCGTCGCGCAGCAGCGCGGCGGCCCGCAGCAGAGTGGCGAATCCCTCATAGGCCACGATGCTGGACACCGAGCCGACGACGATCTCGCCGTCCGCGATGCCGTACGCGCTGCGGAACGAGGCGCCGTCGTAGTGCGCGCTCAGCAGCGTGTCGTCCACGGCGTTGGGGGCCAGGTGGATCTTCTCCCTGGGCACGCCGCGCTCGACGATCTCGGCGGCCATCGTCTCGGCCAGCGTGACCACGGCGTCCGCCTCGCGCATCAGGAACGCCTCGCGCTGGCGCTGGAGCACGTGCCGCTCGCTGCCGACCCTGATCGGGTCGCGGGAGGCCCAGGTCTCCTCCAGGAAGCCGCGTACCTCGTAGACGAACGGGGTGCCCGTCCGATCGCGCACCGCGTGCGCGATCGAGCCGTTGCGGTGGTCGGTGGCGGCGTGCAGGATCTGCGGACGCAGCTCGGTCACGAGCTTGGTGACCCGGTCGGCGCCCCTGATGATGCGCCCCTGCGTCTCGAACGGCATGTCGCCGTGCCTGTCCGGGAGCAGCCGGTAGTAGGGGATGCCGTCGATCTCCTCGAACGGCGCGGCGTCCGCGTGCCCCTGCAGCATCGGCCAGCCCCAGCTGGTGACCACGTGCGGGTCGATCCCCGCGGCCTTCTGGGAGGTGACGATGCGGTGGGTCCGGACGGTGTATCCGGCCTGCGTGTACGGCAGCGCGTTCGTGACCACGTGCAGGACCCGGTTGTCGGCCCGGTTGAGTATGGCCACCTTGGGGCCGGGCGGGATCGGGTCAGGGCTGATCGCGGCCAGCTCGCCCCGGTAGTAGGCGGCCCTGCGCTTGACGAACGGGTATTTGGTGTGGGACTCGAGCACGACGGCGGCCTCGGTGACCCGGCCGGCGTTCCAGTGCTCCTTGGCGTCGTTCCACGGCCCCTTGACCACGCGCATGCCGAACTTGCGCACCATGCGCCGGGCCCGGCGCGCGGCCGGCCACGCCACGCTGCCCACGATGGGGCGCAGCCGGGGCGGGAGCGCGTCGGCGGCCGCCTGGGCCACCCGGACGGGGTCGGATCTGACCTTCGTCACGACGACGCGGGAGACGATGATCGGGTGCTGGACGAAGCCCTTGAGAAGTCCACCGACGCCGGCACGGGCGGACTTCGCGGAAACCTTTGAGGAGTCTTGACGACTGGCGTCGGATGCCACGCGGTGACCGTACCATAGGCAGCGTTTTTTCCCTTCCGCTATGAAAGGCGAGGTCAATGAGGGAGAACCCCCTGGTCCTGCACGTTTTGGGTGCTCGTCCCAATTTCGTGAAAGCGGCCCCGGTGGTCCGGGCACTCGGTGAACTCGGCGTGCGGCAGGGCATCATCCACACTGGTCAGCACTACGACGCGTTGATGTCCGACGTCTTCTTCGCCGACCTCGGCCTGCCGGAGCCGGTGGCGAACCTGGCGGTCGGCTCGGGCACCCACGCCAAGCAGACCGCGGCCCTGCTCGTCGGCCTGGAGGAGGTCGTCCAGGGGCAGGAGCCCGACCTGGTCGTGGTGTACGGCGACGTGAACTCGACGCTGGCCGCGATCCTCGTCTGCGCCAAGCTGGGCGTGCCCACCGCGCACGTGGAGGCGGGGCTGCGCTCGTTCGACAGGGGCATGCCGGAGGAGGTCAACCGGGTCGTCACCGACGCGCTGGCCGACCTGCTCTTCGCCACCTCCCCCGAGGCCCTGGCCTATCTGGCCTCCGAGGGCGTGCCGCCGGCCAAGGTGCACCTGGTGGGCAATCCCATGATCGACAGCTTGTTCTCGGCGCTGCCGTCGCTGGACCCTGCGCCCGTGGTGGCGCGGCTGGGCATACCCGATCGGTATGCCGTGGCGACCCTGCACCGTCCCGCCAACGTGGACACCGCGGAGGCCGCCAAGGAGCTGGTCGACGCCGTGCTGGAGGTCTCGCGGCAGGTCCCGATCGTGGTGCCGGTACACCCGCGCGGCAAGGTGCGGCTGGCCGAGGCCGGGCTGGTGGACGGGGAGACGATCAAGGTCGTCGAGCCGCTGGGCTATGTGGAGTTCCTCTCACTCGTACGGGGCGCCGCGCTGGTCGTCACGGACTCCGGCGGCGTGCAGGAGGAGACGACCGTGCTGGGCGTCCCCTGCCTGACGCTGCGGCCCAACACCGAGCGCCCGATCACGATCACGCACGGCACGAACCGCCTGGTCACGCCCGCCCTCCTGCCGGCGGCCGCGGAGAAGGCGCTGGCCGACGGCGCCGCCACGCCGGCCGGGGAGCTGCCGGTGTTGTGGGACGGCAAGAGCGGGCCGCGCATCGCCACGGTGATCGAGGCGTGGCTCCGCGGTGACAACCTGGCGCCCGCTTCACAGGCCAAACGCCCCGAATAGCCTTCGCTCCCGACGTAACATGACGTCCGATGAGAAACCTGCTAAATGGACTGCCGCTACGGCCTCGACCAGGCACGACAGTGGGGCGGCAGTCTGATGAGCAGGTCTCTTGTCGGTTCCTCCCCAAGCGATAGGCGCATGACCATGGCAGAAACCCCTGAGCCCCCCGCGTACCAGCGCCTCGGGCCCGTCAACTGGCTGCCCGAGGAGCGCAAGCTCGTCGAGCGGTACGAGGCGGAGCTCAGGGAGCTGCGGCGGCGGCTGGAGATCGCCGAGGCCAAGGCCGCGTACGCCACGTGGAAGCTGGAGGCCACGCAGGCGAAGCGGACGTACAAGCTGGGTGAGGCCCTGGGCTCGAAGAGCCCGGGGAAGATCATGGAGGCGGTGCGGTCCAAGGAGCGGGCCCCCAAGCCCCCGACGCCGGTCACCGAGGTCATCGAGACGGCCGGCAACCGGCCGCCGCCGGCCGAGGTGCCGACGGTGAAGTGGCCGAAGGGGCCGGTGAACAGGCCGGACCTGAAGGTCGCGGTGATCCTGGACGACTTCTCCAGGATGGCCTTCCGCTACGAGTGGGACCAGATCGAGTTCGGGCTCAAGGACTGGCCGGAGATCTTCGCGGAGAAGCGGCCCGACCTGTTGTTCTGCGAGTCGGCCTGGCACGGCAACCAGGGCCGCTGGCGCTACCAGATGACCGGCACCAACGCCCCCAAGGAGCCGCTGCGCGACCTGGTGGCCTGGTGCAAGGCGGAGGGCATCCCGACGGTCTTCTGGAACAAGGAGGACCCGCCGAACTTCGACTTCTTCATCGACACGGCGAAGCTGTTCGACTACGTGTTCACCTGCGACGGTGACATGCTGCCGAAATATCGGGAAATTTTGGGACATGACCGGGTGGACGTGCTCCAGTTCGCCGCCCAGCCGCGTGTCCACAACCCGATCCAGCAGCGCCAGGGCCGGCTGCACGACGTGGTCTTCGCCGGGATGTACTTCCGCGACAAGCACCCCGAACGCCGCGAGCAGATGGAGACCGTCCTCGACCCAGTGCGCGAGCTGGGACTGCACATCTTCGCGCGCAACGGCGAGGTGGACGAGAAGTACGCCTGGCCGGAGAAGTACCGCCCGCACATCGTGGGCGAGCTCCCCTATGACCAGATGCTGGCCGCGTACCGGATGTACAAGGTCTTCCTCAACGTCAACTCGGTGCTCGACTCGCCGACCATGTGCGCGCGGCGGGTCTTCGAACTGTCCGCGTGCTCGACGCCCGTGGTCTCCGGGTGGTCGCGGGCCGTCGAGGAGACGTTCGGCGACCTCATTCCCATCGCGCGTGAGCCGGTCGAGTCGTACAACCAGGTCCTGCACCTGATCAACAGCCCCGAGCTGCGGGCCAGGATGGGGCACCTGGCCATGCGCGAGGTGTTCGA
This sequence comes from Nonomuraea sp. NPDC049480, assembly GCF_044465905.1. Classification (NCBI taxonomy): domain Bacteria; kingdom Bacillati; phylum Actinomycetota; class Actinomycetes; order Streptosporangiales; family Streptosporangiaceae; genus Nonomuraea; species Nonomuraea sp. NPDC049480. The sequence goes on from NZ_JBITMD010000007.1 coordinate 401,795, forward strand.
CAAGCACCTGTTCTCACACCGCGTGGACCAGATCCTCCAGGACCTCGGGCACCAGGTGACGCCCAGGACGCGCTCGATCTCGGTCGTGCTGCCGACCAACCGCGCTTCCCAGATCGAGCACGCGATCTCGTCGGTCGCCCGGCAGATCCACCGCCCGCTCCAGCTGATCATGGTGCTGCACGGCCTCGACATCGACCCCGTGGTGGTGGCGGACAAGGCCCGCATGGCCGGCATCACGGACGTCACAGTCCTGCCCGCCGACGCCTCGCTGTCGCTCGGCGCCTGCATGAATCTGGGCATCGCGGCCGCCGAAGGCGACCTGATCGCCAAGATGGACGACGACAACCTGTACGGCGACCACTACCTGTCGGACCTGGTCAGGGCGTTCGACTACTCGGACGCGGAGCTGGTCGGCAAGGGTGCGCACTACGCGTACTTCGAGGGCCTCAACACCACGATGCTCCGGCTGCCCGGACTGGAGCACCGCTACTCCTTCCTGGTCCAGGGCGGCACGTTCCTCGGCAAGGCGGACATGTTCCGCTCGTACGGGTTCGCGGACATCACCCGTGGCGAGGACACCGAACTGGTGCGGCGGCTGAAGGAGGACTCCGTCAAGATCTACTCGGCGGACCGCTTCAACTTCGTCTACTGGCGCAGCGCCGACGCCTCGATGCACACCTGGCAGGCGGATCACATCAAGCTGACCCGCAACGCGCAGTTCTCCTTCGTGGGCAGGCCGGACGCGCACGTCCTGATCTGACCTCCCGGAGCCCGCTCACCTGGTGACGCGGGACAGGTTCTGGTCGGCCAGCTTGGCGAGGTCGTACAGGCCGTCCGGCTTCACCTGCCGGCCGACCACGAGCATGCTCATGATCAGGCTCCCGCGCCTGATCATGACCGAGCCGATCTGGGCGTGGTCGTTCTTCTCGCCGCCCGTGGCCGTGGTGAGGTAGGCGCGCGACTGGTCGCCCTTGACCGGCATGGGCAGGGTGCGCGTCTTGTAGGCGACCTTGGCGCCGCCGACGTCCGCCGAGTACGAGGCGCACTGCTTCGGCAGGGGGGCGGGGAAGGCGGCCGACGGAAGCGACACCACGGCCTGGGTGATCGAGCCGCGGTCGGCGGCGAAGGCGATCACCGCGGCGGGCGCCTTGGCGATGTCCGGCTTGGCGACGTCGAGCTGGGCGGCGCCGGCGCACTCCGGCCGCTCCAGCCTGGCCTGACGCACCGCGGCCAGCCCCTGCTGGGTGGACTTGAGCGAGCCGAAGGCGCCCAGCTCGGGGCCGTACGAGATGTGCATGCCCTCGGGCACGGGCAGCAGCGCGGCGCGGAGCCTGGCCGCGTCGGCGGACGTCGACGGCGGCTTCGAGGCGGCGGCGGGCGCCGGGGTGGAGGCCTCGCCGGACGAGCATCCGGCGACGGCCATCATGCCCAGACATATGCCAGAAATGGCCTTAAGCATGCGCTCTCCAATTCACTCTGGCGGCATTCACGCGAGGGACAAGCCCCGCGTTTCGCCCTCTGCACCGCAAAATGCCAGAGGAATTTTCGCGAGGGCGAGCCCTCGCGAAACGCTAGAGGAACCGCAGCTCACGCATCCGGGTAACGTCGCTATTCGCGGGATTCAGCGGCTTTAAGAATGTTTTCCGGTTCGCTGCCATTCGTGCTTGCGCCATTCGGATTTGCGCCATTGAGCAGAGCCCTGGCCAACCCCAGTCCGGTGCCGCCCAGGGTGAGCGCCTTGGCGAGCATTTCCTCGATGCCCTGGGCGCCGTTCAGCACCACCATGTGATCCACGTTGCCGAACGCCTTCGCGCCCGCCTCGACGATCTCCGGCCAGCGCTCGGCGAGCTGCTGAGCGATGACGGCCTCCTGGTTCTCCTTGAGCGCCTGGGCCCGCGCCCTGATCGCCTGCGCCTCCGCCAGGCCCTTGGCCTGGGACGCCTCGGCCTCGGCCAGGCCCAGAGCCTTGGCCGCCGCGGCGTCGGCGAGACCGCGTGCCTGCTTGGCCGCGGCCTCGGCCTCACCGGTGATCTTCGTGGCCGCGCCGGCGGCCTCGCCGCGCAGCCGCACGGACTCCGCCTCGGCCGCGGCGGCCTTCTTGACCTGGGAGGCCTGCGCGGTCGCGCGCAACTCGGTCTCCCTGGCCTCGGCCTCGGCCTGGGCGATGCGGGCGTCGCGGTCGGCCTGCGAGAGCGTGACGGTCTCGTACGCCTTCGCGTCGGCGGGCTTGCGTACCTGCGACTGCAGCCGCTGCTCGGCCAGCTGCGCTTCCAGCTCGGCGGCCCTGGTCTCCTGGACCACGACCTCCTGACGGGCGGTGGCCTCCGAGAGCGGCCCCGCCTGCCGGGCGGTGGCTTGCGCCTGGTCGATCTCGGCCTGGTAGGAGGCCTCCTTGATCCGGGCGTCGCGCCGGGCGGCGGCCATGTTGGCGGCGGCGACCTGCTCGGCCTCCGTGGCCTCCTGATCGCGCTGGGCCTGCGCGATGCGGGCCGTGGAGGCGACCTTGGCGGCGTGCGGCTTGCCGAGGTTGATGATGTAGCCGGTCTCGTCCTCGATCTCCTGGATCTGCAGCGAGTCCACGATCATGCCGAGCTTGCTCATCTCGTCGGCGGCCGATGCCCTGGTCTCGCTGGTCAGGCGCTCGCGGTTGAGTATGAGGTCCTCGATGGTGAGGTTGCCGATGATCGAGCGCAGGTGGCCGGTGAACAGCTCGTGGATCGCGCTGGTCATGAAGTCCTGCTGGTCGAGGAAGCGGCGCGCGGCGTTCGCGATCGAGATCAGGTCGTCCCCGACCTTGTAGATCACCACGCCGCGGATGTGCACGGGGATGCCCTGCTGGGTGACGCAGGAGACCTGGAGGTTGGCGGCCCTGGTGTCGAGCCGCAGGCGCCTGGCGGCCTGGAACCCGGGCAGCACCGCCGTGCCCTTGCCGGTGACGATCTTGAAGCCGAGGCTGTCCGGGCCCTCGCCGCGCCGGCGCGCGCCCAGACCAGAGATGATCAAGGCTTCGTTGGGCTCGGCGACCCGCCAGACGGCCTTGAACAACAGGATGACGACGATGACTGCAACGACGATGCCGCCGACGGCGATGTAGAGCTCGGGGGACATCGAGGCCTCCCTAGACGAGTGCTTTGGCCACGTAGACGGTGCGCGGAGGGAAGTACTCCACGACCACGACGATGGATCCGACGGCGATCTCCTCGTCGGCCACGCTGGGATGCGCGTAGAAAGCCTCGACGCCTCCCCGGATCGGGATCATGACCTCGCCGACGAGCTCTGGGCCGATCTTCCCCGTGACCCTGCCCTGCCTGCCGATCACCGGACTCCCCCCGTCGTGATATTCCGGACGGTACTCCAAACAGGCATTCGCGGTAATAGGCCGCGCAAAATGTTCTCCAGGCGCTGCGCGTCCCGGCGCGGCATTCGGCCCGGCTGCTGATGATCGCGCCATGAGCTTGAGCCCACGTGACCTCGGGATGAACCGGCCTATTTCCCGTCGCGACTTCTTCGACGGCATCGCTGTGAGCGCCCTTGTGTCCGCGGGGATGACCGAGACGGCTCAGAAGGCTTCGACGCCGTCCGGCCCGGCCGGGTTCCGGGGCGGCGCCCCGGAGGCGCTCAGCGTGCCGCACGCGCTCAGGGACGGTCGCTTCTGGCAGTACGCGGACCCGCCCGAGCCCACCGGAGAGAGTTACGACCTCGTCGTGGTGGGCGGCGGGCTCAGCGGCGTGAGCGCGGCCTACGAGTGGCTGCGGCGCGAGCCCGGCGCGCGCGTGCTCGTCCTCGACAACCACGACGAGATCGGCGGGCAGGCGCGGCGGGCGATGTTCCACCGGCAGAGCGGGCGGGTGCACGCGGACTCCGGGCCGGTCGACGCCGTGATGTGCGACGCGGAGACCTTCGGCGCGGACACGCTGGTCGGGCTCACCTCCGGGTGGGTGGACCGGCTGCCCGTCAACGGCCGCGCCAGGGAGGACCTGCGCATGCTGCGCCGGGACCCGCCCGACTGGTTCCCCGGGCTGTCGGCCGAGGACAAGCAGGAGCGGCTGGCCGGGCTGACGTACTCCGCCTTCCTGCTGGAGGTGTGCGGGGCGCACCACGACGTCGAGCGGTTCTGCCGGAGCATGCCGGGCCCGGAGTGGGGCTACGACACCCGGGCGCTTGGCGCGATCGACGCCTGGGGCATCGGCTATCCGGGGTTCGGGGGGCTCGGGCTCGACGCGGACAAGCCGTCGCGGTTCAACTCGCCCACCGTGAAGAAGCAGTGGGGGATCGCGGAACCCGACGTCTACCACTTTCCCGAGGGGAATCAGGGGCTGGTGCGGGCGATGGTGCGGCGGCTGGCCCCCGACGCCCTGGACCGGCCCGGGGCACGGGCACGGTTCCGGCTGTCCAGCCCGGTCGTGTCGGTACGCGACGGGGCCGCCGCGGCGACCGTGGCCTACTTCGACGGCCACCAGGTCTTGAGCGTCGAGGCCGGGTCGGTGATCCTGGCCTGCTGGAGCGCGGTCGTCCCGTACCTCGTGCCCGATCTGCCGCCCGGCCAGCGGCAGGCGCTGCGCGCGGCGGTCCGGGTGCCGCTGTTGCACGCCACCGTACGGGTGCGCGGCTGGGACGCCTGGCGGCAGGCTGGTGTGCGGCGGGTGCGGTGGACCGGCGCGTACTGGTGCCTGACCGAGCTCGAGGTCCCCGACCGCCCCGGCCGGCCGGCCGCGGTGCACTTGCTGGCCACGCCGTGCCGCTCGGAGCTGGGGCCCGTGGAGGGATCGGTGGCAGGCCGGCGCGAGCTCATCAGGACGCCCTACGAGCGGCTGGAGCACACCATCCGCGACCAGCTGACCCGGCTGCTCGGGCCCTTCGGCTTCGACCCGGCCGGGGACATCGAGGCGATCACGGTCAACCGGTGGGGTCACGGCAACGCTCCCGAGTACTGCCGGCCGTGGCACGCGTTCTACCCCGACGGGCCGTTCCCCGCGGACGTGGCGCGCCGGCGGTTCGGCAGGATCGCGATCGCCGGCTCCGACTCGGTGCCCGCCCCCCGCGCCGACGCCGCTGTCACGGCCGCCTTCCGCGCCGTGGAGGAGCTGACGCGATGATCGTCTGGCCGCGCGTCTTCCTGATCGGGCTCGTCCTGTGGCTGGCCACGGTGGTCGTGACGGGCTGGACCAGAAACTCCAACCTCGTCCCGACGGTGGTGCTGTTCGGCAGCTTCCTGGTGCCGGTGACGTTCGTGGTGTGGGCGTATGAGCGGGGCACGAAACGGCGTCCGGCGACCGAGCCCGGCATGAGCACGCCGCGCGTCACGGTCGAGCTGATGTTCATGGCGTTCGTGGTGGGCGGCGTACTGGGCGTGCTCGGCGCCTCACTGCTGGAGAGCTGGCTCGTCCGGCCGTCGATCCTCATGTACGTGCTGGTCGGCCTGATCGAGGAGGGCGTGAAGCTGGCCGCCCTGATGTTCGTCACCCGCCGCATGACCGCCCGCTCGACCATGGACGGCGTCATACTCGGCGCCACCGTCGGCTTCGGCTTCGCCGCCTTCGAGAGCGCCGGGTACGCCTTCAACGCGCTCTTCACCGCCGACGGCCTGGCGCTCACCCAGCTCGTCGAGACCGAGGTGCTGCGCGGCGTCCTGACGCCCGTCGGGCACGGCCTGTGGACGGCGATCGCCGGCGGGGCGCTGTTCGCGGCGGGCGGCCGGCTCAAGCGGTCTGTCGTGCTGACCTACCTCGGCGTCTCGCTGCTGCACGCCCTGTGGGACTCGATGAGCGCCATCGCGATCGCGATCACGCTCGTGCTGACCGGGCGGGCGTGGCAGTTCGAGCTCCTGCGGATCGGCCGGGTGCCGCACGTGACCGAGTGGCAGGTGCATGTGTACACCCTGGTGAACTGGGCGGGGCTCCTCGCGATCTCGCTGGTCGCGCTGGCTTGGCTGGGCGTCGCCGTCCGTGCTGGACGCCGCGAAAGAGGGATCTTGTCCCAATAATCACGGTAATGAACACCTTGCTCCCACTGCGCCGGACGCATAATCGATGCTAGTCTCCTGTGCGATCTTCCGGAGGTGTATTTACACAAGGTGTGGAAATGCCCTCGACTCGAGGTTGGGACATGGGCTCGCGAAACCGGTCTATTCGGTTCAAGATCTTCTTATTACTGTTGCTACCCCTCCTGTCTCTGAGCGCGCTCTGGGGTTTCGTCCTCAACCTCACCATGGGCGACGCCCAGTCACTGCTCCGCGCCAATACGTTGTACCGGACCATCGGCGTCAGCTCCACCGATCTGGGCCTGCAACTCCAGTCCGAGCGGGTGCGCTCCTCGGAGGCTCTCAGCACGCGTAAGCTCAACGAGGTGCTCGGCGGCCAGCGCGCCCGCACCGACCGGTCCGTCGGCGAGTTCCGGCAGGCCGTCGCGGAGGCGGGCAGCGCGGTCGGCGACGACCTGCGCGTCCCGCTCGGCACCCTCATGGGCGGGCTCGACCGGCTGGGATCGATCAGGGCCGACATCGACAACGGCCTCAGCTCCCGCCTGACCGGGCTGAACGAGTACAACCGCATCCTCGACTCGATCTTCTTGCTCTACGACCACCTGGTCACCGTCTCCGACCTCGCCATCCTCCAGCAGGCTTCCTCCCTGCAGGCCATGGGCATGGCCAGGGAGTACATCGCCAGGGAGCACGCCCTCGTCATCGGGGCGCTGGCCGACCAGCGGCTCACCGAGCCCGAGACGGCGGCCTTCACCGAGTACGCGGCCTCCAGGAGGTTCCTGCACGCGCGCGGGCTCGCGGGCCTCGACGTGACGCTGCGCCGGGCGTACGAGCAGGTCTTCGCCTCCGAGCCGTTCCAGACCTTCGCCACCGCCGAGGCGCGGATCATCAGGACCGGCGCCCCACCCCGCGACGCCGCCGGCTGGAACGAGACGATCGACAAACTCGCCACCCAACTCGACAAACACGGCCTGGACGCGTCCGAGGTGCTGGCCGCGCGGACGTCCGAGGCCGCCACGGCGACGGTCGCGAAGATCGCGATAGCCGGCGGCGTCGGCTTGATCGCGGTGCTCGCGTCGATCATCATCTCAGTACGGTTCGGTCGCCGTTTGGCCGGAGAGCTCGCCGGGCTGCGATCGGCCGCGGTGGAGCTGTCGGAGAAGCGGCTGCCCGACCTCGTCGAGCGGCTGCGCAAGGGCGAGGACGTCGACGTGCGGAAGGAGGCCAAGGCGATCAAGGTGAGCGGTTCCGCTGAGATCACCGACGTGGCCAGGGCCTTCGGTTCCGTGCAGCGCACCGCCGTGACGGCGGCGGTCGGCCAGGCCGCGCTGCGACGCGGGGTCGGCCAGGTCTTCCTCAACCTCGCCCGGCGCAAGCAGGGCCTGCTGCACCGCCAGCTCGCGCTGCTGGACGGCATGCAGCGGCGTACGCACGACCCCGACCGGCTGGAGGAGCTCTTCCGCCTGGACCACCTGACCACGCGCATGCGGCGGCACGCGGAGAGCCTGATGGTCCTGTCCGGCTCCGCGCCGGCGCGGGCGTGGCGCAAGCCCGTGGCCGTGATCGACATCGTGCGGGCCGCGGTCGCCGAGGTCGAGGACTACACCCGGGTCAACGTCACGACGATGCCGGTCAGCGCGTTCGACGGGGGCGCCGCCGCCGACCTCACCCACCTGGTCGCCGAACTGGTCGAGAACGCCACCATCTACTCGCCACCGGACACCACGGTCCAGGTGCGCGGCGATCAGGTCAGCAACGGCTACGCCATCGAGATCGAGGACAAGGGGCTGGGCCTGCCGGCCGGCGAGTACGCCGCGTTCAACCGGATCCTGGCTGAACCGCCCCAGTTCGACCTGGCCGACAGCGACAGGCTCGGCCTGTTCGTGGTGGCCAGGCTGGCCGAGCGGCACGGGATCAAGGTTCTGCTGCGGCGCTCGCCCCTCGGCGGCACGACCGCCATCGTGCTCGTGCCGCGCTCGCTGGTGACCGAGCAGACGGCGCTGACGGCCGACGGCAGCGGGGACGAGATGGCCGCGCTGCCGAGCCGTACGCGGAAGAAGGCGCTCGCCGTGGTCACCTCGGGCACGCACGCCGGGCTGCCCAGGCGAGTGCGCCAGGCCAACCTGTCGTCGCGGCTCAAGGGGGCCTCTTCGGGGCCGTCGGAGGCTCCTGAGCCTCAGGAGGCCGCCGAGCCGGACAAGCAGGCCGAACGCTCTCCCGACGAGGTACGCGACTTGTTCTCCGCCTTCCAGCGGGGAACCCAACGCGCCCGAGAAGAAGCCTCTGAGGAGGGGCCATGATTAAGGGGGATGCATGAGTGTGCCGACCACCAACACCGGTGAGCTGAACTGGTTGCTGGACGACCTGACCTCCAGGGTCGCCGCCGTGCGCCAGTCGGTCATCTTGTCGACCGACGGCCTGGCGATCGGCTACAGCAAGGGATTGTCCCGCGAGGACGCCGAGCACTTGTCAGCGGTGGCGGCCGGTTTCCAGAGCCTGGCCCGCGGCACCGGGCGCCATTTCGGCGGCGGCGACGTGCGCCAGACCATTGTGGAGATGGAGTCGGCGTTCCTGTTCGTCACCGCGGCGGGACAGGGCACCTGCCTGGCCGTGATCGCCGATGCGAACGTGGACGTCGGCCACATCGCCTACGAGATGGCGATGCTGGTCAAGCGGGTGGGCCAGCACATCACCACCAACCCGCGCGCTGGAGCGTCATGAGCGATAGCCCGCAGTGGTTCGATGAGGAGGCCGGGCCCTTCGTCCGGCCCTACGCCCTCATCCGCGGTCGCACGCGTTCCTCCGGGGACGCGTTCGACCTCGTCGCGACCGTGCGCGCCATCGGCGATGCGCCTGGCGAACTCGGTCCCGAGCATCAACTCATCCTGCGGGCTGCTCGCAGTCCGATCTCGGTGGCCGACCTGGCCGTTGAACTCGACCTGCCCGTCGGCGTCGTCCGAGTACTGCTCGGCGACATGCGTGACCACGGTCTCATCTCCGTGACCTCGCCCTCGGCCGGAGGGACACGGACGAATGAGCGCATTCTCAAGGAAGTGATCAATGGACTCCGTGCTCTCTGAGGACCCCGTCGCGTTGAAGATCCTCATCGCGGGAGGGTTCGGCGTCGGCAAGACCACCCTGGTCGGCTCGATCAGCGAGATCAGGCCGCTGCGCACGGAAGAGGTGCTCTCCGACCGCGGAGTGGGCGTCGACGACCTCGACGGCGTTGAGGCCAAGACGACCACGACCGTGGCGATGGACTTCGGCCGCATCACCATTCGCGAAGGGCTGGTGGTCTACCTGTTCGGGACGCCCGGGCAGGAACGGTTCTGGTTCATGTGGGACGAGCTGTCCCACGGCGCGCTCGGCGCGGTCGTGATCGCCGACACCCGGCGGCTGACCGACTGCTTCCCGTCGTTGGACTACTTCGAGCAGCGCGGTACGCCGTTCGTGGTGGCGGTCAACTGCTTCGAGGGCGCCCAGCAGCACAGCGTGGAAGACGTGCGCATCGCGCTCGACCTGGACGACGACGTCCCGGTGATGCTCTGCGACGTGCGGCGGCGCACGTCGGCCAAGGAAGTGATGATCACCTTGGTCGAGCATTCCCTCAGGACATTGACGTCGGCTAATTAGGATCCAGATCGGGATCCAGAGCCCTCGGCACACGGGCCAGGGCCCCTCCTCGGGCCTGGCCTAGAGTGCTCTGAGGCCGTTGATGACCTCTCGGAGCAGGCTCTCCGACGGCGTGGACCCCTTGTCGCGCTGCGGGCGCACCGAGATCAGGCCGTACTCCAGCAGGTCGCCCAGCAGCACCCTGACCACGCCGACCGGCAGGCCCACGTCCGAGGCGACCTCGGCGACGGCCCTGGACTGGGCGGCCAGGCAGCCGATCACCCGCCGGTGCTGCGCGCTGAGCTCGGCGTTGGCGGGGACGGGCGACCCCGTCGAGGTGACGTTCGCCAGCAGGTCGAGCGCCGAGGACGTGGACCGGGTGCGTCCGCGTGCGACCGCGTACGGCCGTACGACTGGCCCAGCCTCCTCGTCGACCCACTCTTGCTCGCGGCTCACGGCTGAGATCCCCCATCCTGGTCGCTGTCCTGCCGCCCGCGCTGCCAGCCGGACTGGAGCGAGGACAGCAGGGCCCTGGCCTCCTCCGGCGAGCGCTGCTCGGGGGCGGGCGCCGCGGGGGGCGGCGCCTGCTTGAGCCGCTGAGGCAGCCCCGCCTGCCGCTGGCGACGGGGCAGGCCCGTCTGCTGCTCGTCCGGCTCGTGCTGCTGGTCTGCGGGCCTCTCACGATGCGGCAGGCTCGCGGTCCGCTCGCGGTGGGGAAGGCTCGTGGGCCGGTCGCGCTGCGGGAGGCCGGTGGGCCGGTCGCGCTCCGGCAGGCCGGTGGGCCGGTCGCGCTGCGGGAGGCTCGTCAGCCCGTCGCCGGGCGGCAGCCCCATCTCCTCCTCCGCCGGCTGCGCCTGCTGCGGAAGCGCGTGTCCCGCGCCGCGCCTGCCGGCGCGGACCCGGCGCGGCAGGTCGCCGTGCCCGTTCGTGGTCTCCGGCCGGACGACCGAAACGGAGACGGGCTCGAACTCCACCGGCTGCGCGGGGGCCGCGATCGGCTCGACCAGCGGTCCCGGCACGAGCACGATGGCGGTGGTGCCCCCGTACGGTGACGGCTTGAGCGTCACCTTGATGCCATGCCTGGCCGCGAGCATGCCGACCACCGCGAACCCGAGCCGCTCGGTCTGGGCGGCGTCGAACTCCGGCGGGCTGGCCAGGCGCTCGTTGATGGCCCGGCGGGTGACCTCGTCCATGCCGAGGCCGCGGTCCTCGATCTCGACGGCGAAGCCCCTGCCCACGATCTCGCCGCGTACCGAGACCTCGTTGCTGGGCGAGGAGAAGGCGGCGGCGTTCTCGATCAGCTCGGCGAACAGGTGCATGAGGTCGGCGACGGCCGCGCCGGAGACGCCGACCTCGGTCATCGGGTAGACGCGTACCCGGGTGTACTCCTCCACCTGGGCCGCCGCGCCGCTCAGCACGTCCTCCATCGGGATGGCGCCGCGCCACCTGCGGCCCCCCGCGCCGCCCGAGAGCAGCACCAGGCCCTCGGCGTGGCGGCGCATGCGGGTGGTCAGGTGGTCAAGCCTGAACAGGCGCTCCAGCGCCTCCGGCTCCTCCGTCTGGCGCTGCATCTCGTCGAGCAGCTTGAGCTGGCGCTGGAGCAGCGACTGGCTGCGCCTGGCCAGGTTGCGCAGCGCCTCGGACAGGCCCTCGCGCAGCTTGGCCTGCTCGACCGCCGCGTCCACGGCCGTGCTCTGCACGCTGTCGAACGCCGCCGCCAGGTCGCTGATCTCGCTGGTGGCGTTGCGGCTCACCCTGATGGGCGGCGCCTCGGTCTCGATGTCCACGCTCTCGCCCTTGCGCAGCTTGGCCACGACGTCGGGCAGCCTGACCTCGGCCAGGTCCAGCGCGGTACGGCGCAGCGCCGCCAGCTCGCGGGTGATCCGCCGGCCGACCCGGATCGAGATGAACACCGAGAAGACCACCGCGATCAGGCCGAGCGCGCCGGCGACGGCCGCCCGCACCACGATCGCGATGCCCGCGGGCTCCATCCTGGCCAGCAGCTTGTCGCCGGTGTCCCAGACGGCCTGGCGGTATTCCTTCTGCACCTGGTCGGCGACGCCCCGCCAGAGCTGGATGTCCAGCGGCTGGCCGCCGATGTAGGTCTCCACCAGGTTCTCCATGGTGACGTACCTGGGGGAGTAGTAGATCTTCTCGAACGGCGCCCGCAGCTCGGTGTCGAGGTTGGCCAGGGCCTTCGGGAACAGGAGCGTCCTGGCGCCGTCGATGCCGGCCAGCAGGTGGACGTCCTGCATGTTCACCCGGCCGTTCGCGGCGATGATCAGGGCGTGCTCGCGGCTGAGCAGCTCACGTACCTCGTCGGCGGCGATCAGGCCATTCGCCTGGGCCGAGAGCTGGACGTCGGTGCTGATCGTCAGCCGGGAGTAGAGCAGGTGCACCTCGTCGGAGATCTTGGCGTACTCCGTGACGAGGGAGCTGGGGGTCAGCCGGCGCTCGTCCACCTTCCGCCTGATGTCCGGGAGCCGCTCGATCGCCGCGAACACAGCCTGGAGCTGGTTCTTCATGTCCGTCGTGAGCGCGGACTGCGTGTCCTCGGACAGCGCCTGCGCGGTCAGGTTCTTCCTGTTCGCATCGACCTTGGCGCGCGCCTCCGTCAGGGCATTCGCGTCCGTGATGTTGCCCGCGATCCGCTCGGCGGAGGCCTGCCGCTCGATCTGCAGGTTGCCGACGAGGCCGTCGGTGTTGTTGATGACGCTCGTCCAGATCGTCTCGACCTTGAGCAGGTTGAGCGCCTCTCCCGACGTGGTGCTCGCGGCGAAGCCCCAGAGCGCGATCAGGGAGATCAAGGGGATGACGAGCAGCGTCGAGATCTTGAATCGGATGGATCTGCCCGATGCCATGACACCTGCTCCCGGATAGAAGATCGCGGGAGAGAATAGCATCGAAACGCCTGGGTTTAAGATCGACTTGCGATAAATAGGTGATATGTCGGGAAATTTAGGCCCGAACTTGGGCACCCTGTAGCGCCCTGCCACCGGCCTGTGACGCCACGCCAGCATCCTGACGCCACACCAACCACGCCAGCCAGGCCGCCAGCACACCGAGCAACGCCACCTCGGCGCCCAGCAGCAACCGCTCCACAAGCCCGATCATCACCCGCTCGCCCGGCAGGGCCACGTACGTGATCGCCAGCAGCCCGAACCCCCCGGCCAGCGCCACCCATTCCACGGCCCGCGCCACGGGCTTCCAGGCGGCGCTGGCGGCCAGCCTGGGCACCAGCAAGGCCCCGGCGGCCGGGAGGCTCACGAACGCCGCCACGGACACGTACCGGTGGATCTGGGCCGCCAGATCGAGGTCCTGACCGATGGGTGTGGTCGGGATGACCGCGGCCACCACGAGCGCCCCCGACCACACCATCAGCAACCGCTCCGGCATCCCGCGCACCGGCGCCCCTGCCGCGCGCAGCCCCGCCAGCAACGCCAGCGACCCGATCCCGAGCACCGCCATCGCGATCTCCGTGACGCCCCCGCGGTCGGACACGGCGTACTCGCTGATGGTCACGTTCACGGGGTCCAGATACGGGTCGGGGTCGAGCTGCCCGACCAGCACCGCCACCACCGCGAACAGGATCGAGCCACAGGCGATCAGGGGGTAGAGCCTCTTTGCTGCGGTCATGGCACCACTCTCCCGCCGCCGCCCTCTCCCCTGCATCCGGCCCGATCCCTTAGCCGCCCCTGACCAAACCCTGACTTTCCCGGAGTCCGCAGGGGGTATCGCCATGTTTTCGACAGGTTCCTTGCGTTTCGCGGACCGGCTTGCTGTGCGATAGGACTGTCGATCAAGGATTGATCGTCCGGACCGGGCTACGGGTGGGTGGGCAATGGGAAAGGCAATCGCCCGGTTAGAAATCGGGCTGATGGTGGCGGGACTGATCGCGATCGCGGTTCTTCGTCCGCACGGCCTGTGGGGTGACGGCTGGGCGCGCTACCTCAACCTCACCGAGTTGCTGACCACCGGCGAGGCGCCCGAGGGCAAGTATTCGCTGATCGGTCCGTTGTTCTCCGCCCCGCTGTGGCTGGCCGGCCAGTTGGTGAACGCTCGGGAGGCGTGGGTCGGGCACTACAACGGCGTCGTCTTCGCGCTGGGGTTGCTGGCGTTCGCCTGGATGTTGCGCGACAGGATGCCCCGCGAGGTCCTGCGTACATTCCTGCTGTTGCTGGTCTTCGCCTCGATGTTCGCCAAGCACCTCACCCTCTACTACGGCGAGGTGTTCAGCGCGGTGCTGGTGGCGGTCGGCACCATCGCCGTGGTCACCGAGCGTCGCGGCGGGTGGGTGGCGATCGTCACGGGCGTGGCCAACACGCCGGCCTCCTTGCTCGGCTTGGGGTTTCTGGCCATCAGACGAGCGTGGGACACCCGCCGGGCCTGGTGCCTGCTGGCGGTCTTCGCGGCCGTGGCCCTCGTGATGGCCGAGGCATGGATCCGGCGCGGCAGCCCGCTCGCCACGGGCTATGAGAGCGGAAACCAGGGCGCCCAAACGATCATGCCGTATTCGGGGCTGCCCGGCTTCAGCTATCCGCTCGTCTTCGGGCTGCTGTCTCTTCTCCTGTCGTTCGGCAAGGGACTCGTCTTCTTCGCGCCCGCCTTCTTCCTGCCGGTCCGGGAAAGACTGAAGGACCTGCGAGCACGTGCCGACCTGGGCGCGCTCTACGGCATGTGGATGGCCTTCACCGTGGGCCTGATCCTGCTCTATGCCAATTACTGGGCCTGGAGCGGGGCGCATTTCTGGGGGCCGCGGTATCTGCTGTTCGCCTCCCTCCCCGCCTGCCTGGTGCTGGCGGTGCGCATGCACCGTCCCTACGAAAGCCTCCTGCCCAATGTGCTGACCTTGGCGGCTCTCGGGCTGTCGGTCTGGGTGGGGGTGAGCGGAGTGGTGTTCGGCGACAGTGCCGCCACGCCGGCCGGTTGCCTGGTCGAGGGGCCGAGGTACGAAGCGCCGCTGTGCTACTACACCCCCGAGTTCAGCGCGCTGTGGTACCCGTTCGTCGAGACGCCGGCCCTCGACGCGGCCCAGGTGATCCACCTGATCTTCGGGCTGACCGCCGGCGCGTACTTGCTGGCGCGCCCGGCACTCGTCGTGTTCCGCCAGGTGTGCGACCGCGTGCTCGCCCTGAAGAATTCATGAGTTCAACCCGCCACTTCAGTATGTTGTGACGCGGCCGACGGCTATGGCGCCCTCGACGGCGACGTGACGGTGCGGCCGCGTGGCCTATCGCTGATCCGGCGGGATCAGGCGAGCCAGCTGCGCGGCGTTGATCTGCGCGTAGTCGCGGTAGCAGTTGTTCATGAGAACGTGGGTCGCGTCGGCGTCCTCGGCGAGGGACCGCAGCTTGGGCGCCCACTCCCGCAGTTCCTCCTCCGGGTAGAGATAGCCGAATCGCTCGTGGATGTCCTTGCTGGTCCATTTCGCCGAATGGCCGTGGAACCGCACCACGGCCAGGCCGGCGGTGGCGGCGAGCACGGGCGGGACGGAGTCCGGATACCCCTGCGGCATGTCCACACTCACGTACGGCAACCCGTACGAGGTGAGGAAATCCAGGGTCTCGCTCCGGTTCTCCTCGCTCATCCAGGTGTGGTTGCGGAACTCGACGCAGATCCGCAGAGGGGCGCAGCGCGCCTTGCACTCGAGGATGTACTGCTTGTTGCGCTTGCCGATGGGAAACCAGCGCGGAAACTGGAACAGGATCGCGCCCAGCCGTCCCGAGCCGTGCAGCGGCGCCAACGCCGCCAGGAACCGGTCCCACACCTGTTCGACCACGTGCGGGTCCAGGTCACGCAGGTAGAGATTCGTCTTCGTCTCCCCGAGCCGCTCACGCAGATCCTTGTACAACGCCGCCGGCCTGGTCGGGTGCTGGGTCAGCAGAGAGAACGCCTTCAGGTCGAAGGTGAACCCGGAAGGCGTCCGGTCACGCCACAACGAGACCGTGCTTTCCGCGGGCGGCGAGTAATAGGACGAATCCACCTCCACCACGGGAAACCGGCTCGCGTAGTAGCGCAATCTCTCCTCGGCGGACGTGACATCGTCGGGATACCACCCTGACGCCAGCAGCGTCTTGTCGGTCCACGAAGCGGTCCCCACCAGGATGCGGCCCATGTCCTCACACGTACCCGGGCCCTCCCCGCCGAGACCTGACGTGGCGCCTTGATCCCCGAGGAGAAGGAGTGCTCCTCGGGGACGAGGGGCGTGTCAGTCCAGGATGTGGGCGGTGGCGCGGGCGTAGCGGTCGCGGATCTCCGGGATCGCCTCGCCCTCGTACGTGGCCGTGTCCTCCGAGCGCCAGTCCGGCGTCGTCAGGAGCGTGGCCGCTTGGTACGCGGCCCCGTTGGCGACGTACTCGGCCGGCGGCGGCACCGTGATCGGGACACCGAAGATCGTGGGAGCGATGCGGCGTACGGCCTGCGAGCGGGCGGCACCGCCGATCAGCAGCACCCGCTCCGGCCGCAGGCCCAGCGCGTCCAGGGCGTCGGCCATGCCGCACAACATCCCCTCGATGGCCGCCCGCGCCAGATGGGCGGGCGTGGAGGTGGCCAGGGTCAGCCCGTGGATCGAACCGGTCGCGGTCGGACGGTTGGGGGTGCGCTCGCCCTCCAGGTACGGCACCAGCGTCAGCCCGTCCGCCCCCGGAGGCGCCTGGAGCGCGAGGTCGCTCAGTTCGTCGAGGCCGGCCCCGACGATGCGGGCGGCGGCGTCCATCACCCTGGCGGCGTTGAGCGTGCACACCAGCGGCAGGAACCGCCCCGTGGCGTCGGCGAAGCCGGCCACCGCGCCCGAAGGGTCGGCGCTGGGCGACTCCGCGACCGCGAACACCGTCCCCGACGTGCCCAGCGACACCACGACATCGCCCGAGCGAGCGCCCACGCCGAGCGCGGCGGCCATGTTGTCACCGGTGCCGGGGGCGATCAGCACCCGTCCGGCGGCCACACCCGCACCCGGCGCGACCGCACCGGCGGCCTCGTCCGCCGGCCCCAGCACCCGCGGCAGCGACGGCACCGAGCCGAAGGCGGCCTTCAGCAGGTCCGTACGGTAAGAGCCGGTCGACGGTGACCAGTAGCCGGTCCCCGAGGCGTCCCCCCGGTCGGTGGTGAGGTGGTCGAGCGGCGGCGCCGGGGCGTCCTGCCAGGCGGCCGGGGAGAACGGGACCCCCGACGCCAGCGCGCCCGCCAGCCGCCACGTCAGCCAGTCGTGCGGCAGGCACACCGCCGCGGTACGCCGGGCGTTGTCCGGCTCGTGCTCGGCCAGCCACCGCAGCTTGGTCACGGTGAACGACGCCACGGGCACCGAACCCACGGCCTCGGCCCACGCCTGGGCCCCGCCCAGCTCCGCGATCAGGTCGGCGGCGGCCTGGGCGGAGCGGGTGTCGTTCCAGAGCAGGGCATCGCGTACGACATTTCCGGACTCGTCCAGGCAGACCATGCCGTGCTGCTGCCCCGCGACGCTGATGGCCGCCACGCCGTCCAGCCCGCCGGCCTCCTCGACGGCCTGCAGCAACGCCGTCCACCAGTGCGACGGGTGCACCTCCGTGCCGTCCGGGTGCCGGGCCCGGCCCTCGCGCACCAGCGCGCCCGTCTCCGCGTCACGAATGACGACCTTGCAACTCTGCGTCGACGAATCGACCCCCGCGACCAGCGTCACCCACGAACTCCTAACAAGTGCTCCAGCGCAAGCTGGTTGAGATGCGTGAAATGGTATCCGCGCCGCGCCGCCGCGTCGGGATCGAAGTCGTCCCCCGCCAGGTCGGCCAGCGTCTCGCCGCGGTTGAGCGTGGGCAGGCCGAGCTCCTCGACGCGGGAGGCCCGCAGCGCCTCCCGCACCTCCGGATCAGCCCTGAAATTTCGTGCCTTCTCGCGAAGAATCAGGTATGTCCGCATATTGGCGGCGGCCGACACCCACACGTCGGAGGGGTCCTCCGTACGCGGCGGCTTGTAGTCGAAGTGCCGAGGCCCGTCGTAGCCGCCGTGCTCCAGCAGGTCCACCAGGAAGAACGCGCTCATCACGTCCCCGTGCCCGAACACCAGGTCCTGGTCGAAGCGCGGCCCGTGCTGGCCGTTGAGGTCGATGTGGAACAGCTTGCCCTGCCACAGCGCCTGCGCGATGCCGTGGACGAAGTTGAGCCCGGCCATCTGCTCGTGGCCGACCTCGGGGTTGAGTCCCACCATGTCGGGGAATTCGAGCTGGCTGATGAACGCCAGCGCGTGCCCGATCGTCGGCAGCAGGATGTCGCCGCGCGGCTCGTTGGGCTTGGGCTCGATGGCGAAGCGGATGTCGTAGCCGCGCTCGCGGACGTAACCGCACAGCAGGTCGACGGCCTCCTTGTAGCGCCCGAGCGCGGCCCGCACATCCTTGGCCGCGTCGGACTCGGCGCCCTCGCGCCCGCCCCAGCACACGTAAGTGGTGGCGCCCAGCGAGGCGGCCAGGTCGAGGTTGCGCATCACCTTGCGCAGGGCGTATCGCCGCACGTCACGATCGTTGCTGGTGAACGCCCCGTCGCGGAAGACGGGATGGGTGAACAGGTTGGTGGTGGCCATGGGCACTTTCAGCCCAGTTTCGGCAAGCGCTTTCCGAAACGCCGCGATCGCCCTGTCACGATCGGGCTCGACGGCGAGCAGGTCGTCGTCGTGGAAGGTGACGCCATAGGCCCCCAGCTCGGCCAGCCGGTGCACGCTCTCAACGGGATCAAGGGGAGCACGGGTCGCGTCTCCGAACGGATCGCGTGCCTGCCAGCCGACCGTCCACAGACCGAACGTGAATCGATCATCAGGGGTTGGCTCGTACATGTACCCGATGCTCCCCTTGTGATCAGTTCTTCACAACCCCGAGGGGTCGCGCCCCACGCTGATCTCCTCGGCGATCTTGCGTATCTCCGCCACCTCGAGGCCGGGAGCCTTGGGCAGGTCGCGCAGCAGCGCGTCCATGACCACGGGCACGGGCTGGCCGGCGAAGCGGCCCGCAATGCCATGGACCGCCCTGAACAGCGCCTCTTCGGTGTCGTGCATCGGCATCTCCTCGATCGGGTACGCGGAGAACGCTACGGCTTCCGCACGACACTTCGCTCGCTAGCCCTCCAGCGTGTTCGCGTCGGCCGCGTAAATGATGGCGGAACAGATCTCGTCCAGCTCGCGTACCTGCTCGGATTCGAGCACGTCGAACAGCGTCCGCCGCACCTCCTCGACGTGCCCGTGAGCGGCGGCGGCGAGCACCGCGAAGCCCTCGTCGGTGAGCACGGCGAGGTTGCCGCGACGGTCGGCCGGGCAGCGCTCCCGCCGGACCCAGCCGCGCTCCTCCAGGCGCGCCACGGCGTGCGAGAGGCGGCTCTGGGAGCTCTGCGCCCTGGCGGCCAGCTCGCTCATCCGCATGGTCCGTCCCGGCGCCTCGGACAGGCGCACGAGGATCACGTAGTAGGCGTGCGGCATGTTCGCGTCTCGCTGGAGCTGGCGGTCGAGGGCCTCGTTGATCAACTGGGTCGCCGCCAGGAACTTCCGCCAGGTCCGCTGCTCGTCCTCATCCAGCCATCGGGTCACGCTCTCAACTTACTTGAACTCTCATATACTTAGGGCCGGGATTCTGCTGAAAGGGGATCACCATGCCGATCCAGCGGCTCAACCACGCGGTCCTGTACGTCCGCGACGTCAACCGCAGCGTCGCCTTCTACCGCGAGGCCCTCGGCTTCGAGGTCGTGATGGGCATGTCCGGCGCCGCCTTCCTCCAGGCGCCGGGCTCGACGAACGACCACGACCTGGGCCTGTTCCAGATCGGCGCGGACGCCGCCCCGTCGCCGGCCGGCCGCACCTCCGTGGGGCTCTACCACCTGGCCTGGGAGGTCGACACCCTCTCCGAGCTGGAGCGGATCGCCGCCAAGCTGAGCGAGCTCGGCGCGCTGGTCGGCGCGTCCGACCACGCCACCACCAAGGCGCTGTACGCCAAGGACCCCGACGGGCTGGAGTTCGAGGTGTCGTGGCTGGTGCCGGCCTCGCTGCTGACCGAAGAGATCCTCGCCGCCCGCTCCGGCATCCGGCCGCTGGACCTCAGGGCCGACAAGGAGCGGTTCGGCGCCGAAACGCGAGGCGGCGTGGGCGTGTCGATCCCCGCCTGAAGTACCGTGGCAGTATCGATTCCTTCTTCCGCCGCGGAGAACGGCCATGCCAAGCGATCCTGATCACGTGCTCGACGCCATCGACGGCGTCGTCGACGAGTGGGAGACGCTGAGCGCCGACGCCATGCGCTGGGCGCCTCCCGAAAGCAAGAGTCCCGACCTCATGACCGAGGTGACCGAGATCTTCGGTCCGCTGGTCAACGCGTTCTCCGAGGCGCTGCGGCCGGTCAGCGACGCGTTCGAGCGCGTCCTGCACGCCATGGACGAGGACGACGACTAGGTCGCCCGCCTGCGCCTGGCCCGTCGAGGGTAGGCCTTGGCGGTCTCGGCCAGGCGTACGGCGTGCTCGGCCTGCTTGCGCCAGTGCCCGTAGGCGTCGCCGCGCTGCGCCAGCCGGTCGAGCTCCTGCATGGTCGTGAGCGGGATGAACGCCGGCTCGGCGTCCCGCCACGGCGTGCCCGGCAGCGGCATGAACGTGTGCGTGTGGATGCGCGCCCCGAGGTCGGCCAGGTCGGCGGCGAGCCGGAGTGAGGCGGCCTGATCCGCCTCGTCCTCGCCGGGCATCCCGAAGATGAAGTCGACGTTGGGCCGGAAGCCGTGCTCGATGGCGATCCTGACCGCGTCGCGCACCGGTGAGGTGTCGTGCCCGCGCCCCGAGGCCGCCAGCACCCGGTCCGATCCCGACTGGGCGCCGATGATCAGATTGTCGTTGGCGACGTACCGCTTGAGCAGCCGCATCGCCTCCGGCGTGACGTGCTCGGGGCGCACCTCCGACGGGAAGCTGCCGAAGAACACCCGCCCGCGCGGCGGCAGCTCCTCCTTGACCCCGGCCAGCAGCTCCTCCACCGCGCCGAGATCGGGGCCGGGGCCGGGGGAGCCGTACGAGAGCGAGGTCGGCGTGATGAACCTGATGTCACGCAGCCCTCGCTCGACCATGCCGCGCACGTGCTCGCGCACGCCGGCGACCGACCGATGCCGGAACTGGCCGCCGAACATGAAGGGTGTCTGGCAGAAGCGGCATGTGTACCGGCACCCGCGGGTGATCTCGATCGGCCCGTTCCTGCCGACGAAGGACGGGAACGCGTCCAGCGGCAGTTGCGGCGCCGGCCTGGTGCGCAGCGCGACCCCGTCCGCGTCCTTGATCGCCAGCCCGGGGACGGTGGTGAGCGGCGCGTCCTCCTGGAGCGCCCGGACCAGCGAGATGATCGTCGACTCCCCCTCGCCGATCCCCGCCAGGTCCCAGCCCGCGTCGAGGACCTGCTGCGGCTCGGCCGTGGCGTGCACCCCGCCCGCGATGTGCAGCCCCCGGCCGCCGCTCAGCTCCTTCACCGTCGCCAGCTCGGCGGCCATGGCCTCGGCGTCCGGCGAGTAGAACGACCACAGCACCAGCACCCGGTCGTCCTCGGTGGCGGCGATGTGCCCGGCGGTCTCCTCGGGGGTCGTGCCGAGCCGCAGCTCGTGCTCGACCTTCGCCGTCTCCAGGGCGGCGAGCAGCGCGTGCACGCCGTACGTCACCGCCTTGCGGTATCGGACCACCAC
Source organism: Nonomuraea sp. NPDC049480 (assembly GCF_044465905.1). Lineage (NCBI taxonomy): Bacteria > Bacillati > Actinomycetota > Actinomycetes > Streptosporangiales > Streptosporangiaceae > Nonomuraea > Nonomuraea sp. NPDC049480. The sequence continues at coordinate 423,038 of NZ_JBITMD010000007.1, forward strand.
ACTGACCTGAGCCACCATTGGACTCTACGACAGGTCAGGGAAGCCGGCGGACGGCTAGACTCGGGCCATGCACTGGCGACATTGATGACTGACCAGAGGCCGGCGCGGGGCGCGCGGACCTCCGAGGCGACGAGCACTCGGAGTCCCCGTTCGTCCCCCTGGAAGGCCTCATGCTCGTCACGAAACTTTACGCCTACGCGTTCGTAGGCGAATTCATCCTGCTCTACCCGGTGTATTCGCTGCTGTTTCTCGACACCGGGTTGTCCGTAACCGAGATCTCGTCCTTGTTCGTCATCTGGTCGGTGACGGGCATGGTGCTGGAGGTTCCGTCCGGGGCCTGGGCCGACGCCGTGTCCAGGCGCCTGCTCCTGTGCCTCGGTCCGTTACTGGCCGGCGCCGGCTTCGCCCTGTGGACTCTGTTCCCTTCCTACTGGGCGTTCGCCGCGGGCTTCGTGTTGTGGGGCGCGCAGGGCGCCCTCGTCTCCGGCGCCTACGAAGCCCTGGCCTATGAGGAGCTGGAACGCCTCGGCCAGGAGCACCGGTACGCCACCGTCATGGGCCGGGCCGAGTCCGCCGGCGTCGTCGCGGCGGCGGCTTCGATCGGGCTCGCCATGCCCGTGTTCACAGCCGGCGGATACCTCGCCGTGGGGGTGGCCAGCGTGCTGGCCTGCGTCCTCGGCGCCGCCTTGGCCCTTACGCTGCCCGAGCACCGAACACCCGGCTCCGCCACGGAGGGCAGCTATCTGGCGGTGCTGCGGGCCGGCATCACGGAGGCCCGCACCGACCGGGGTGTGCTCCACGGGGTGCTCTTGGTCTCCTTCGTGACGGCGATCTGGGGGGCCCTGGAGGAGTACGTCCCCTTTCTCGGCGTCGAGACCGGCGTGGCCACGACCACGGTCCCGCTCCTGGTCCTCGTCGTCTGGATCGGCGTCACGGCCGGCGGCCTGCTGGCCGGGTTGGCCAAGGGGATGTCGGCCCGCGCATACGCCCTGACGATCGGGGGCGCGGCGCTCGCCATGGCCGCGGGGGCGATGAGCGGGCATCCGGCGGGGTTCGCGCTGATCGCGGTGGCGTTCGGAGCGTTCCAGCTCGCCGGGGTGGTGGCCGACGCACGCCTCCAGGAGCGGATCACCGGTCCGGCCCGGGCGACCGTGACGTCGGTGGCCGGCCTGGGCATGAACGTGGTCACCTTGGTCGTCTACACCGCCTACGGCGCGGCCTCGTCGGGCCTGTCGCACGGTGCCGCGTTCGCCGTCCTGGTGGCGCCGTACGTGCTGATCGCCCTCCTGGTGATCCGGCCGCCGGCTCCGTCACGCGTTCAGTAGCGGGACGGGATCCGCTTGGGCAGGGGCGGCGGCGCGGGGGCCGCCGTCTCCTGCTCCTCCGGCTGCGGAGGCTCGTCAGGCACCATCGCCTTGCCCCGCCACCGGGACGGGAAGAACGAGGCGACGAGCAACACACATCCGACCGGAAGCGACCAGGTGTTCAGCAGGCTCGCATAAAGCTCGATGTATTCCTGCGGCACGAGCTCCCACCCCAGCCTGTGGTCGCCACCCAGTCCGATGCGCACCAGCACCGCCCCGCCGAGCCCGGCGAAGACGAGGCCGGGCAGCAAGGAGGCGAACGGTGACAGCCTCGACCCGACCAGAACACCGATGACGACGAAGGTGCCGACGAACATGGGCATCGCGATCCAGTCGATGGCGATCTTCGGCATGAGGCTGTAACGCTCGACGGAGCCGTACGACAGACCGGCTGCGATCAGCGGCGTGGCCAGCAGTCCTGCGCCGGCGCCGAGCATATGACGAACACCATTACGCACAGATAACACCTCCAGCATCGGGACCTTACCCGGCAATCACTCACAGGCACCATTAAGGCCGGATATGTACGCTTCGAGACTATGACCAAAACCCACCCATAACACCGAAATAGGGACGCTTTGATACCTGACGGCGCTCGTACCAGCCGTTAACTTGACAGCACCCCCACCCGAGGAGTGCACATGTTGAGTAAGCGCTGTGCGCTGGTAGGCGGCGTCATCTTAGCCGTCAGCCTGGCAACCCCCCTCAGCTCCGCAGCAGCTGATCCTGCACCTCAATCCGCCTCCCCAGCTCCCCCGTCCATGATCGACGCCCTCGAGCGCGACCTCGGCCTCTCCGAGGCGCAAGTCGTCGCCCGGCTGGCCAACGAGGAACGCGCCGCGGCCACCGAATCCGCACTGAGCACCCAGCTCGGCGGGTCGTTCGCCGGCGCCTGGCTGAACGACGACGCCTCCAAGCTCATGGTCGCCACCACCGACGCCAACGCCGCCCCCGCCATCGAGGCACGGGGCGCGCAGCCGGTCGTCGCCAAGCGCACGCTGGCCGACCTCAACGCGGTCATGCAGCGGCTCGACGCGGCCCCGCGCCGGGCCAGGACCGCCGCGACGCTGTGGTACGTCGACGTGAAGACCAACACCGTCTCCGTGCAGGCGCCGACCGTGGAGGCCGCCGAAGCCCTCGTCGCGGCCGCCGGCGTCGATCGGAGCCTGGTCACCGTGGCGGCGACGGCCGAACAGCCGACGACGTTCATCGACATCATCGGCGGCTCGCCGTTCTACATCGGCGGAAGCCGCTGCAGCGTCGGCTTCGCCGTCACCAGGGGCACCACACCCGGCTTCACCACCGCCGGGCACTGCGGCCGGGCCGGGTCCAGGACGACCAACCCCACGGGCACCTTCCAGGGCTCGTCCTTCCCGGGCAACGACTACGCGTGGGTGGCCGCTCCCGGCAACAACGCCACGCCGTACGTACGCGGCTCCGGCGGCGCGCTCGTGACCGTCCGCGGCTCCACCCAGGCCTCGGTCGGCGCGTCCATCTGCCGCTCCGGCTCGACCACCGGCTGGCGCTGCGGCACCATCCAGCAGCACAACGCCACGGTCCGCTACGCGCAGGGCACGGTCACCGGCCTGACCAGGACCAGCGCCTGCGCCCAGCCGGGCGACTCCGGCGGCTCGTTCATCTCCGGCAGCCAGGCCCAGGGCATGACCTCCGGCGGCTCCGGCAACTGCTCCATCGGCGGCACGACGTACCACCAGCCGGTCAATGAGGCCTTGAGCGCTTACGGTCTCACGCTCCGAACAGGCTGACCGAAACCCGCGCAGCGTGCCCACCAGACCCGGGCACGCTGCGCGGCCGTTTCACCGATGAGTTTCGGGCGGCCGGCGGGTCTGTCCTGTCGTGAGCACGTACGACGACAGAGGAGTCAGCCGATGAAGCGCCCTGTCCTAGGCAGCCTGCTGCTGGCCAGCACCGACCCCGAGCGCCTGCGCGCCTGGTACGCCGCCACGCTCGACCCCGAGGACGACGTCGCCGTCAACGGCTACCGGATCCTCAAGTTCGGCGAGTGCTTCCTGTTCATCGACACGCGGGAAGACGTGGCAGACAAGAACCCCGAGCCCGGCAGGGTGATACTGAACTTCGACGTGGAGGACGCCCGTGCCGTGGTGACCCGCATGGAGCAGGCGGGTGTGACCTGGCTGGCGCAGCTCGAGGACCGAGACGGCAGCCTGTTCGCCACCGCGATCGACCCGGACGGCAACTACGTCCAGATCATCCAGCTCAGCGAGGAGCACCGGAAGGGGATGCAGTGATGTTCGGAACGACGAGAGCGTTCAGCGGTTTCTCGGTGAACGACATCGCGGCGGCGAAGAAGTTCTACGGCGAGACCCTGGGCCTGCACGTCACGGAGGACCACGGCATGCTGACCCTCCACATAGCGGGCGGCACAGAGATCCTCGTCTATCCCAAGGACAACCACACGCCTGCCACGTTCACGATTCTCAACTTCCCGGTGGAGGACATCGAGAAGGCCGTGGACGAGCTGGTGGCCCGCGGCGTGCGTTTCGAGCGCTACCCGCAGATCAAGTCGGACGAGAAAGGCATCGTCCGCGAGGCCGGCCCACCGGTCGCCTGGTTCACCGACCCGGCGGGAAACGTCCTTTCCATCCTGCAGCAGTAGCCCGGAGGGGGTCCTGCCGCGGGGAAGGACGGTGTGTGGTCCGGGCGGAACAGGCCGGACCACACACCTTCGTCGTCATGTCTTCTGGCGGAGCGAGATGAAGAGCGCCTCGCCCATCTTCCGATACCCAACGCGGGCGTACACCTGCGCGGCCCTGTCATCGGCAGGAGTCAGAAACGCCGTCGTGACCCCGGCGCTCGCCCCCGCCCGGGTCAGCAGCGCCGTGATCGCACCCCCGACACCTCGCCGCCGGTACGAGGAACGCACCGCGATGCCGGCCACCTCGGCCACCCCCCGATACGGACTGCCGATCTGCCCACCGCCGGCCACGTCGCCCGTCGCCGTGTCGACGGCGGCAGCCACCAGCCCGCCCCCGTCCACCATCCTCCGCAGCCGCGCGACATCGTGCTCGGTGGCCTCCGGCGCCTCGAACGCCTCGTTCATCACCCGCGCGACCTGCCACAGCTCGGGATCCTCACGCACGAGCACGACCTTGAGCACGCCGTCGTCCACAGGCGCGTCCACCACGTCGTCCGGCGAGCACACCAACAACGGATAGCGGTCTTCCTGAGTGAAGCCCGCCGCCAGCAGCGCACCCTCCACCTTCGGCGCGGCCGCCGGCACGTACTCCAGCCGGGGCGTCCTGCCCCGCTCCCGGAACACCGCGACCAGCTCGGCGACCTCCTGGGCCGTGGGCGCGCTGTCGTCGTCGGGTATGGCGTAGTTGAACGGGAGCGCGTCATCATGCTCATCGAACCGGACCGTGAACGACCCGACCCTCCGCGCGCCAGACCCGGCCACCGACCTGAGATAGGCGTGTACGTCGGCTTCCAGCAAGTAAGGTCCCTTCCCCCCTGCAATCGTCAATCAGCACAACCTAGGCTCCGGCCGATCCACGGACAACCGATTTGGCTCCGATGTGTGCGAGCAGGCCGAGTACGCCGCCGTCGCCGTCTTCCATCCGATGTGCCTGACGGAATCTTTCGACCGAGGGGGCTTACCGAGCGCCCGCTCCACGCAGGTAGGCCACCACCATCTCGCCGACCATGGCCCGCAGCCGGGCTCGGTCACCCTCTGCGGCGATATCGCGTCCGAACAGCACTCCGAAGGTGTGCTGGTTGGCGATGCGGAAGAAGCAGAAGGCACTGATCATCATGTGGACGTCGACGGCGTCCGCCTCCGTGACGAAGTCGCCCGAGGCCCGTCCCGCCTCCAGGATGCGGGAGATGATTCCGATCACCGGCGTGCCCAGGGTGGCCAGCACGGGGGACTTGCGGATGTGCTCGGCGTGATGGATGTTCTCGATGCTGACGAGCTTGATGAAGTCCCGGTGCGCGTCGTGGTGGTCGAAGGTCAGCTCGGCCAAGGTGCGTATCGCCTCGACAGGGGCCAGATGTTCGACGTCGACGGTTCGCTCGACCGCCCGCACCTCCGTGTACGCGGCCTCGAGGACGGCCGTGTAGAGCTGCTCTTTGCTGCCGAAGTAGTAGTAGATCATCCGTTTGGTGGTGCGGGTCAGCGCGGCGATCTCATCTACTCTGGCCCCGGCGTACCCCCGCCGCGCGAACTCCCGCGTCGCGACCTCCAGGATCTCCGCCCTGGTCCGATCGGCGTCGCGCTGCCGCTCTCCTGCGGGCTGGGTTGCCGGGTGCATGGACCGCATCTTATGCGTACGGTCTGGCATGCTGGGCCGCGAGCCGGACCGGGCTGTTGACCATGCCGTACCCCTCGTAGTCGCCGATGCGCTGGACCACCTCGAAGAAGACCCTGCCGAACGTCGCGGTGTACAGGTGCAGGAACTCTCCACGGTCGTCCCGGTCGTACAGCAGGCCGAGTTCGCGCAGCGTCCGGAGCCGGTCGACGCCGAGGTCGTAGCGGGCCTCCAGGTCGTCGTAGTAGTTGCCGGGGATCGGCAGGGTCAAGCCGTGCAGGCGGCGGGCCGTGGCCATGATGTCGCGGCAGGCGAGAGCGACGTGCTGCCAGGGTGTGCCCCGGGCGCTCACGCTGGCGATGTTGAGCACCATCCGGACGGCGTCGTCCGGCCCTGACATGGCCCGGCTGCGGACCAGCCCGTACGGGTCGGCGAACTCCACGCTCTGGTGCGGGCGTAGCCCGAGGACTCCCCGGTAGAACAGGGCCGCCTCGTCGAAGTGGTGGCGTGGCTGGGTGAGCGCGACGTGGTCCAGGTGCGTGATGTCACCCCCGGGCACCTGCTCTGGGGTGAAGTCGGACCGCCAGGAGGGCTCGGCCGTGCGGCAGAAGAACAGCTCGGTTCCGTCGGGTGCGGCCACCGCGTCGAGCTTGGCCTCGCCGGGGCCGCGGCGCCGGGGCAGAACGGGGGCGAGCAGGCGCGCCGCGCGTTCGACGGCGCCCTCCGGGTCGGGGATCTCCAGGCCGAGCGCGGCCAGGGAGGTGCCCTCATGGGCCGAGTTGAGCAGGATCCTGGCCCCGTTCTGTTCCCACAGCTCGACCGGCTTGGTGGCGTGTCGTCCGGTACGGGCGAAGCCCAATGCGGTGAGGAGCCCGGAGAGCCGATCCGGCGAGGGTACGGTCAGCTCGGCGAAGGCGAATCCGACCGGTCCCGCCGTCGAAGGAACGCCTCCCTCCAAGAGGATCAGTGAACGCATCGCGTCGCGAGCGGTACGGCTTGCGGATGCCTGCCGGAAGATGTCGTTGAACACCTCCAGCGACAGCGGGCCGCCGTATCCGGCGCGCAGGGTGTGCTCGACCAGTCCTGCCACGTCGAAATCGCCCTGCCCTGGAAAGCAGCGGTAGTGACGGCTCCACTGCAGGACGTCCATCGCCAGGCGGGGCGCGTCGGCGAGCTGCAGGTAGAAGATCTTCTCTCCAGGTATCGCCTCGATGCCGCCGGGATCGGAGCCTCGCGACAGGATGTGAAAGCTGTCCAGGCAAACGCCCAGGTTCGGGTGATCGGCCATCCGGACGATCCGCCAGGAGTGCAGGTACTCGTCGACGTGCCGCCCCCAGGCCAGCGCCTCATAGGCGATCTTGATGCCGTGCTCGGCGGCCCGCGACGCGAGCAGCCGCAGGTGCTCAGCGGCGAGTTCGTCATCGTCGATGGCGTCAGGCGAGACGCTGGAGCAGACGAGCAGCATGGGCGCGCCGAGCCGTTCCATGAGGGCGAACTTGCGCTCGGCCCGGCGCAGGTTGCCCGCGAGCGCCTCGGGGCCGACCGCCTCGAAGTCACGCAAGGGCTGGTAGAGGTCGATGGTCAGGCCGAGATCCGCCACCCGCGAGCGCACCTCCTCGGGTGCCAGCGGAGACGAGATCAGGTCGTTCTCGAAGATCTCGACTCCGTCGAATCCGGCGGCGGCGATCGCATCGAGCTTCTCTGCCAGCGACCCGCTCACCGACACCGTGGCGATGGACTTCCGCACAGCTGATCCCCTCAGAAAGCGATGATTTCGGTCAGATGGCCGAGCATCCGCTCGGCGTCCGGCTCCACTCCCGTGAAGAGGCGGAAGGCGTGTGCGGCCTGATGCACCACCATGCCGCCGCCGTCCAGGGTCCGGCAGCCGACTGCCCGGGCTGCGCGAAGCAGTTCGGTCTCCAGCGGGCGGTAGACGATGTCGGCCACCCACAGCCCCGGGTGCAGGAGGTCCGCGGGCAGCGGAAGCCCCGGATGGTGGGCCATGCCGGTCGGGGTCGCATGCACGAGGCCGTCCGCCTCGGCGAGCGACGAGGCCACGCCGTCCGTGTCCGCGACGGCCGCGCGACCGGAGCCGAACCTGGCGGTCAGCTCTTCCGTGAGCGAGCGCGCCTTGACCGGGTCGGTGTCGGCGATGGTCAGCCGATCGGCGCCGAGCGTGAGCAGCGCGTGCGCGATGGCGGCTCCCGCGCCGCCGGCTCCCAACTGCACGATCCGGTGGGTCACCGCATCAGGCAGGCCCCGCGCGAACGACTCGGCGAACCCGATCCAGTCGGTGTTGTGCCCGATGGCCCGGTCGCCGTCGAACGTGACCGTGTTCACCGCCCCCAGGACGGCGGCGTCGGGGGAGAGCTCGTCGAGGTGTGGGATGACCGTCTGCTTGCACGGATGGGTGATGTTGAGCCCGTCGAAGCCGAGCCGCCGCGCCGTACGGACCAGTTCGCCTGCCGCCTCCGGCGCGAGACCGGCCTCGGTGATGTCGATCAATCGGTAGAGGTAGCGCAGGCCGTGGTGGTCGGCCTCGCGTTCGTGGAGTGCCGGGCTGAGGGACGGGCCGATGCCCGCCCCGATCAGTCCGATGAGGTAAGAGGACGTCATCCGCGTTCCCTGCGAGGGAGACGGGGCTCACTCGACCTGGGCAGGCCCAGGCCGGAGCCGTTGGACACTGGTTGGTGCGTCAATTCGGATCAGCTCCTCGCAGGTCGTGATCACACCGCGGGCAGGTCTTCCCACAACAGCCACAATGAACAAACTAGTGAGTTAGTTATAGCTGTCATCCGACCGCAAGGAAACCCCTCCACCGCTATTGACATGCGCCGGGCCTCACTGCAGCATGACGACACCCGTGCGAATTAACTATCTGGTTCGTAACCAACCTATCCGTCTCCCACCGGGCAGAGTGCCTGAGGGCGACCGACCTGGCCCGCCGGGTATCGAAGGAGCGACACGTGGCCGATCAGACACCCCCCGTCCCAGCGGATGCCCTCCCCGAAGGAAAGCCAGGCAAGGCGGCCCTCGCCGCCTGGATCGGGAGCGCGCTTGAGTACTACGACTTCTTCATCTACGGCAGCGCTGCCGCCCTGATCTTCTCCAAGGTCTTCTTCGACGCCTCCGACCCCTCGACCGCGACCCTCCAGTCACTGGCCACCTTCGGGGTCGCCTACGCCGCCCGGCCGGTCGGCGCGTTCGTCCTCGGCCACTTCGGCGACAGATTCGGCCGCCGCAACATCATGGTGTTCACGCTCATCCTGATGGGCGTGTCCACCTTCCTCATCGGCTGCCTGCCCACCCGCGACCAGATCGGCGGTCTCGCCCCCGTTCTGCTGGTTTTGATGCGGATCCTGCAGGGCCTGTCGGCGGCCGGCGAGCAGGCCAGCGCCAACTCGATGACCCTGGAGCACGCCCCGGCCGGCCGGCGCGGCTACTACACAAGCTTCACCCTCAACGGCACCCAGTTCGGCCAGATCCTGGCCACCCTGGTCTTCATCCCGATCGCGGCCCTCCCCGAGGAGCAGATGCTCACCTGGGGCTGGCGCGTGCCGTTCCTGCTCAGCGTGGTCGTGGCCCTCGTCGGATACGTCATCCGCCGCAAACTGGAGGAAACGCCGGCCTTCGAGCGGGAGGTCGCCGCGGGCACCGTCCCGCGCATGCCTCTGGCCCTGCTCATGCGCGACCACTGGACCAGCGTCGTGCGCGTGGTCTGCGCCGCGCTCATCGCCACCGTCAGCACCATCTTCACCGTGTGGGCGCTCAACTACGCCACCTCGGACGAGATCGGCCTGGACAAGGCGGTCATGCTCTGGGTGAGCGTGAGCGCCAACACCGTCGCACTGATCGCCCTGCCCCTGTGGGCCATCCTGTCGGACCGGATCGGCCGCAAACCCGTCTTCCTCATCGGAGCCATCGGAAGCCCGATCATGATCTTCGTCTACCTGGCCGCGATCAACTCCGCGAACTACCCGCTGATCTTCATCACCGGAATCCTGACCCTCGGCGTCGTGTACGGGGCCGCCAACGGCATCTGGCCCTCCCTGTACGGCGAGATGTTCACCACCAAGGTCCGGCTCTCCGGCATGGCGATCGGCACCCAGATCGGCTTCGCCATCGCCGGGTTCGCCGTCGCCTCCGCAGCCGGAATCGTCTCCCCCGAGGGCTGGCTCGGTCTGCAGGGCTGGGTCGGCGTCGGCATCTTCACCGCCATCCTGTGCGCCATCAGCGCGATCGCCGTCGCCACCGCCCGCGAGACCTACCAGATCCCTACCGAGCACCTGGGACAGCCTGAGACGCGCACCTCCGTCCACACCTGACGGGTCCGGCGAGCCCGCCGGCATGACGTGGGCACCTGAAGCGATCTTCAGCCGTTCCGCGGCGAAGGCCCTCTCCCCAAGATCCGGGAGAGTGCCTTTCCTCTGCGGAGGATCGGGTAGTACTGCATCGGCTTGAGGCGGGTGCCGTCCGCGGTGCTCATGCTTGCCACCGCCGTGCTCCCCTACACCGACGGCCGCAGGGCGGTTGGGGGGTGCCCGTCACTTCCGTACGCCGCTCCTCAGGAGTGCCAACCTTTCGCCACGCCCACAGCGTCTGGAGGGTACCGACATGAGGAGAGACGTTGGATCGCGATGCCAGTTTCCAGGCGTTCGTGGATACTCACCAACGCCCGTTGATGCGCCTGGCCTACCTGCTCACCGGAGAGGTTCACCTCGCAGAGGACCTCTTGCAGAGTGTGCTGGTCCGCATGATCGGGCGGTGGTCGAAGTTACGCCACATCGACAACCTTGACGCTTATGCGCGCAAGACCATGGTGAACCAGTACATCTCATGGCGGCGGCGCCGCGGTTCCGGCGAGGTGCCGACCGCCGAGCCGCCCGACCGTGCCTACTCGCCCGAGGACTCCGCCGTCCTGCGGATCGTCCTGCGCCAGGCGCTCATGCGGCTGACACCCAAGCAGCGCGCGGTGCTCGTCCTGCGCTTCTACGAGGACCGGACAGAGCGTGACGTCGCCGACCTGCTGGGATGCTCCGTCGGCACCGTGAAGAGCCAGGCGCACCACGCCCTGGCCCGCCTGCGTGCGGTGGCGCCCGAGCTGGCCCCGAGACTGCCCGGTCTGGACGACTCAGCCCATAGTGAGGAGGCACGCCGATGACCTGGCTCGGAGAGCAGCTCGGCCGAATCGCGGACGACATGCCGGAGCGCGACCTGGGCGCCAGGGCGATCGAGATCCATCAGCGCAGGCGGCGCAACTTCATGGCGCTCGCCGCCGCCGTGGTGGTCGTCGTCACCGTGCTCGCCGCCACCATCGGGGTACGGGCGCTGCCCGCGGAGCCGCGCGCCGCCGCCCGCCTGTCGAGCCCGCCTGAGCAGTCCACCATCAAGGTCGGCGTGGTGCCGAGTGTGGAGTCCGCGCCCGTGTTCGTGGCCCTGACCAAGGGCTATTTCAAGGAGGAAGGGCTGACGGTGAAGCCGGTATTCATCTCCGGCGAACCGGCCGCGGTGCCCTCGGTCATTAGCGGCGCGCTGGACCTGGCCCAGACCGACTACGCCACAGTCTTCAGGGTGAACGAGCGGGGCATGGAGAAGTTCAAGATCGTCTCCAGCCTGCACCAGGCCGCGCAGGGAAGCTTCGCGATGGCCGTGAACACCAAGTCGAAGATCCGGACAGTGACCGATCTCAAGCGCAAGAGGGTCGCGATCCCGAACCTCGGAGGGCTCCGGCAGTTGGCGCTGACAGCCGTGCTGAAGCGTGCGGGGCTGACGTTGAACGACGTCGTAGTGGTGGAGACGACCGATCCCGAGATGCTCGACGCGATGAATAAGGGGCACGTCGACGCCGCCCTCCTGGCCGAACCGTTCGTCACCGTAGGCCGCGAGACCAAGCGCATCCGGATTGTGGATGACGCGATGACTCAGGAGCTCGCGAACCTGTACACCGCGGGTATGACGGCCACCGACAAGTGGATCCGGGCAAACCCTCGCACACTGGCGGCCTTCCAGCGCGCGCTGGCCAAGGCCCAGCGCCTGATCGCGAGCGATCCTCAGCAGGTACGCGACGCGTTGCCCCTCTACACGAAGATCTTCAAGGCATGGGCGGCAGGCGTTGCGTTCGGCTCCTATCCCGCCAAGCTGGACCTGACAGAACTTCAGCGGGTCGCCGACCTGGCCCACGCCTACAAGTTCCTCGACCGCCCGGCAGACCTCGGGAGCGCCGTTGTGAAGGGCGGGTGAGCCCAGCGTCGCCAGCCGCTGCCCGAGCAGCTCGACCGACTCCTCGGGGTCCAGGACGATCAGCAGCGAGAGGGCCACCCCGAAGTGCGGGTACTCCTCCCGCACCTGGCCGACCAGCTCCCGCATCCAGTCGCAGACCTCGGCGCGGCCGGGCGTCGGTGATGCCGTAGATGGTGCGCTCCAGGCGCTGGGTGTCGCGGACGGTCTCCTGCTCCTGGATGAACCCCGCCTTCCGGAGCTGCTCGACCACCATGTAGAGGGAGCCGCGGTTGTACTTGATGTTGCGGTCCTTACGTACGGCTAATTCGTGCGCTTGTTGAGCGAGGAGGCGATCGCCTTGGTGACGTCGACGGCTATGTTCCGGACGTCGGAAACGCCGGCGTCGGGGTCGGTGTAGGTGACCATGAGCACCAAGTTGCTCGTACGGAACACCACGGTCGCCTTGGAGGGGGCATCCCACCCGCCGCCATCGCTGTAGACGAAGGCGGCTTCGCCCGCTATCACGTCCTCGGGCAGGGTATGAGAGCGCGGGGCCCACCTGTTCAGGGCGCTCTCCCGTTCCCGGCGATACCGGTCCTTGGCCGCCGCCACGCTGGGGAACCAGGGGGAGGGAGCCTTGAGGGTTCCGTCGGGCAGTAGGGGCTCCACGGTCAGCTTCACGCCCGATTTCGCCCACCTACAGCCGAATCTGGTCTTCTTCTGGGTGAGCTTCAGTATCTGCTGGCCCTTGAACAGATCGCAGTACGAGATGCGCGAGGTGAATCGCCCGGAGTGGACGGAGGTCTTGTCGGGGGTCGGCGCGGCGACAGACGTTGGCGACGACGTGTTGGGCGTCGCGGACTTGTTGACGAGGATGACGGAGACGATCAGGAGCACCAGGAGGCCGAGCACGAGAGAGTAGAAAGCGCGCTGTCCGTGGCCGTCGGTGGCTGCCGCCGCGGGTCGGGGGAAGGGCGCGGGCGGTGTAGCGGCGAGTGTGCCGCCGCCGTCCGGGCGTTCGATGACCTCTGTGGGCTGGGCCGGAGAAGCGGCGGGTGGTGCCGGCTCGGGCGGTGCCGGCTCGGGCGGTGCCGGCCCGGGCGGCTCAGGCTCGGGCTTGGGCGGCTCCTGCGCGGGCTGCGGAGCGGCGCTGGGGATGGCCTCCGCGACCTTCTCCGGTAACCAGGTCACCTCCGTGAACAGCTCGACGATCGTGGTCCCGCGGGCGACACTCTCCGTCAGCTCGTCCAGCAAGGCAGTGGCGCTCGGCCGTTCCTCCGGCCCCTTGGCCATGCACCTGGCCACCACAGCGCGCAGCGCGGGGGAAAGGGCCGCCAGGTCCGGCTCCTCGTGCACGGTGCGGTACCACAGGCCCTGCCACGAGCCCGTGCCGAAGGGGCCCGTCCCCGTCGCGGCGAAGGCCAGCACGGCGCCCAGGCAGAAAATGTCGCTGGGCGGCCCGACGGGCGCGCCGGTCAGCTGTTCCGGGGACATGAAGCCGGGGGTGCCCACCGCCATGCCGGTCTGAGTCAGCCGGCTGCCCTCGATGGCCATGGAGATGCCGAAGTCGATGACCCGGGGGCCGTCGGCGGCGAGCAGCACGTTCGAGGGTTTGAGGTCGCGGTGCACGACGCCGGCCGCGTGGATGGACTCCAGCGCCTCCGCCAGGCCCGCGCCCAGGGCCAGGACCGCCGGCTCGCGCCACGGGCCGTGCTCGGCGACGGCCGCGTCCAGCGACAGTCCCGGCACGTACGCCGTCGCCAGCCACGGTGGTGAGCCCAGCGGGTCGGCGTCGACCACGCCCGCCGTGAAGAAGCCGCTGACCGTACGCGCCAAGGCGACCTCACGGGCGAAGCGGTGCAGGAAGTCCTGGTCGACGGCGACGGCCGGGTGGATGACCTTCACCGCCACCGCGCGCCCGGTCCGCGAACGCCCCAGATAGACGCGGCCCATTCCGCCGGCGCCCAATCGCGCCTCAATCCGGTAGGGCCCTACCTGCAGGGGATCATCGGGTTGCAGTACCTCGAAGGCCATATATCCGCCACTTCTCGGATATCCACGATCATGACTGTTCGATGGTCATTATGCCGATGGCGCCCCGCCTATCCACCGGTCAACGGGAGCGGAATCAAGCGATTTGAGATCACAGACGAATGGCGTGAGTGGTGATCTACTCCACGAGCCCCCTGCCTGACACTGACACCATCCCGTTGGTCCGCATGCCGGAGCCGGATCTGCATGATCTTGAATAGGCCTTCGTTTCCATGCACGCTCAACGCCGTGCAGAACTCCCGCCGATGCTCCCGTCGCGGTGAAGTCAGACAGCGGCCAAGGTCGACCCCCGTACGACGAGTTCAGTGGCGAGCTCGACGTGGCGGTATTCGACCTTCTCTCCGGCGGCCAGGCGCAGCGAGGTGCGCAGGGCAACGGCGCCCATTTCGCGCAGCGGCTGACGTACGGTGGTCAGCTGCGGCGAGGTCATGGTGGCGAGTTCGGTGTCGTCGAAGCCGACGACGCTGAGGTCTTCGGGAATGCGCAGGCCACGGGCCCTGGCGGCCTGTATGGCGCCGAGGGCACTCTCGTCACCGGCGGCGAAGATGGCCGTTGGCGCGGGGTGCAGGTCGAGCAGGGCGGCTCCTGCTTTCACCCCGTGCGGGTAGCAGAAACCCTCAGCGCGGACGTATTCGGGAAGTACGGGCACACCCGCTGCTTCCATGGCGGCGCGGTAGCCATGCATGCGTGCTTGGTTGGTGCTTGAAGTCGCCGGGCCGCCGAGGTAGGCGATGCGACGGTGGCCGAGGCCCAGCAGATGCTTCGCGGCGGCCAGACCGCCGGCGAAGTTGGTGGAGCCGACGCTCGTCGCGGAGGTCTCCGGCAGGTTCAGCGGGTCGATGACGACCACTGGGAGGCGGGCCTTGGACAACGCGGCGAGCTGGATCGAGGTCGGCCCGCTGGTGAGAGTGATCATCGCTCGACGCCCGGCGGCGACCAGGTCGCGAGCCCAGGAGGTGGCGCTGCCGGTCACGGTTGGCGAGTTGGTGACGACGACCGCCACGCCCGACTCGGATCCGGCCTCGATCGTACCCTTGATGATCTCGGTGGAGTAGGCGCACAGCTCGTCCACCCACATCTCGACCGTGGCCGACGCCTCCGCTCGCTCCCGGCGTGACGAGCGCGGGACGTAGCCGTGTTCCCGCAGGAGAGATTCCACCAGCGAACGGGTGGCCGGCGCGACGTCGCGGCGGCCGTTGAGCACCTTCGACACGGTGGCCACGGACACGCCGGCCGACGCGGCGACGGAGGCCAGCGTGGTACGCCCAGAACCGATCGACATCAATTCCCTCTCTAACGCCCGGCATCCCACCTTAAAGTTTCACCAGCCGGGGAGCATTCGATTTTCGATCACATCCTGACCGTTCAGCGCGCGATCCAACTCGCCGATGCGCGCTTCAATACAGGTGGGCAGACGTACGCGGCAGCCAGACACGGAGCGAACCAGTGAACAGGAAGCCGGCAACCGATCCGATAGCTCTTCTCAGCGCCGTGCATGATGCGCCGGCAAGCATGGCGGGAGCATGGGCCGGCGGGGCCGTCTCTGTGGAGGGTTTCCTCCGGTGGGTCGTCGCTGATCTCGACCGAATGCCGACGTCGATCGTCCATCATGCCGAGTTCCAGCATTATGGCTCCGGATATGCGTCCTACGTCGAGGTCTTCATCACCAAGCGCGACGGATCGATGCGCCGTTCCGAGAACGGCTGGACGCATGTCGAGGGGTTGTCCCTGGCCCTGTGCCGGCTCGCACCACTGGCAGCACTCTTCGAGCCCGACATCCGATCTTCGGGGCCTGGCGGTGGCGGTGGTCACGGCCTGCCGGATCTGTCGCGAGTCGCCGATGCCGCCCCTCCAGGATGGACGGAGGAGTATCGGCAGATCGGCCAGGTTCTCGATCGGCACGATATCGCCTTGCTCGATTCTCAGGTCCTCAGTTTGCCGTTAGAGGCCGAGCTTCGGGTGGAAACGGTCCTGGGCAGCCCGCCGTACAGCGTTTTCGATGCCTGGTTCCACTGGAGGGATTGACTCATCGCAGCCGGGGAAACGATTTGGAGCCTCCCTCCAGCATGCCCGCCCGTGACAGGGCACTCTGCCGTGCGCGGCGCCTGAAACTGTTTCGTCGACAACCTCGACCTGCTCAGCACCCTCTGCAGGTGAGTGACGCCAGAAAAGCGCCAAATGCCCGCGATGAGCGCGCGGGAGGCGGCCTTATTACTCCAAGAAATCCGCTCATATGGCGCGCCATGCGCACCACAGCTGCCGCACCGTGATATTCCGTATCCGGTAGATCACATCCACCAGCAGGAGAGCGATTCACATGTCATTCCCGATCAAGAAGTTTTTTGACGCTCGATTTGACGAATGGAATCGCAATCGAAGCTCTTGTGCGGTGTGCGAGGAGATTCGCGCCAACGTGTGCGAGCTCAGATGCATCATTGACACCATGGCACAATACAACACTGGCTCCGACGAACTCATCAAAGGAGCAAAGGAAGCACTCAAAAGGGCGGACGAAATCCTTGACTTCCATACACATCGCGGGCGCTCGCATGGATCTCGCACGATCGCCGCACAGATTCACTTCAATACGGCGCGCATTCTCTGGCTGAGAGCCCTGCCACCAGACAGGCTGAAACCGTATCTACCAATCGTTCTCCCGACCATCAGAGAACATCTCAGCACAGCGGATGACGGACGAATCAGCATTGAGAAGATAGCAGAAAGAGCAGCCAGGGAGAGCTCGGAACTGACAACTGACGATTTGGTCACAACGGTCGAGGTAGTGTCCGCAGCGCAAGAGACCGCAATACGGGAAAAGGTACGAGCCCTGAACTTCCTGCGCATCGTACGAATCATGACGGCATCCCTATTCGCACTTGCACTTGCACTTATCATCGTTACAGCGATCTTCGCAGAGGCGGTACCACTGTGCTTTACTCCCCCCTCCCTAGGTGGTCTAAAATTTAACATCGTCTGCCCTACTAATACCCAGCAAGAAATCGAAAAGAATGAGCTTGAGCAGAAAATCCGAGAAACGGCCAGCTGGGGCGACTACATCGTCGTCGAAATTGCCGGACTGCTGGCAGCCGGACTTGCGGCAACCACTCGACTGCGGAAGATCAAAGGCACATCTACCGCTTTTCCGGTTCCGGTGGCACTGGCCATATTGAAGCTTCCCACAGGGGCGCTCACCGCTGTACTCGGCCTGCTTCTCATGCGTGGATGGTTCATCCCAGGGCTAAGCGCGCTCGATACGTCAGCCCAAATAGTCGCGTGGGCCATCATTTTTGGCTATTCGCAGGAATTGTTCACGAAGTTTGTTGACAGACAAGGCCAGGTGGTCCTGGAAGGCGTTCATGACCCTGGAGAGCCCTCGTCTCAGGAAAAGAAAGTCGCGCACGTCCCTCGCGCCGAAGAAGCATGAGTTGCGACGACTTCAGAGCGCAGCGGCATGTCGGGTCTCCGGCGTCATCGGGTAGCGGATGATCCGCTGATGCCAAGGACGGATCCCGGCAGGACGAAGAGTCGATCGACCGGCGAGTCGCCGCCGCCTCACCGGCCAAGTCCGGCAGGCGCTCAGGCGCCGCCGTGCCCTCGGATCCGTATGGACACGCTCATGATCAACGCACATTGTGGCCCCCCTCAGCTCACCGCCTGCTTCACGAGCGCGCTGATCCGCTCCTCCACCTCGGCCGTCACCTCGGTCAGAGCGAAAGCGGCCGCCCACATCGTGCCCTCGTCCAGCTTCGCCTGGTCGCTGAACCCGAGCGTCGCGTAGCGCGTCTTGAACTTCGCCGCGCTCTGGAAGTGACACACGATTTTGCCGTCCAGCGCGTACGCGGGCATCCCGTACCAGAGCTTCGGCGCGAGGGCCGGGGCGCAGGCCGTGATGACGGCATGGACACGCTCGGCCAGGATCCGGTCCGAGTCCTGCATCTCGGCGATCTTCGCGAGCACGTCCCGCTCAGCCTCCGCCGCCTTGTCCGCCGGACTGCGGCGTGCCGCCGTCCTCAGCTCTTTGGCGTGGTCCTTCATCGCGGCCCGCTCCTCGGCCGTGAATCCCTCATACGTGCTGGTTGCGGCGCTGCCCATCGTGTTCTCCTTCGTCGTCTTGGTGTGAGACAAGACTGTCCGTCCGGGTCAATACATTCGCTATGCGCTGACGATGCGATGGTGTTGAGGAGCTGCACGGTTGCTGCTCGTCCTGCTCACCACCTCGGAGGCCGCCCGCCAGGACGCAGTCTGGAGCGGTCTCCCGAACGACCGGTCCAGACTGCGGAAAGAGTCACCTGATCAGTGGTCGGTGTCCTGGGTCTTCACCGTGCAGGTGGAGGTGGTCGTCTTCCCCGGATCGCTCACCGAGGTCGCGGTCAGCTTGACCGTGGCGGAGTGGGTGCTGCGCGGTGTACGGGTCACATAGACCGGGACGTCGACCGACCGGCCGAACGCGACCGTGGTCAGGTTGCTGGGTAGCTGCGCCACCCAGCCCGCGCCCGTAGCCGAGGTCGACAGCCGGTAGATGTCGTTGCGCAGGTGCGTTCGCTCGTCCTGCGGGTGCAGCGCCGGATCGGTGGCCGCCTCCTTGCCGGTGTTGGTCAACCTGAACGAGCAGTTGGTGGCATGTGCTGGGGCCTTGCCGCCTGGTCTCCCCTTGGCCACCGCCACGCCGCGCTGATGCGGTCCGGCGCCCGCCGGGTTCTGCACGCCGATGACGTAGTGCAGGAGGCCCTTGGTGTCCTTGTACTTGTCCACGATGTAGAAGTGCAGGCCGTTCGCGGCGTCGACGTACTCGTTCTTCGAGCCCGAGTTCGTTCCGGCGTGGAACAGCGCGTCGTTGAGCTGCCGGTAGTCGCCGATGGTGCGCATCACCTTGGTGCCGTCAGGCCGTTTGTAGTCCAGCATGTCGATGTCTTCGGGATGCGCGTCCACCACCCACGTGAAGCAGTTGTAGCCGCAGGTCGCGCCTTCCTTGCCGTCGCCTCCGGGCTCGTAGGACTTGTTCTTGGCGATCAGCACGCCGTTGTCCGGCTGGAACGAGCCGTACCCGATCCGCTGAACCGTCTCGAGAGTGTAGTTGCCCCACCCGCCGGAGGGGCCGCCGCCGTCGCACAGCGGGTCGGTATTGACGTCACAGGCAGGCGAACGGTCGACCGGCGCGGCGCCGTCCAGCAGAACCTGGACGCCCGCCCGGGTGCCCTTCGGCAGCGGGCCGGCGTTCACCGCCCTGGCGATCACGTCCACGACCGCGAGGCCGGACTCGGCGAGGCCGTCACGGTTGAGGCGCAGCACCGAGGAGTAGGGGACGAAGCCCATTCCGATCTTGTTCCTCAGCGTCTGCTCGGCCCCCATCGAGGCGCCCTGCTGCGCGGGAACCCGCCAGCGGTTGTGCGGACCGCCCGGGCCGTTGAACGAGCCCCGGTCCATCATGTCCCACGGCCCCGACCCCGCCCGGTGGTACGGCTTCACATACGGATTGTTGTTGTTGTCGCCGATGCTGAAGAAGAAGTGGCTCAGCTCGTGCGTGATCGTGCCGGAGCTCTCACCCTGCCGGACCGTCGACTGGCCCCATAGCTGCGATCCGGCAAGCCAGGAAGTCCAGGGGACGTACCGGCTGGGAACCGAGTTGGGCAGCGCCGGGTTCGGGTTGCCCCATATCTCCCTCGGCACGTCCTCCGGCGAGTTGAACTTCATCTCGCCGAACTCCTGCCACACCGACGTCTCGTCGTAGCCGGCGTAGATCCGCAGGACCACGTCATAGCCGCAGTTGCGGGTGCAGCCCGCGTCTTCGTGCCAGAGCTTGTCGGCGTCGGTCTCCAGGCGAGTCCCGGCACAGTTGTTGATGCCGGCCTTGTCGGTGACCGTCACCGTCGCGTCGAGCGTGAGGTGGGTGTCGTCCGGAATGGCGGTGACGACCCTCTGCCCGGACGGGGAGACGCCCGCGATCGTGATGAGATCGCCGACCTTGAGGAACTTGGTCGACTCCACCGCGATGGTGGTCACGCCGGCTTGGTTCCCGGTCACCGTGGTCTGCCCGGGGCAGCCCTGCTGGCGTTCCTGGCCGATGTCGTTGAGGCCGTACTGGGAGGAGTTCTTCGGCATCCGGTACGGCCCGAAGGCGGTCACCGAGGAAATGCCGACCCTGCCGCCGCTCTGCTCCATCCAGTACCCGTTGATGGTCTGGTAGTGGTTCACCGGGCTCGGCGTGTTGAAGAAGTCGGCGTAGAACTGCGCGACCTTGTCCCGGGTGACGGGGTCGATCTGCGGGTTGCCGAACGGGTCTGACTGCTTCGGCTTGGTGATGACGAACGGCTGGTCGGGGAAGTCGACCGCGACGAGCGCCACCCGGAGCGCGCGGTCGGTCGGGATCGCGCCGTTGGTCGCCCAGCTCACCCCGGGGATCGGTTTGTAGTCCTGCCACGTCATGTCCTGCTGGTCCCGCACGCGCTGCGGGTCGATCGGCTGCAGCGCGGGAGGGTCCCACACCATGGTGGTGGCCTGGCTGGTCTGCGACATGTTCAGCAAGCCGAGCACGAGGGTACAGAGCACCGACAGGGTCTTGGCCGACAATCGTCTGGATGAGCGGCGTCCGGAGTTTAATATCACAAAGAACACCTTCCTAGACGAACCTGCCGAGGCGGAACGCTACGACCCGGAAGCGTTCTCGTTGGGAAGGAGGCACGACGGTGCCATCTAGCATGCCGACATCAGGGTGATGTCGGCGGCGCTCCGGACGCCTCGACGGCAGGGCCGCAACGTCCTTGCTCGCCACCGCGTCCTTGATCAGAGTGCCCACGTCCGTACCCCTGTCGAGCAGTGCCCGCTGCGGGTCGCCCGGCTCGGAAGACTGCGTGTCGGACCAGGTCGTGATGTCCTGCACCGCTGTCGAGCAGTGCCCGCTGCGGGTCGCCCGGCTCGGAAGACTGCGTGTCGGGCCAGGTCGTGATGTCCTGCACCGCGAGGCGACGTGATGGAAGGCAGGCAGACGACGGGACCAACGGCCGATCTCCCACGTGTCCCTATGCTGCGTCCGCTCCTGGTGAGCCCGCGGTCTTCCCGAAGAGCAGAGCTGTGGATGGATCTCGCGGCGGGCCTGGTCGAGTGCCGCGAACGCGGTCCCGCCGTACGCCAAGCGCAACCGGCATACAAGGCGGGAGACCGATGGGAGCACCATGACTTGGTGTTCGCGACCAAGCACGGCACGCCCATCGAGCGGACGGAGGACTGGAAGCACTGGAAGGCCATCCTCAAGCAGGCCGGCGTCCGCAACGTCCGAGTCCACGACGCTCGGCACACCGCCGCGACGCTCCTCATCGAGCAGGGTGTGAACATCCGGGTCGTTCAGCAGGTTCTCGGCCACACCCGAGTGACCACCACCGAGCGCTACACCCACGTATCCACACCGCTGATGCGCGACGCGGGGAAGCGACTCGCCTCCGCTCTCTGGGGAAATCCCTAGCCGTTGCAACAAAGCCTGCAACTATGGCGCCCTCGAAGATCAAAAGGCCCTCTCCCCAAGATCTGGGAGAGGGCCTTCTACCTGCGGAGGATCGGGGATTTGAACCCCGGATGGTGTTGCCACCAAACCGCATTAGCAGTGCGGCGCCATAGACCTGACTAGGCGAATCCTCCTGGAAGCCCTTGCGGCTCAGCACAGCGTACCGGCCTTCTGGCGAGGCGGCAAAGCGATTCCGCTCGCCGCCTGCACCAAGAGTTATCAACAGCCTGTGGGTAACTGACTGTGGATGAAGCCCGCCCAGAGCGTGGACGGGCTTCAGGGCTGTGGATAACCTCAGGCGGCCGGGTTGGCCTCGCCCTCGACCTCGATCTTGATCTTCTTGCCCACCAGTACGCCGCCGGTCTCCAGTGCCTGGTTCCAGGTCAGGCCGAACTCCTCGCGGTCGATCTCGGCGCTGATCGAGAAGCCCCACACCGCGGCACCCCACGGGTTCGTGCCCGCGCCGCCGTACTCGACGGTGAGCTCGACCTCCCTGGTGACGTCACGGATGGTGAGGTCGCCGACGACGGTGAACTCGTCGCCGGAGTGGCCGACCACGCGGGTGCTCTTGAAGGTGATCGCCGGGAACTTCTCGACGGCGAGGAAGTCGTCGCTGCGCAGGTGACCGTCGCGGTCGGCGACGCCGGTGCTGATGCTCTCCGTCTGGATCGTCAGCTCGGCGCTGGACTCGAGGGGGTTCTCGGCGATCGTGACCGAGCCACTGAAGCTGCCGAAGCTGCCGCGGACCTTGCTGACCATCATGTGCTTGACCACGAAACCGATGGTGGTGTGGGCGACGTCCAGGTTGTAGGTGCCGGCGGCGGGGAGGGTCAGGGACTCCCAGGTACGGGTGGTCATCGGGGTTCTCCTCAGAGAGGTTGCGGTGCGGATGTCTTCGGCAACAAATGTCTACACGAGGAATATTCCACACGTCAACTATCGTCGGCTAAGGTATGAGCGTGAAGAACTTTGACGACCCCCGGCTGACGGCCGTCGGACTGCTGGCCGAGGTGTATGCCGGCCTCATGGCCGGGTTCCACCCCGCGATGGCCGCGGCGAGGTTGTCGGAGATCGATTTCGAGACCGTACTGAGGCTGGCCCGTTCCCCCCGGCAGTCGCTGCGGATGAGCGATCTCGCGGCGCAGACCGGGCTGTCCACCAGCGGCGTGACGCGCGTCGTCGACCGGCTCGAACGTGAGGGGTTGGTGACGAGGCGGGCGTGTGCCAGCGATCGGCGAGCCTCCTACGCCGCGCTCACCGACGCCGGGCGCGAGCGACTGGAATCCGTGCTGCCCCAGCATCTCCAGGACATCGACGACACCTTTACCGGATTGCTGGACGCCGAGGAGCTCGAGGCGTTCTTGAGCACCCTGCGCAAGATCAGGAATGTGGTGCGGCCCTGCGCCACCGTAGGGGCCATGGAGCCTGGCAAGGCGTCCCAGGCATCCCCCGTTTCGTGTGGCGAACGCGACACCAGCGACGTCCCCGACGCCCTCAATGCATCCGCCTCCGGCTCCGCGGCCTCGGTCTGACACCCAGGCCGTCTCGGCCTACCTCCCCAGCCCCAAGGCGGTCCGGAGCTTGGCCATCCCCCGCGACACCGTGCTCTTCACCGTCCCGACGCTGATCCCAAGCGTCCTGGCGATCTCCGGCTCGGTCATGTCCTCGTAATAGCGCAGCACGATCGCCGCTCGCATCCGCTCAGGCAGTTCCTCCAGCGCCTGCTCCAGTTGCTCGTGAACGTCCCCGCAGGTGACCGGCTCGTCCACCACGATCATCTCGGGCAATTCGTCCGAGGGATACTCCTCCAGCTTGCGCCGCCGCCACTGCGAGATGTTGATGTTCACCATCGCCCGCCGCACATACCCGTCCAGCGCGCGCCGGTCCTCGATGCGCTCCCACGCCAGGTACGTCTTGGTCAGCGCGTTCTGCAGCAGGTCCTCCGCGTCCAGCGGATGCCCGGTGAGCTGGTGAGCGGCGCGCAGCAGCGCAGGACCGCGGGTTCTGACGTACTCGCGGAACTCTTCTTCCCATCCGGTGGTCTGCATCGTGGCCAGAATCGCAGCCTGATGCCCTATTAGGGCTGAACCGCAATTCAGGTTTCGACCCGCCGACGATAAAGGAAGGTCAAGGTCGGTGGCGGTTTGTCCGCCGACGGATGTCAACTCCCTTCCCCGGGGATGCGTATTTTGCTCTCCTCTGCGCCACGCGGGCGTGAGCAGTCCCAAGTCGTGTGAACCTAGTATCCGAGCGAGGGAGGGGCGGATGGGCCATCCGAGCGTTGAGCGCCGCCGGGTGCTCGCCGCGGCCGCGCTCGGCCGCGAGTCCGGCGTTCCGGGTCCTGACCCGGACAATGGCGAACCCATAACCGCGGTCGCCGGCGAGATCCTTGACATCAGCCCGCATCTCGTCATCATCGAGACCCCGGACGGCGCGGAGGAGCGGCTGGTCATCGCGCCGTGGGCGACCGCCTGGCACGGCGCCGACGCCTCCCCCGCCGATCTGCCCCTGGGCGCCATGGTCATGATGCGGACCCGCCGCGAAGGGCGCGTCGTGGAGCGGCTCTGGGCGGACACCACGCGCATCACGGGGACGATCCTGTCGATCAGCGGGCGCAAGGACCTGACGGTCGAGCTCGACTGCGGGCCGCACCGGGGCCACCGGACGATCGTCATCCCCTACCGGGCGACGGGGCGGCTGCAGGTGCGGCATCCCAAGTTCGAGCCCGGCTACCTGTTCGACGCGATCGGCATCAGGCGCGACGGCGCCGGGCTCGCGCTGCTGCCGGCGACCTCACAGCCGCCGTACCCGGCCCGCGCCGTGCCACCCCCTCCGCCCGCGTACGCCGGCCTGCAGTCCCGCATCTCGGGCACCGCGACGTGGTCGGACACGTTCGACGAGGAAGAGCGGGGCGCGGCCTACCCCATGCTGGAACGTTCTGACACCGGCTGCCCCGACACCGGCACGTCCTGCGCGGGACTGCCGTACCTCGCCATCGGCTCCCTCCTCCAGATCAGGAACGTCTGCTCGAGCCGCTCCGCCAACGTGCCGGTGGTGGCCTGCGGTTGCGTGGCCGGGCGGTTCTGCGACCGCTGCGTCGAGTGCGACACCTCGCCGCGCGGGCGGATCGCCGAGCTGTCGCCGTTCTCCTATGTGGAGCTCGGCGGCGATTTGGTGAAAGGCTGCTTCAACGCTCAGATCGGATTGGGGTGACACGCGTGCTGGAATCGCAACTGCCGATCCTGATCGTGCTGCTCGTCATGGGCACGGTGGCCAAGGTGAGCACGGTGCGGGCCGGAGGTGAGCCGGGGGCGTTGTCCAGGCTGGGTCCCGCCGTGCTGGTGTCCGGCCGCATGCTGGCGCCCGCGCTGCTGGTCTGCGCGGCCAGCGAGCTGGTGCTGGCGATCGGGTTGCTGCTCACCACGCATCCGATCTTCCGGTGGGGCACGGTCGGGTTCTTCGCGTTGTCCACGTACGTGCTGCTGGAGCTGCGCAGGCGGCGCCCCGACGCGGGCTGCGGGTGCTTCGGCGAGGTGAGCTCGGCGCCGGTCGGGCTGCGTTCGATCGGCCGGACCGTGGTGCTGACCGGGATGGCCGGGGTGTCGGTGTGGGCGCCGGTGGCCGGATGGGTGGCGATGACGCGGCCGTCGTGGCTGATGGCCGCAGGGGTTGCGGTGATCGCCGCGCTGTCGCCGGAGATCGAGGAGATGATCGATCGGGTACGGTTCCGCGCCCCGTGCGAGCAGCGCCGCGGCCCCGCCGAGTCGGTCACCCTGTCCAGGCTCCGGGCGAGCGGCACCTGGCGGGCCCACCAGGACGAGCTGGCCTCGGCCGAGCCGTACGACAGCTGGCGCGAGCTGTGCTGGCGCTTCTTCGCCTTCCGCAACCACGACCGGGACGACGTGGTGTTCGCGGTCTATCTGAGCGGACGTCGCCCGGCGGTGCGGATGGCCGTGGTCAGCGCGGAGGACAGCGGATCTCTGCCGGAATATACGCCAGTATCGGTCTGACGCTAGAAAGCCTTAGATTTCTCTCGACAGGCGCGACCGTATGGCTCTATTGGGCTGTCTAGCTTCCCCACTAGACAGCCCAATAGAGGTCTAGGTGCGCCCGGGCTCAGACCGGCTGGGCGCGCAGGAACTTTCCGAAGTGCGGCACCGTGAACGCGATCTGCCCGCGTTCGGCGCTGTAGATGAGCCCTTTCTTGATGAGGCTGTCACGGGCGGGCGAGAGGCTGGACGGCTTGCGCCCGAGGGCGTCGGCCACGTCGGCGGTCCCGACCGGCTCGTCGCCGATCTGCGCCATGGCGTGCATGTAGTCGCGCTCGGCCGGGGTCGCCCGCTCGTAGCGGCTGCCGAAGAACCCGACCGCGAGCTCCTCCTCGGCCTCGGGCGCCGAAACCTTGACGTCCTCGATCGTGATCGGACTGCGTGGCGCCAGATCCCAGGCGACCTTGCCGTACGCCTGCACGAAGTAGGGATAGCCGTCGGCGGCCTCGTAGAGCGCGTCGAGTGCCTCCGGGGTGAACTCGACCTCCTCCTCGCGCGCCGGCAGGATCAGCGCCAGATCGGCCGCGTCCCGGTCGAGCTTGTCGATGCGCGCGTAGCGGAAGAGCCGCTCGGAATAGCTCTTGCTGGCCGACAGGACGCTCGGCAGGTGCGGCAGCCCGGCACCCACGACGATCAGCGGCCCGCCTGACTGCGACAGCTCATGGCAGGCGGCGCAGAGCGCCGAGACGTCGGCGGCCGGCACGTCCTGCATCTCGTCGATGAACAGCGCGATGCCGACGGCCAGGTCGGTGGCCACGCCGGCGGCGTCGACGAACAGCTCGGTGAGGTCGATCTCCAGATCGCCCGAGTCGGCGCGCCCGCGGCTGGCGGGCACCTCGATCCCGGGCGACCAGTGCGAAGTGCCCTTGGCCGCCGCCGGATCGCGCATCGCGAACGCCTTGAGCACGCCGAGGAACTCCTCGATGCGCTCGGGCGCGCGGTGCCGCGGGGCCAGCTCGCGGATCGCCATGTGGAGGGCGGCGGCCACGGGCCGCCTGATCGACTGGTCGGGCCGTGCCTCGATCTTGCCCGTGCCCCACAGCCGCTGCATGGCCATGGACTTGAACGTGTTGAGCAGGACGGTCTTGCCGACGCCCCGCAGGCCGGTGACGACCATGCTCCGCTCAGGGCGGCCACGGGCCACGCGCTCGAGCACGACCTCGAACTGCTGCAGCTCTCGATCGCGCCCGGCGAGCTCCGGGGGACGCTGTCCGGCGCCGGGGGCGTAGGGGTTTCGCACAGGGTCCACGCTCTCGGACTTTATTGCCGGATATAGCGGCCGTCTTAGATTTGGGAAGAAAGTGCTACGGCGTGTCCGAGCAGGGGCGGGCGCGAGCACCGTCATCGGACACACCCCCTCTCACCAGGCCGAACCCTTGTTCGATTGCGGTACCTAAGACTGTAGCGCGGACTCGAACACCTATGCGATGGTTTCGAGTAAAAGATCTTTGCAACAGTACGGACCCTCCCGTGCGTCTCCGTGTTGTGGAGTTCGAGGAGTTCGTCCGCGTGCGGGGCAAAGCCCTGCTCAGGTACGGCTACGTGCTCACCGGCAACGCCGACGATGCGGCCGACCTGGTGCAGGAGTCGTTGCTCAAGCTGAGCGGCGCCTGGCGCAGGGTCCGCAACAAGGACAATCCCGAGTCCTACGTACGCACGATCATGGCCCGCCAGCACGTCAGCTGGTGGCGCAGGCGGCGCAGGGAGCACGTGACGGACGACGTACCCGAGGGTTCCTACACCGACGATCACACCTTCGGCGAGCTGTGGAAGGAGCTGGCCACGCTGCCGCGAAGGCAGCGGGTCGTCCTGGTGCTGCGCTACTACGAGGACCTGTCGGACCAGGAGATCGCCGACATCCTCGGCATCTCCCGCGGAACCGTGCGAAGCCAAGCCTTCCATGCGCTCAACGCACTGCGCGTCAAGCCATCGGTACTCGAAAGGGGACGGACATGAGGACCGAGGACGAGCTGACGGGCGCGCTGCGCGCGGCGGCCGAGCGCGCTCCCGACGAGGGCGACCTGCTCGCCGGCGTCGAAACTCTCAGGGGCCAACGGACCAGGCGGCGCGTGCGCACGCTGGCGGCCGCGGCCGCCGTGGTGATCGTGGCGGTAGGGGGCGCCGGGGTCCGGAGCGTCTTCTCCAGCGGGGGCGAGGGCGACGTGGCCACGACCACCACCCCGACGGCCCCCTTTCCCGAGGTCACGAAGACGACCACCCTCGATCCGCAGCCCGGGAAGGCGGTGCCGGCGGCGAAGCTCTGGCCCACGGCGGTCCTCACCGTGCCCACCACGAACGCCGAAGGCATGATGTATCAGCCGATCACCGGCATCGGCGCTACGGAGGTGCTGCTCCTCGCGTCGTCTG
The DNA here is from genome assembly GCF_044465905.1 of Nonomuraea sp. NPDC049480. Lineage (NCBI taxonomy): Bacteria > Bacillati > Actinomycetota > Actinomycetes > Streptosporangiales > Streptosporangiaceae > Nonomuraea > Nonomuraea sp. NPDC049480. Next base: position 450,873 of record NZ_JBITMD010000007.1, read on the forward strand.
GGGAGGGAACCAGGATCGAGGTGTACGACACCGCCACCAAGCGGGCCCGCGTGGTGACCACGGTCCCCATTGAGCCCACCGCCGTCCCGCCGACCGTGACCGCCGACGGCAAGAACGTCGCCTGGATGTCCTTCGGCACCAAGCGCGGCGTGTCGGTGCGGGAGATCTGGACGGCCCCGCTGTCGGGCGGCAAGGCGAGGCTGCTCACCACGCTCAGCGGCCCCCGGGCCGACATCGACTCGATGGCGGTCAACGGGGACCGGGTCTTCTGGTCGGAACGCCGCGGCGACGTGTGGGGCATCCCCGTCTCCGGCGGCGCCTCCGAGCGGGTCCCCGCCAGTCGCGGCTTGCGCCTCCTGAGATGGCCGTGGGCCAGCGACGCGCCCGTGGGACCGGACGTCAGCGTCCGCGGCCAGAGCAAGGTCGTCGATCTGACGATCGGGTCCACGATCAAGGTCGTCACACGGCCCGGGACGCGGGACCTGCGCTGCGGGCCGTTCTGGTGCTTCGGACACGACGAGACGGGCGCTTTCCTGCAGCGAATCGACGGCAGCAACATGCGGCGCCTCGACGATCGCGGTTCTTGGGGGCGGCAGGCGATGGCGCCGATCCTCAACCGGTTCGTGGTGAGCAACGGCGGGATCTACGACATCGCGACCGGCCGGACGGCCGCTGCCGCCGACGGCAGGTGGACTGCCGTGTCCGCCGGGCAGCCCACGATCATCTACTGGGAAGGCGGGCGGGGTACCTTCCGGATGCTCAACTTGGCAGCCGTACCACCTCCGCAATAGCGTTCGCACCATGCGGACCTTCGCGAATGTTCAGGAGCTCAAAGCGGCCGTCGGCGAGACGTTCGGGCCGACCGAGTGGCGCACCGTCACCCAGGAACAAGTCAACACCTTCGCCGACGCCACCGATGACCACCAGTGGATCCACGTGGACGTGGAGCGGGCCAAGGAGGGACCGTTCGGCGGCACGATCGCGCACGGCTACCTGACCCTGTCGCTGCTGCCCTCGTTCATGTTCACGATGGTCAAGGTCGAAGGCATCGCGATGGGGGTCAATTACGGACTCAACAAGGTCCGCTTCCCCAGGCCCGTGCCGGTCGGCGCGCGGATCAGGGCCGTGGCCGAGCTCATGGACGTCAAGGGCACCCCGGCCGGTTACCTGTCCAACCTCAAGGTGACCATCGAGATCGAGGGCGAGAAGCGGCCCGCCTGCGTGGCCGAGACGCTCAGCCTTTACGTGCCCGCCCAATAAATCCACGTTTCACGTGCAACACTGACGCGCTCTCGTCGATCCCTGGGTTCGTGGAAGACTTCGACCAGTTCGTCCGAGCCCGGGGCTACGCGCTCCTCCGGTACGGCTACGTGCTGTCCGGCAATTCCGAGGACGCGGCCGATCTCGCACCTGGAGACCGGTCAGTCCTACGACGTGCGGTTGCCCAAAGGGGCGCAGTTCATGCGGTGCGTGTCCCACTGGTGCGTCGGCGAGGTGAAGGGCCGGATGATCGTGCAGCGCGTGGATGGGTCCGGGCTGAGGACTCTGCCCCCGGAGCTGCGGATCTACGCGCCGCACTCGCCGCACGGTGAGCGGTTCGCGCTCGCCGCCGTGATCGAACCGGACAAGAACAAGCCGGGGGTCCCGCTCGCGGTCGTGTACGACATGGCCACGGGGACGATGGCCGGGCTCGGCCAACGGATCCTCGGCACGGTTGGCGTGCCGGTGCTGGCGGGCAACGGTTCGTCCGCCCCCTCTTTGACGCCCTACTGGGATCAGGACGTGCAGATCCGCCAGTCGTGCGAGAAGAAGCGATGCATTCCCAGGTCGTACGGGGGTGGCAAGGAATACACGCTCCTGAACCTCGCGGCCGTCACAGGATGATCGCCACAACCGCCACGACGGCGAGCAGCCCGAGGTAGGCCAGCACGAGCCGGGTGTCCCTGAGCAGGCACTTGCTCCGGGTCAGCCCGGCTCGCCGCGCCTTCCAGTACCCGGCGAACCCCAGCACCGCGAACCCGAGCACCGCCCACGGCCCGAGCAGCCAGGCCAGCAGCGCGACGGTCGCGTACACGCACAACCGGAGCGGATCGTACGGCTGGCCCTTCGCCGGGCCGGCGCCGGATCGCGGATCGCCCGCCGTCACGACGCCACCGCCGACAGCCGTTGCCGAGAGAGCTGCGGCCAGGCCTGCACCGCGCAGAACGGCGCGCACTGGTCCTGCTCGGCTCGGGTGCCCACGTGCACGCAGCACTGCGTGAGCCGCTCCTCGATCATGGTCGAGATGTCCATGAACGGCTTGACCGTGATCCGCACCACCCGCTCCCCCAGCATCCTGCGCAGCTTCTTGCGCCTGCCCGGCAGCGCCGAGGAGGCGAGGGTGAGGAGGGTGGCGACGCCGAGGTCGCAGTTCTCGCAGATGTCGCGCCACAGGTCGCCGATCTGGGGGTGCGACAGTGACGACTGCTCGGACAGCAGGCCGAGCAGCGATTCCTGGACGGCCAGCCGCAGCTCGCGCGGGATCTCGGAGTCGGCGATGCGATTGGAGACCAGGCCCAGGTTCTCCTTGAGCCGGTCGTGGCCGATCAGCGCGGTGAGCGAGCGCCACTGCTGTGCGTCGTCGCGGATCATGTAACCGACCGAGCAGCAGTGCGGGTGGGAGCAGGGCAGGGCGGTGAGGTCGCGCCAGGTCACCAGGCCGCCGGTCTGCGGGCCGAGGCGCTTGAGCACGCCGGTGTGGGTGAGCCTGTTCATGGGGTCGATGGCGCCCGACCTGCCCGAGCCGAACTGGGGTTGCAGGGAGACGCCGCCGACGAACGGGGTGTCGAGCGCGAGGCGTACGACGTCGCCGATCTCGCCGTCGTTGACGTCCAGGGCCGCGGTCATGACCAGGGTGGTGAAGATCTCGCGCGCCGACAGGCGCTCTATGGCCTGGGCCTTGAGGCGACGCAGGTCGCCGCCGCGGTGGTGTTGTGAGGCGTGGGCCGACGACCCGTCGTACTGGAGGTAGACCTCCACCCGCTCCTTGTACTCGGTGAGGAGGTCGAGCAGGGAGTCGTCCCTGGCGACGAGGACGCCGTTGGTGTTGATCAGGATGCGCGTGATCGGGCGCCGGACGAGCTCGGCGAGGAGCGTCTTGAGCTCGGGGTGGAGGGTGGGCTCGCCGCCGCTCAGCATGAGGACGTCGAGCTTGCCGTTCTCCCTTTCCAGGCGCTGGTCCACGTTCGCGAGGACGTCGGGGACGGGGACGACGCCGGCCAGCGTCGGGGAGCTGTCGGCGAAGCAGGTGGGGCAGCGCAGGTTGCAGGTCTCGGCGATGTCCTCCAGAAGGATGCAGGTGTGCTGGGTCTGCATCTCGGGGAGGCCGTTGAGGTAGGCGAGAGGGATCGGGGCGAAGTTGCCGGTCATATCCGGGATGTGCTGCTTGGTGGGAGCGGTCCACTCCTCCAAGTATTTGAGGATTTCTGGATCTTCGTCGTACAAAGTACGGATGAATCCGTGTTCGCGGCAGCCGCGTTCCAGCCACACCTTGCCGTCGCGTTCGACCAGGTAACCGCTCAGCCGCTCGACCCGCTCCAGGTCGCGGCCATGGCATTCCGGGCAGAACGCGTTGACGTACCTGAGGATGCGGTCGCCCCGCAGACCCATCCCTGTGCTCATGTCATGACCTTCCGCGGGAAGAGGGGATCGTAGTAGCCGCGCCGCCAGCCGTACGCGAGCCTGAGCGCGAGCAGCGGCAGTCCAGCAGTCAGGAACCATTGAGGGCCGGTCAGGCCGAGCCAGAGCGTCTCGTTCGCCCTGGTGAACTCGACGAGGAAGCGGAAGGCGGCGTACCCGGCGAGGTAGAGCGTGAACAGCTCGCCCGGCTGCGTGAGCCGCCTGCGAGCCCACATGAGCACGGCGAACGCGGCGAGCTGGAAGATGATCTCGTAGATGAACGACGGATGCATGGCCTGTCCGGCCATGCAGCCGGGGCACTCGGGGGTGGTCGCCGGGGCGTGCACGCCCCACGGCAGGTCGGTTGGGCGGCCCGGGGCCTCGGTGAGGTGGCAGCCGATCCGGCCCACGGCCATGCCGAGCGCCACGGCCGGGGCGAACAGGTCGCCGGTGCGCTCCCTGTAGCCGATGATCTTCTTGGCCACGAGCACGCCGACGTACGCGCCGGTGAGGCCGCCGAGGATGCTGCGGGAGCCGTACAGCCAGAGGTCCTTGAGGTCGAGCGTCTCCAGCCAGCCGGCCAGCCGCATCCCGATCGCCCCGCCGACCAGGGCACCGGTGACGGCTACCAGCGACTGCTCGTTGAGCGCGCCGCGCCTGCGCGCCTCCCGTACGAAGACGACGGAGGCCACGAAGACGCCCAGGCCGACGAAGATCTCGTGGAGGGGCATGTCAGGCGTACAGTCCCGGGTTCAGGCCGGTGCAGAAGCCGGCGGTCAGGATCGACCACAGCGCCCACCCGATCATGAGCCCGAGCCCCAGGCCCTTGGTCCAGGGGCGGCGTATGAACAGCAGGCCGACGCCGGCGCCGAGGCCGAGGAGGGCGAGCACCGCCGCGCCGACCACCACGTAGACGTTGTTGCCGCTGGTGTTTTCCATGGCGGCGACGAACATGAAGAAGCCGATGAGGCCGTTGACGACGCTGTAGAGCGCAATGCCGGCGAACGTGAGCCCGACGACCACGCCTGAGGAGCCACCGTTGAGCGGGGGCGGTGGCCCGTACGGGGGCGGCCCGTACGGGGGCTGCTGCCCGTACGGGGGCTGCTGCCCGTACGGGGGCTGCTGCCCGTACGGGGGCTGCTGCCCGTACGGGGGCTGCTGCCCGTACGGAGGCTGCTGCCCGTAGGGAGGCTGCTGCCCGTAGGGAGGCTGCTGCCCGTACGGAGGCTGCTGCCCGTGTGGTGGGGGCGGGCCATCGGATGGGGGTGGGGGTGGGGGCGGCCCGTCCGGTGGGGGCATGTTCATGTGTACAGCCCCGGATTGAGTCCGGTGCAGTACCCGGCCGAGATGATCGACGTGAGCGACCACCCGATCAGCAATCCCAGCCCCAGCCCGATCGACCAGGACTTCCGCAGCAACACGAACACCACCCCCGCGCCGATGCCCAGCAGCGCCAGCACCCCGGCCGCCACCCCGATCGCCACCGTCGACTCGAAGTTCAGCGCGATGACGCCGATGGCTAGGTTGGCGATGAAATACCCGAAGAGTCCAGCGAACGCCAGCCCGACGATCACTCCCGTCCGACGAGGCGGCGGGGAGGGCGGCGGAGGCGGCGGCATGCTCACGCCGCACACATTACGGCTCTAAGTGCCCTCTGAGTAGTAAATCGCCGCCTGGACCCGACTCTTCAGTCCCAGCTTGTTGAGTACGCGGCTGACATGCGTCTTCGTCGTGGCCTCCGCCATGTCCAGCTCCCTGGCGATTTCGGCGTTCGACAGGCCCCGCCCGATGCAGGCCAGCACCTCACGCTCCCGAGGTGTCAGGCCCTCCGGACCAGCCGCCGGCTCCCTGCGCGACGGCGCCTGCTCGGCGAAGGCGGCGATCAGCTTCCGCGTGACGCCCGGCGAGATCAGCCCGTCCCCTCGCGCCACCAGCCGCACCGCCTCGACCAGCGAGTCGGCGTCCGTGTTCTTCAGCAGGAAACCGACCGCACCCGCCCGGAGGGCGCCGAACACGTACTCGTCGACGTCGAACGTCGTCAGGATCAGCACATCGCTGACCCCTGCCAGCTCCCTGGTGGCGGAGATGCCGTCGAGGCGCGGCATTCGTACGTCCATCAACACCACATCGGGCCGCAGCTCCCGAGCCATGGCCACAGCCTGCTCCCCGTCACCCGCCTCCCCGACGACCTCCATGTCCGCCACACCGTCGAGAATCAACACGATCCCGGCCCTGACCGCCGCGTGATCGTCGGCCACCAGCACCCTGATGGTCACCGTCCCACCTCTCATTCCCCGGAAGCAGCCGCGGACATGAACTCCGCAGCGCTCTGACCATCGGAAGTCGGCAGCACGGCCAGCACCCGCCACCGAGCCTCCCGGGGGCCGTGCCGCCCGGCCTCGAGGTAACCACCGACCAGGGACACCCGCTCTCGCATACCGATCAACCCGGCCCCAGCCCCGGGCAACCGCGCCCCGCTGCCGCCCAAGGCATTCTCAACGGTCATCACCACACGCCGGGCCTCGTACGAGACCACCACGTCGACCGGCGAGCCCCCATGCTTGAGCGCGTTGGTCAGCGCCTCCTGCAGAATCCGATACCCCGCGAGATCAACAGAGGCGGGCACCTCCTGAGGCTCCCCCTCGACCTTCAGCCGCGCGACCAGCCCGGCCCGCCTGACCCGCTCCACCAGCGTCTCCGCATCGGCCAACCGTGGCCGAGTGGCTTCGGTGTCATCCCCTTCCTGCCGCAACAACCCGATCATGGCTCTCATCTCTGCCAGCCCCTTCACACTGTTCTCCCGTACGGACTCCATGACCTTCCGTACCGTCCCCGGATCGAGATCCTTGCGAGAGAGCGCAGCCGTGGACTGGATGGCGATTGCGCTGAAGTGATTGGCGATCATGTCGTGCAGCTCCCGAGCCATCCGCGTCCGCTCGGCCGCGATGGCCGCCTGTCGATCGAGCTCCGCCAGCCGCGCCACCTGCTCGGCCCGCACCCGCTCGGCCACGGCCCGATCACGCTGCTCCCGCAGCACCAACGCCGTCGTCACCGGCGTGACCAGGACCAGCCCCACCTGCACCCCTGTGACGGCCAGCATCCGCCAGTCCCCGAGGAACCCGGCCACGGCCCCACCGGCGACCGCCAACATGGCGGTGACGCCGAGCAACACCCGAGCGAACCGAGCCGGTCCGTAGAGCGCGGCGGCGTACAGATTGTCGGTGAACACGAGCACGGTCCCCAGGGACGGCCCGACGAACCCGTCGATGGTCACCGCCACCACCCCGAGCCCCAGTGAGAGCAAGGGGGCCCGCTGCCGCACCACGACCCCCGCACAGGTGATCGCCAACGGCACGACGAGCACCCACGCAGGGACCCCGCGCTCGAGATGGGCCCGGCCCGCGATCAGCACCACACCCACCGCAAAGGCCACCCCGGCCCACAACGCCGCCCGCTTCATACCTCCCATCCCACCATCTCGGAACCCTGCCTCCCTCCTGCGAGGGACCTGCCTGTGGATACACCCTTCGATGTATCCACCCCCTGGTTCCCGCCGACCCAGGGAGGTCATGATTGCGGTAACCGGTTCGAGGCACTCCCCAGAACCCGCTATGCTTGCTTAGGCAGCGAGCGGCCGTAGCTCAATGGATAGAGCATCTGACTACGGATCAGAAGGTTGGGGTTTCGAGTACCTCCGGCCGCGCATATTTTGACCTGGGAGTTCCTTGATCTAAAGGGACTCCCTGAGTCGTTTCTAGGGGTGTGCTGTAGCAACGGCTGTAGCAGCACCGGTTCGTTCACTCAGGTTCACCTCCGTCCGTAGTTGTCTCTTCGCTTGGTAGATGCCGCGCGATGTACTCGTCCACGGCCTTCGAGATGAGCCACGATCGGCTCCGGTCCTCTCGCTCGCCAATGGCGTCGAGCCCTGCCTTCTGCTCATCCGTCAGCCGGACAGTCGTCGGCTTGTTCGACACGACTACATTGTAATACGGGTGACTACATCTGACTACATCGCTCTGGCGTGCAGGAGTCTCTCCGTGTTTCTGCACTTCAGAGGGGGTGTGTAGGGCTGTGCAGGGTTTACCTGTTCCACCTACGCGCCTATACGTACAGAGCTAATGCCTCAATCCCTGCACATCCCTACATCCCCGCAGGTCAGCAGCGCCTGAGGTCATTGGGCGAGGCGACCGAACCGGGACAGCGCCCCGTCCATCGAGTCCGCAGCCCGGCGCTGCACCTCCTCGGTGAGGTGCGTATAGATCTCCGAGGTCGTGGCGAGCCGGCTGTGCCGGAGTGTTCCCTGGATGGTCTTCATGTCCACGCCCTCTCCGTGCAGCCAGGTCGCCGCGGTGTGCCGGAGGTCGTGAATCCTCACCCGCTTGCCGTCCGGCCGCGTGATGCTCACCTCGTCGCATAGTGCGTTCCATGCCCGGTTGGCGTTCCGCGGCTCGATCGGCGTCCCCACCGATGTGGTGAACACCAGCCCCGGGTCCGCCCACACCTTCGCCGCCAGCCGCTCGGCGGCCTGGTCAACCTTGTGCTGCCGCAGCAGCGTGACCACGGCCCGGGGAACCGCCAGCTTCGCGTCCGACCCCTCCGTCTTCGCGCGGACCACGGCCAGCCGGCCGCGCCGGCGTCCGGTCTCCTGGTCGAGCTCGCCCCGCAGGCGCTGCAGCGAAGGGCCGACCTTGATCACGGCGTTGTCCAGGTCGATGTCCTCCCAGCGCAGCGAGAGCGCCTCACCGCGGCGCAGGCCGAGGCCGAGGATCGTCAGCCACAGCACGCCCCACCGGTGGCTATGCGCCGCCGCGAACAGCCTGTCGGCCTCCTCGCTCGTCAGCGCCGTCCCGCGCCTGCTCTTTCCTGACGGCGGCTCGACCAGCATGGCCACGTTGCGCGAGACCAGCTCGTCCTTGCACGCATCGTTGAGTCCCGCTGACCGCGCCCCGCAGGCCCGCAGAGCCGCCCCGGCTCGCGCACGAGGTGACCTCCCGCGACCACGGTCACCTGCCCGGCCAGCATGGGCGGCTGTCGCTCAAGCTGTACGGCCACCCTGACCGGCACGACGCCATCGTCACCCGCTACCTGCCACGCCTGGCGGACGCGGTCGGCAGCGAAGCGCGGTGGTGGTTCCTGCGCTACCACGACCCCGACCACCATCTCCGCATCCGCCTCACCGTGCCTGACGGCGCGTTCGCCGACGCCGCTGCCGAGGTCACTGCGTGGAGCGAGCAGGTGTGTCGGGCCGGGCTGACGGCGCGCGTGCAGTGGGACACCTACTTCCCGGAGACCGCCCGCTTCGGCGGCCGGGCCGCCATGGATGCGGCCGAGGCGTACTTCGCTGCCGACTCGGCCACGGCCCTCGTCCAGTTGACCGCGACCACCACACGGGGAGGGCCCAACCTGCATGCCATGACCGGCGCCAGCCTGGTCGACATCGCCGCCGCCTTCCTCGGCGACCGCGCCACGGCGATGCGGTGGCTGATCAAGCACACCCGCGCCGACGCCTCCCCGCCCGAACGCGCCATCTACGACCAGGCCGTACGCCTGGCCAGCCCGGACGATCATGAAGCCTTGGCCGCGCACCTGGCGGGCGAGCAGATCGTTTCCGGCTGGGCGCGGCGGCGGCAGACGTTGGTCACCTACCGCCGAGCGCTGGAGGAGGCGGGCACGCTTCCCCCGGCCGTCGTGCTGCCTGATCTGCTGCACCTGCACCACGCCCGCATGGCCAGCCCCTCGCTGGACAGCGAGCGGGCGTGCCTGCACTTGGCCCGCGCCGCCGCCTTGAGCTGGACCGCACGCCCCAGGAGGAGCAGGCCGTGAACGAACCGCGCCCGAACGCGCTGGCTGTGGCGGACTCGATCGCCACGGCGCTGGCCGACCCGCAGCCGTGGGCTGCCGAACCGCCGGGCAACGGCCTGGTCTGGCCTCAATCGCTGTGGGCCGGAGCGGCGGGTATCGCCCTGCTCCATATCGAGCGCGCCCGGTCCGGGCGCGGTGATCCCCGTATGGCGCACTCCTGGCTGGAAGTGGCCGCCTCCGGCGCGTTGACGGCGGCACCGAACGCGAACCTGTTCTTCGGAGCTCCCGCGCTGGCCTTCACCACGCACGCGGCCGCAGGCACGTCACGCCGCTACCGGGGCACGCTGGAACGCCTGGACGACGCGGTCACGGCGATCACCCGCACCCGCCTGACCGACGCGCACGCGCGCATCGACCGCGGCGAGCAGCCCGAGATGAGAGAGTTCGACCTGATCCGCGGGCTGACCGGCCTGGGCGCCTACCACCTCAGCCGTCATCCAGACCACCCGATCACCGCCGACGTGCTGTCCTACCTGGTGCGCCTGACCGAACCACTGCCCGCACGCGGCGAGCTGCCGCCATGGTGGACGACCGTCGCCCCCAACGGCGAACCCATCTCGGACTATCCGCACGGGCACGGCAACCTTGGCATGTCCCACGGCATCGCCTCGGCCCTGGCCTTGCTGTCCTTGGCCGTGTTGCGCAACGTCGGCGTGGCCGGCGTGAAAGAGGCGATCGAACGGATCTGCGCCTGGACCGACACATGGCGGCAGCAGGACGACGCGGGCGCGTGGTGGCCAGGCATGGTAACTATCGAGCAGGCGCGCGAGCAGCGCATCGACCCGTCGCAGCGCCCCCGGCCGTCGTGGTGCTACGGGATCAGCGGCACGGCCCGCGCCCAGCAACTGGCCGGCATGGCGCTCGGAGACGAGAGGCGGCAGGAGTCCGCCGAGGAGGCGATGCTGGCCGCCCTGCGCGATCCGGTGCAGCTCGATCGGCTCCCGAAGTGCGGCCTGTGTCACGGTATGGCCGGGCTGCTCCATTCCGCATGGCGGATGGCCGCCGACGCACGAACCCCCGACCTCGGCGACGAACTCCCCAGACTCGCCGCCCGGCTCGTCCCGCGGATCCCCCACTCCGCTCCGCAGGTTGGGCTCCTTGAAGGTGTCGCAGGGGCCGCGCTCGCCCTGCACGCCCTCGGCGCCGGCACCGTGGTGTCGAGCTGGGACACCATCCTGCTCTTGGCCTGATCTGGAGGCAACCCGCATGGATCCCCGCCCGTGGCGGCAAGTCAACGTCGTCTTTCCCGACTGGGCCAAGGCCGAGCACACCGCCGTGACCCATCTCGCTCCGCTGCTGGCGTCGGCCGAAGACGAACGGCTCATCACCGCCTGGTTCTTCATGCGTAAGACGCCCTGCTGGCGCGTCCGCTACGTGCCCAGCAACGACCGGACGCAGGCGCACTTGCGCGGCCATCTGAATGACCTCGTCCGGCAGGGCCACATCGACACCGCGACCGAGGTCATCTACGAGCCCGAGCCGTACGCCTTCGGCGGCGCCAGGGCGATGGCGTGCGCGCACGACCTCTTCCATCTCGACAGCCGGCACCTGCTCACCTACCTTGCCTCCTCGCCCGGCGTCGAGCCCCGTCGCGAACTGTCGATCCTGCTGTGCACCGTCCTGATGCGCTCAGCCGGGCTGGACTGGTACGAGCAGGGCGACGTGTGGGCGCGGGTAGCCGAGCACCGCGACCTGCCCGAACCGATCCCTCGGGAGCGACGGCCACAACTGGAGGCTGGCCTGCGGCGGTTGATGAGCGTGGACGCCGGCCCGCTCATGCGCGACGGCGCATCACTGGCCTTCGCTGCCGAATGGGCAGCAGCGTTCGCCGCCACCGGTTCCGAATTGGCTGACCTGGCAGCCGGCGGGCTGCTGCACCGCGGCCTACGCGCGATCCTCGCCCACCACATCGTCTTCGCGTGGAACCGGCTCGGCCTGTCCTACACCGTCCAGGCCGTCCTGTCCCACACCGCCAAGCAGGTCGCATTCGGATGCGACCCCACCGCCTCCGAGGCCGAGGAAACAAGGAGCGAGAGAGCATGAACGCCTTGCTGCAGCAGGCCGCGCAGCGCTTCCCCCTGATCGCACGCCCCCGGCTGGCGTGCCTGCCCCTCCGGGCCCGCGTCGCCGAGCTGCGCGACCTCGGCGACGCCGTCTCCCACGGCATGGAGGCGGGCCACCTTACGATTGCCGCCGAGGCGTTGAACAAGGCCGCACTGATCGCAAGCGACTGCGGCGTCCCGGCTATGGCGCGATCCCTGTGCTGGCGTCACTTCGCCGCCTACCTGCCTGCCTGGCCACTGGACGCCCCCGAGGCCCGCCACGCCCTGGAGCCGCTCGTCAACCTCGCCCGGCTGGCCATCCGCGAACACGACGGCGCCCGCGGCTACCACCTGCTGCACGACCTCTTTCACGCCGTCAGTACCGGCGGCTCAGCCGACATCGATGGCCAGCGCATCCCGTTCGCGTTCGACGGCCTCACTCGCACTGATGACGATCTCCACACGGTTCGCAAATGGCTGTGGGGCGTCTTCCTCGCCGAGGGCATCCGGGCACTCATCAGCGCGGGCCAATGGGACCAGGCGGTCGCCCACGCACAGCAGCACCGCGGCGTCGGCCAACGGCTCCTCGACGGCCGACAGGCCACCATCATCGCGCACTGCCTCGCCGGGCACACCGACACCGCCCTCAAGCTCGTCGCCGACAGTGCACCCGACCAACCGTGGGAACACCTGGTGGCCGGTTGCCTGGACCTGCTGTGCAGCCGCGCGGCCGGACTGCCTGCCAGCGGCACGTTCGCCGAGGTCCAACGCCAGTATCTGGAGCTCGATCGGACGCCGGGGCTTCTGGTGTTCCGTACGCGCCTCGGCCTGACCCTCCTCGACGTGGCCGCAGACACCGACCGATCCTTGGCTGACCGCGCGTTCACCTGCCTGATCAGCGACATTCTCGCCACGGCGGACGGGTATGCCGCGCGGGAAGTCCTGGCGCACAAGCAGGGCAGCGCGATGCTCGGCCTTGCCGAGCAGCATGAACTCACGGCAGCAGTGCAGGAGGCCGGGTTGGGATTCGGCACCATCCCGGACCCGCTGATGTCCGACCTCCTCGCAGCCGTGAGAACAAGCGAGACGGTGATCGAGCGCGGCCTTGGCTCCCTCACGACGGCTGTCAACGGGCATGCGTCGACCTAGAAACCATTCCTGCCGTGACTGGCCCCCCGCTCCAGCCATGGCAGCCGCCCGGCACAAGCCCGAACCGGGCGGCGCGGCCGTGGGACGGCGATGCTGGAGCGCCTGTCCCACGGCCGCGGTCCTGCCCCTCCCCGGGACATCCGGCAGCGAAGGTACTCACCATGAACGCCCTCCCCACACCCCCTGATGGCGGCTACTACGGCTGGGTGCCGCCTGGCAGCTCGCCGCGCTGGCCGTGGGTGGCGAAGCTGCTTCGATACCTCAGTGAGCCGACTTCCATCCCTTCAGCGGCTCGCCCCAGCGGGCGAGCACCGGCAACTCGATCTCAACGGAGAGATATAGATCAAGCAGGTTCCACTCAGCAGATGAGCAGCGGCGAAGCTGGAGGAGGGGCACTCCTTAGTCATGATGCGTGAACGCGTAAGAGCCCCCGTGGAGCTCCTGCGGACGAATCGGGACTATCGCCGGTACGCGCTGGCGAGGCTCTCCTCGACGATCGGCACCACAGTCGCGCCGCTGGGCCTGGCGTTCGCCATCATCGAGTCCGGGGGCGGTGCTGCCGCGCTCGGGTTGGTACTGATGGGCGGCCTGTTGGTGTTCATCGCGGTCACTCCGGCTGCGGGGGTGCTGGCCGATCGGCTGCCGCGCCTGTCCATCATCGTGGCTTGCCAGGTCGTCTGCGGGGTGTGCCAGCTCGTTGCCGGTGTGCTGGTGTTGAGGGGTGTGGCGTCGGTCTGGTCGCTGGTCGGGCTGGAGATGATTGTTGGCGCCGCCGGAGCGTTCTTCCAGCCAGCCGTCAAGGGTCTGGTCCCGCAGTTCGTCTCGCCGGGGCCAATGCTAGTCCAGGCCAATGCCTTGCTCCAGATCGCCAACAACGCCGTGGCCATCTTGGGGCCAGGGCTGGCCGGGCTGGTGATCGCCTTCAGCAGTCCCGGCGTCATCCTCGCCTGGGACGGCGCCACCTTCCTTGCCTCCGCCGCGGTGTTCCTCACTCTGCGCCTGCCGCCCTCTCCGCGACGGGAACGGCGGCGATTCCTGGCCGATCTGGTCGAGGGCTGGTCGGCTTTCCGGAGCCGCCGCTGGCTGTGGGTGCTGACTGTAGTGAGCACCTTGACGTCGGCGTGTTGGGCAGCCGGGGTACGTCGTTCCCCGGAAAACCGCTGTGTTGCGGCAGGTCGTGTTGGGATCGTCCTGTAGAGGTGTTGCGGGTATCGACAGGTCTTGCAAGGGTCCTCGATGTGCGGACCAGCATCAGCGTGCCGCCGTTGTCCCCGGGTGTAGCGGTCGCTCAGCGGGTGAGGGTGGCGGGTAGGGCTCGGAGGGTGGCGATGATGCGGATCAGGCTTGCCGGTACGGCCAGAAGCAGCGGCCACACCGCGATCGACGGCACGGTCATCACGGCGGCGAGCATGCCCGCGTCCAGGGCGACGAGGCTGGCTGCGGCGGCCAGCGTCGCGGTTCGGGTCTGCCGGTAGGCGCGCTTTTCCCGCGTGACCGTCAGCAGGGTGAGGGCGACGGCGATCAGGGCCGTGCCGTAAACGATCCGCACGGCCGGGGGAATCGGCCAGTCCCACACCTGCACAGACAGCAGGGTCAGCCCCCAGACCACGCCCATAAAGGGGCCGGTGGCCAGCAGGGTCATCGCGATTTGCCGCCACGGGGACTCGCGGAAGAACGCGGCGGTGATGGTGTCAGCGTCGCCGAAGTCGGCGATCGCCGCGTGTGCGGCCGCCTCAGGGTCGGGCAGTTCGGCGAGCTGGGCCTCGTACGCTTGCTGTAGCCCGTCGGCCAGTTCCTCTACGGCCTGTGCCGGAAGCCGGTTAGCCAGGATGGCGAGCTGCGCGGTGATCAGCTCGTGGCCGGCCATGGCCGTGTTCTCAGGGCGGCGGTGACGGCGGTCGCGAATTCCTGCCAGTTGTCGCGTTCGCCGCCGAGCGCTTTGCGCCCTGCGGTGGTGAGTTCATAGGTACGGCGGCGTCGGCCGCTCACCACCGACCAGCTGCCGTCGATCAGCCCGGCGCGTTCCAGGCGGTGCAGCGCTGGATAGACAGTGCCGGTGGGCAGGTCGATGCGGCCGTCGGTGGAGTCGCGCAGCGCTTCTTTGACGGCGTAGCCGTGCAGCGGCCCGGCCTCCAGCGCGGCCAGCAGCAGGCCATCCAGGTGGCCTTTGAGCGCTTCTGCCCTCATAGGTAGTAACGCTATATCGGGCCTTCCCTCGCGGCAACCATCGGAGTAGCTTCCCTACATATAGCAATGCTACGTATAGGAGCGGGCCATGGACGAGATCGACGTCTTGGGCATCCCGGTGCCGGACGCGGGGCTGTTGTTCTTCGCCGCTCTGGCCGTCCATGTGACGGCCGGCCTGACCTGCGTCGGGTGCGGCGCCGTCGCGGCTCTGGCCCGCAAGGGCCGCGCCCGGCACCTCCGGTTCGGCCGGATCTACCTGTGGGGCTTGGTGGTGGTGTGGGTGTCGATGGCGGTCTTGTCGGTGATCCGCTGGCGGGAGAACGCCCACCTGTTCGCCGTCGGCACGCTGGCCCTGGCCGTCGCGCTGGTCGGCTACACGTTGCGGCGCCGTCGGCCGTACCTGCACATCGCCGGCATGGGAGCGTCCTACATCGCCCTGCTGACCGGCTTCTACCTGGACAACGGCCCGCACCTGCCCCTGTGGGAGCGGCTGCCCGGCTGGAGCCATGGGGTGCTGCCGAGCCTGGTGGGACTGCCCTTGAGCGCCCGCGCGATCTGGCGCAGGCGCCCCGCACGGACGCAGCGGAAGGCGACGTCGTGATTATCGACCTGATCGAAGCGGCCGAGCAGGGGCCGGCTCGGGTGGGTGGTAAGGCCGCGACGCTGGCCGTGTTGGCCAGGGCCGGCTTTGCGGTGCCGGAGGGGTTCGTCGTCCCGGTCGGCAGCGACCTGGAGGAAGCGGAGATCGGCCGGCTCGGGGGCGGCCGGTTCGCGGTGCGGTCCTCGGCGGTGGCCGAGGACCTGCCCGATGCCTCCTTCGCCGGCTTGTACGAGACGTTCCTGAACGTGGCAGCCGCCGACGTCGCGGATGCGGTCCGGCGGTGCCGCGCCTCGGCTCGCGCCGAGCGGGTCAGCGCCTACCGGCGCACAGATGGAGGCACTGGTGATGGTATGGCGGTGCTGGTCCAGCGCATGGTCTTCTCCGTAATCTCGTGTGACTTCTGGGACGGCCGCGAGACTATGAGGTCCGAGTATGTTCCCGGTATGTCGTTCGCGCGGGAGTGACCCGCCCGAGCCGAAATCGCGCTCGCCCGGGCGTTCAGGTCACCGGCTGGGACCAGCCTCGTTTGGGCCCCCTGACACGATTTGAACCAGCGGCCCTAGTACCAGTCCTTCCCGTACCCAATCCCCAGCCCCAACGAGAAAGGCATCCCATGATCAGTCGGTGATCATGAGATGGCATCTCAGATGCATCAGGTCATCTCCCGTTCCATTCAATCCTCGCTCCGCCGACCGACGAACCCTTCGGGCCCCAGGTGGCGACGTAGATGCAGTAAGGGGAGGAGGAAGTCGTGACCTTCAGCGCGCCCGTGTACGTCGTACCGTCGATGTCCACTTTGGAGGTGCCGGCGTCCGGGCAGCCGCTGCGGTCGGTCCGCCAGAAGCGCAGGTCATAGTCCTTGTTGAGGCCGCTGGTCGGGTTGGATACGCGGCCCCATCGGTACCACGATCCGTTATACAAGCCCTTGCGGAGTTGGAGCCGCGCGCCGCTGGCTGCCACGTACTCCTTGAACGTGGTCACGTTGGTGGCCTTGGTGGGCACGGAATAGTTAAAGCTCTCCGCGGCTGCCGCGCTCGGGTTGGCAACGATGCAAGTGGCCGCGATCAGCGCGCCAACCGCAGTCGCACCGAACGTCTTGGGCAGGCTTCTGAACTTCACGAGTTGGATCCCCAATATGATCGACTTCTGGACTGTCGCTGGCAGCCGACCAGGCCGGTGACAGCCCCAGCCACGCTAGAGACCGCCGGTATGTCTTCGGTATGTCGCGCGATCCCGCCAGCGGCAAGAGGCCCAGCAGAGCGTCCTCCACTTCCACCTCCACGTGGTGCCCCGCTTCGAGCCCACCGACCTCACACCGCATGGAGGTCGAGCATCCGGGTGAGTCCCTCGCGGGGCTGGCCAAGGAGATGAGCCTGGCGCCGAAGGCGAGCACTCGCCGTCCCAGATAGTGACTCGTCGAATGGCCAGCTGTCGGTGGGGCAGGTGACTCTCCGATCAGGGAGGGGTCGATGGATACCGGCTACTGCCACCTCAGCTGCCTCACCCGTCCGCGACCACCCGGCGGAAAGCCGTCGCGTCCGCGACACCGACGGAAACTGCGGGCACACCGGTGTTATCAGCCTTGCGCCGGCGCGCGGCTGATCAAGGTCTTCGTATCCGACTTATCCTCCAAATGCGGACGTTCTCTATAGGGATGGGGCGCGGTCACCTCGATGATCACCTCATCCGAGAGGGTCCGTAACGAGCTGCAGGCGCACCCGTCATGAGGGCCCAGTACCGGTCACCATAGGACCAGTGCCACCACTCGGTCGGGTAGTTCACGAACCCTGCCGCGCTCATGGCGTCGCCGAGCAGACGCCGGTTGGCCCAGGCTTCAGGGGAGATCTCTGGATGGTGCGTGTAGCACGCGCCGCCGCTTTCCTCCGGCCCGGCGTTGACCGGCGTACCCATGTTTACCTCGGTGCCGTCGGCGGCGGCCAGCGTGAGATCGACGGCGGCTCCGCACACGTGCGGGGCCACTTCCGGCGGCGCCAGGGAGCGGCTGGCCTGGATGTGCACGAATTCCTCTGTCCACATGGGATTGGCCCGACGCAGTCGAGCGGCGTACCGGGAGAAGTAGTGCTCCTGCAGCGCGAGCGGCCGGTAGCCTTCCACGATGAGCAACCGGATCCCGGCGGGAAGCTTGCCCTGCGCGATCAGCAATCGGTCGACTAGGCCGACGCGAAGGTGCGCGTAGGCTCCGGCCGGGTCGGCTTGGCGATCGTCCACGAGCACAGCCGGCACCCTGCGCAGGTCGAAGAGCGGTTCGCCGCATTC
Organism: Nonomuraea sp. NPDC049480; assembly: GCF_044465905.1. Classification (NCBI taxonomy): domain Bacteria; kingdom Bacillati; phylum Actinomycetota; class Actinomycetes; order Streptosporangiales; family Streptosporangiaceae; genus Nonomuraea; species Nonomuraea sp. NPDC049480. Next base: position 468,648 of record NZ_JBITMD010000007.1, read on the forward strand.
CATCGCGGGGATGGCCGAGACCCGATGATCAGACATCAACACGATCGGTTCATTTGTCATTCGCGTGGGGGCCCTTCCGCTGAGTCTTCATTTGTATGATCATGAGGCGGCTCGCTCTAAGTTCTCTGCAAGTGCCCTCATGCGAGGTAGCAGTGGAATTTCGCCTGCTCGGACCGGTCGAGGTATGGAACGGTGATCATCGGGTGGCGCTGGGCGGTCCCAAACCACGCGCGTTACTGGCCGCGTTGCTGCTGCGGGCAGGACAGGTGGTCTCGATCGATCGGCTGGTGCATCTGGTCTGGGGCGCTCATGCTCCTGACACCGCTCGCGGACTGGTCCAGACCTACGTGTCTGCCCTGCGCCGGACGCTGGGCGGCGATCTGATCGAGACCCGGCCTCCCGGATACCTCGTGAGACTCGACCGCGGGGTCCTCGATGTCCAGGCGTTCGAGCGGCTCGCCGACGACGGCCGCCGCGCTGTGGCGGAGGCGAGGCACGAGGATGCGGCGCGGTCGCTGCGCGCCGCAGAAAGAGTGTGGCGCGGTCCCGCTCTGGATGGGGTTGGGGAGGCGCTCAGTGCCGATGCGGCCCGGTTGACCGAACTGCGGCTGACCGTCGTTGACGAGCGGATCGCCGTCGAGCTGCAGCTGGGCCGGCAGAGCGAGGTAGTGGTGGAGCTCGCCTCGCTGGTGGCCGCGCACCCGGCCCGCGAGCGGATGCGTGGCCACCTGATGACGGCGCTCTACCGGCTGGGCCGATCCTCCGAAGCGCTGGCAGCCTATGAGGACGGCCGCAAGGCGCTGGCCGAGGAGCTCGGAATCGATCCCGGTCCAGATCTGCGCGCGTTGCATCAGGCGATCCTCCGTGAGGATGTCGCCTTGCTGGGCTTCGTCCCGCTGGCCCAGTCGGCCTCGGTGGAACATGGGCAGCTCATCCCCGCCCAACTTCCGGCGGACGTACCGGACTTGGTGGGCCGGGCAGCCCTCATCGCCGACCTCACGCCTCTGCTTGACATGAACCACACCGCGCCGCCGGTGCTTGTCATCTCCGGGAAGGGCGGAGTGGGCAAGAGTGCCGTCGCGGTGCACCTGGCGCGCCAGGCGAGCCATCGGTATCCGGACGGCCAGCTTTTCGCCGACCTACGGGGCACCACCGACAGCCCGGCGACGGCAGAAGAGGTGCTCAGCAGATTCCTGCGCGCACTCGGTATCCCCTACGCCGCTCAGCCTGAGTCCGCGCAAGATCGGGCCGATCTCTACCGCAGCCTGCTCGAGCGGCGCCGGGTCCTGCTGGTCCTCGATGACGCTCGCAGCGAGCAGCAGATCCGCCCGCTGCTGCCCGGCGGGACCGGATGCGCGGTCCTGATCACCTCGCGGGGACGGCTGGCTGGGCTCGCCGGCGCCAACCTGACCGACCTGGATGTACTGGACACAGAAGGCGCGCTCGCGCTCCTCGGTTCCATCCTCGGTGAGGATCGACTGGCCGCGGAGCCGGGCGCCGCCGCTGAGGTCGTCCGGCTGTGCGGTCTGCTTCCGCTGGCCGTACGGACTGCCGGAGCCCGGCTGGCTACCCGGCGGCACTGGACGCTGGCCACCATGGCAGGACGCCTGGGCGTAGAGCACCGGAGGCTGGACGAACTCGTGGCCGGGGACGTGGCCGTCCGGGCCAGCGTCGGGCTCAGCTACCGACTACTGGACCAGCAGGCCCAGACAGCGTTCCGCCGGCTCGGTCTGCTCGGTACCCCCGATTTCCCCTCGTGGATCGTCGCCCCGCTGCTGGACATCCCCGCCGATGACGCCGACGACGTCGTCGAACGGCTCATCGACGCACAGCTCGTCGATCACGTCACGATCGACGCGGTCGGTCAGCCCCGCTTCCGGCTGCACGATCTGCTGCGGGTCTTCGCCGCCGAATGCTCCGAAGTCTGCGACACCGCTGCCGAGCGAGATGCGGCCATCACCCGTACGCTGGGCAGCTGGCTCCAGTTGATCATCGAGGTCGGCTCCCGGGTGCCGTCCGGCGAGGTCGAGCTGCGCCGTCACTACGCCTCCGCCCATCCCGTGGACGACCAAGTCGCCAAGCGAGTCATGGCCGACCCCGAGGCATGGCTGGAAGCCGAGACACCGGCCTTGATCGTGGCGGTCGAGCGTGCCGCCAGTCTCGACCTCGACGTGGCCGCCTGCGACCTGGCCACGGCGCTCTCCTTCTCCCGCGTCTTCTCCGCCAACCGGCTGGCCGAATGGCATAGCAGCCACGCTGCGGCGCTGACTGCGACCCGTCGCGCGGGCAACCGGCTCGGCGAGGCGGCCCTGCTGGCCGGGCTGGGCCAGATCCACTACAGCCTCGATCACTTCGCCCAGGTGCGTGAGCACCTGTCGCAGGCCCTCACCATCTTCATCGAAGCCGGAGACCGCAGGGGCGAGGCCGTCGCCCTGGCCGGTCTGGGCGGCGCCTGCCGGGAGCAGTGCCGCCTGCGCGAGGGCTTGGGCCTGCTGTCCAGGTCGGCGGAGCTGTTCCGCCTGCTGAGTGACGACATCGGCATCGGCGCGACCTGCCGTCTCTCCGCTACCATCCACCTGGAGCTCGGCGAGTACGACGCCACGTGGCCGCTGCTCGACCAGGCTCTCGCAGCGTACCGGCGCGCGGACAGCGGGCGCGGAGAGGCACTGACCGTGCGGACCAGAAGCCTGGTCCACCGTGCTCTCGGCGACTACGCGCAGGCCGGGCGGGACAGCACCGAGGCCCTCGCCATGCTGCGGGCCTCCGGCGAACAGCTGATGATCGCTTTCGCGGTCCAGTCGTGGGCCAAGGTGGAGATCCGGCAGGGCCGCGGCGCCGCCTGCCTGCCTTCGCTGGTCGATGCTCTTGAAGTGTGCAGAAACCATCTCGACCGGTACGGCGAGGCTCTGGTGCTGCGTACCATCGGCGAGTTCCACCTGGCTGAGGGTGAGCTGGACCTGGCAGAAGCCCATCTGATCGAGTCCATCGCCATCTCGCAGAAGCTCGGCACCGCGCTCCCGGCAGCTCGGGCCAGACGCGACCTGGCAGCCGTCATGGCGGCGCGCGGCGACAGCGCCGCCGAGGCGATGCTCGCCACCGCGCTGGAAATCTTCTCCGAACACGAGGCCAGAGAGTTCGTCGAGCTCACGCACCCTGCCGCCGCGTGCCTGCCCCCGCTCCGACGTCCTCAGCCCACAGGTCTGGAAAGGGTTTAGAGCGAACCTGCAGCGCGCCTCTCGATGCTCCGATCATGAAGATTCTCAAGGGCCTCCTAGGGGTGCTCATGCTTGCTCTCGGCATGGTCGCCACCTCGTCGGCGCCGGCCTTGGCGGTGGCGCGTTCGTCCATCGTCTCCGCGGCGCAGGACGAACTCAACAACTCAAGCCGCAACTACCAGACCTCCTCGGAGTGCAACTTCTACACCGGGTACTTCCGGGGCGGTTGGAAGGACACCTCAGGGTGCCCGACAACCGACGGCATCAAGTGGGCGAAGAGCGAATGGTGCGCCGACTTCGCCAAGTACGTCTGGAAGAAGGCTGGTGTCACCTACGCCGACGTGCCGGAGACCAGTGGGGGGATCCTCACCGGGTGGGCGCGATCCTTCAGGGAGTACGGCGAGGCGTACGGCACGTGGCACAGCCGTGGCAGCGGCTACACGCCCCAGCCTGGCGACGCGATCGTGTTCGACTGGGACGGCGGCGGCATCGACCACGTTGGCCTCGTGACCTCAGCGAACTCCAGCACGGTCTATACGATCGAGGGCAACACCGACGGCGGCCACACCAGAGCCCACTCCCGCTCCCGCTCCAGTTCCGACATCGTCGGCTACAGCGAGCCCGTCGGCGCGACGAATCGGCCGAGTGGCCGGGTGTCGATCTATGGGGTGTTGTCGGATGGGAGCCTCACCTACACCGCCCTCGACGCCGCTACCGGCAAGCGCACCCACGGCGCCATCCACGGCGCCCCGCTGCCCTTCACGCCCAAAGCCCTGGCCACCCTCGACTTCAACACCGTCCTCATCACCGACACCACCGGCAAGCTCTACCGCATCAACGTGATCTCCAACAGCGGAGACACCCTCGTCCACAACCCGCCGATCCTGCTCGGCACCGGCTGGACCCACGACCTGCTGGCTTTCGATAGCACCTACCTATACGGCATCGCCGACGGCGCCCTGCGCCGCTACACCCTCAACGCCACCGACACCCTCACCGCAGCCGGCATCACCAACAACACCCTCATCGGCGAGGGCTTCACCCTGAAAACCCTCACCGCCACCGGCACGAAGTGGATCCTCGGCACCACCGCCGGCGGCGCCCTCATCAGCTACCACATCAACGGCGCAGGCTCCTGGGACCGCTACCAGCTGCGCGACACCACCTGGCAGGTCTTCGACCACCTGCTGTCCCCCGGCGCCGGCCTCTACTACGGCCACCGCCCCGAAGGATCCCTTCACGCCTACCTCGACGCCAACCCCTACGACGGCCAGGGCGACGACCTCAGCGGCCAGACCCCCATCGACACCGAAGGCTGGACCCAAACCCTCCTGTCCGCCCAGCCCAACACCGTGACCAGCTCGTGAACGGGCGACTCTACGCGTTCCTGTCGCACGCTGCCGTTGCGGCCACGGCCGTGATCTCCTTGTGCGCCATCGCCTCCCCCTCGGCCGCGGCCCTCGATCCGCAGCCGGAGGTAGACGCGTCTGACGTCACCGCCGCCTACCAACTCGCCGCGTGCGATCCCGGCGGCACGACATCGACCGACGCGGCCCTGGCCACCCAGCTCAACCAGACCCTCGACGACAAGATGCGCGGCTACATGTCCGCATACCGCGTATCCTGCGCCCGCATGGTGATCAAGGCCGTGCACGACCGCGGGCTGGAGCCGCGGGCGGCCGTCATCGCGGTGACCACGATCATCGTGGAGACCAGCATCCAGAACATCAGCGAGGAAGTCGACCACGACAGCCTGGGACTTTTCCAGCAGCGCGCCACCTGGGGAAGCAGGTCCCAGCGGCTCGACCCGACGTGGGCCACCAACGCCTTCCTCAACAAGATGATCCGGGAATACCCGAACAACAGCTGGCGGACCGCGCAGATCGGCGACGTGTGCCAGAGCGTCCAGGGATCCGCCTATCCCGACCGCTACCAGGTCCAGGCCGGTGACGCGCAGCTCATCGTCAACGCCATCTGGCCCTATGTCAGCGGGCCGAAGGGGCCCGCTCCGGTGTACGGGGTGCTGCCGAGCGGGCTGCTGACGTATACGGAGATCGACGCGGCAACCGCGAAGCGTACCCGTGGCGCCGAGCTCTCGACCGTCCCCCTGGGGTTCAAGCCCAAGGCCATGGCCACGCTTGACTACAACACTTTGCTGATCACCCAGGACGACTCCGGCGGCAAGCTGTATCGGGTCGACATCATCTCCAACCGTGGCACCGTCACGTTTGACCCACCGATATTGCTCGGCACCGGCTGGACCCACGACCTGCTGGCCTACGACGGCAAGAGCCACCTGTACGGCATCGCCGACGGCGTGCTACGCCGCTACAACCTCACCAAAACGAAGCCAACCCTGGCCGACATCACCAGCAACACCCTCATCGGCAGCGGCTTCGCTTTGAAGACACTCACGACGACAGGGCCGGACTGGATTCTCGGCACCACCACCGCCGGACAACTGATCTCCTACAAGATCAACGGCGCCGGCTCCTGGCAGCGCTACCAACTGCGCGACGCCACCTGGCAAGTCTTCGACCACCTGCTCTCACCGGGCGGCGGCGTCTACTACGGCCACCGCCCCGAGGGATCCCTGCACGGCTACGTCGACGCCAACCCCTACGACGGCAGAGACGACGACCTCAGCAGCCAGACCCCCATCGACACCGAAGGCTGGACCCAAACCCTCCTTTCCGCCCAACCAGGAACTGTCACCTGAGAAACGCATGATGGGCCCCGGCGCCGACCGGGGTCCATCACAGGCCGCCCTCCCAATGTCATCGGCCTGAAATTCTCTCTGCCGTCTTGGCCCACCCGAACGGCTTCGGTGCAGTTTTCCACTGATCCATCCAGGCGCGGATGTCGGCTACCGGCGCCTGGACGCTCTTATGGACCCAATACCGGATCAGTTGGTCGGTCAGGTAGCCAGGAGGATCCGGTCGGGGCCGCGCGCGAGCACACGGCCGCCTCGCTCCAGGCCGCCCAGCCACTACGGGATACGGCCGACGTCCTCATACGAGCCGAGGATCATCCCGACTCGGGGCCGGCAGCGCCCGCTCGCCGTACGCCTCCAGAACTGCGAGCTCGCCGCCACGCTTAGCGGCCGCCGTCGACGAGCACGACGTGCGCGGGCCAGGAGCAGCGGTGCCCGACGCAGGCTTCGACGACGGCGCGGCCGACGTGGTAGGTGCCGCCGAGAATGAGCAGTTTGATGACACATCCAGGGGACTGGGGTTAATGGCAACGATCATGCCCGCTACCTGAGCCCGGTGGCGGCCGCAGCCGTTCGCAGCGCGGCGAACTCCACGCGCTGCGCGAAATCGACGACATACTGCCGACATACCAGGCTGAACTACCATCGCTCCGCATCCGCAGAGGCGCACGAGCAAGGTGAGGAACGAACCGGGTCGGTTCTCCTGAAATCGGCACGGTCGGCCTTGGCGCTTCGGCCGCGCCCCGGTGTCAGGGGCCGCGGATGCCAGCCACCCGCTGGAAAGCCTGCTCCGAGCGTCTGACTCCGACTACCCGTAAAGCCCTGGCTACGCCGTTCTCTGTCCAGCCAGCTCCTCTTGGAAGGAATCCCGTGCGTCTCGCTCGTCCTGTTGCTGCCGCAATTCTTGTGGCCGCCGCGTTAGCGGTCCCGCAACCCGCGCAGGCTGCTGTGTTCAAACATCCTGGCGTCCTGGTCAGCCGGGCTCAGCTCGACTTCGTACGAGCCAACCTGGACAAGGAGCCGTGGCGAGCCGCCTGGAGGAAACTGCAAAGCAGCTCCTACGCCTCGCTGTCCTACACGGCCAAGCCCCGCGCCGACGTGAACTGCGGCGGGAATTCCATTCCCGACAACGGATGTTCCGACGAGCGCAAGGACGCCATGGCGGCCTACACGCACGCCCTGCAGTGGTACCTCACCAAGGACGACCGCTATGCGAAGAAGGCGATCCAGATCATGGACGCCTGGTCAGCTGTGATCACCAAGCACACCGGGGACAACGCACCGCTGCAGACCGGCTGGGCGGGGGCCAACTTCTCCCGCGCCGCCGAGCTCATCAAGCACACCTACGGCAGCTGGAGCCAGGCCGCCCGCTTCGCCGGAAAACTGCGTACCGTGTACCTCCCGGCCCTGCTCAAAGGGCGGCCGGACAGCAACGGCAACTGGGAACTGATCATGACGGATGCCGCCATCGGCATCGCCGTACACCTTGATGATCGTAAATCTTTCAATGAGGCTGTCGAGACCTGGCGCGGAAGGCTGCCTGCCTACATCTACCTGAAGACGGACGGCTCGCTGCCCAAGGCGCCGCCGGGCAGCACGTACAACACCAAGGCCGAGATCATCGACTACTGGAAGGGGCAGACCACGTTCGTGGACGGCCTGGCCCAGGAGACCTGCCGCGATTTCTGGCACACCGGATGGGGTATCGCGGCCATCTCCCACGTCGCCGAGACCGCCCGCATCCAAGGCCTCGACCTGTACGCCAAGGCCAAGCATCGGCTGCGGTACGCGATGGACTTCCACGCCAAACTGCAACTGGGCGGGACGGTTCCGTCGTGGCTCTGCGGTGGGAAGCTCAAGCGCGATCTGGGGGACCACTTCGAGGTCGGCTATAACGCCCTGCACCACGGGCTCGGCTACGATATGCCGTACGCCAAGCAGTGGGTCGAGCAGAAAAGGCCCGCCGGGGCGTCGCACTTCCTGGGCTGGGAGACCCTCACCCACGCGCAGAACCCCGCTCGCTCCTCCGTGGAGAGCGCCTCGGTTTACGGGGCGATGCCGGACGGGAAGTTGACCTACACCTCCATTGACGCCGCTACCGGACAGCGTACGCGTGGCGCTTTTGTGTCCACGACCACTCTGGGTTTCATTCCCAAGGCGATGGCGACGCTGGACTTCAATACTCTCCTGGTCACCGATAAGGAGGGACGGCTCTACCGGGTCGATATCCGGACCAATCGCGACAGCCTCATCTTCGAGCCGCCTGTCTTGCTCGGCAGCGGCTTCACTCACGACCTTCTCGCCTACGACGGCAACGGCCACCTGTTCGGTATCGCCGGCGGGACCCTGCGCCGCTACACCGTCAATGCGATCAAGCCCACGATCGACAACATCAGCGGCGGCTCCGTCATCGGCGACGGCTTCGCCCTCAAGACCCTGACCGCGACCGGCCCCAACTGGATCCTCGGCACGACGGCCGGCGGCAAGCTGATCTCTTACCGGATCGACGGCCCTGGCTCCTGGAAGAGGTACGAGCTTCGCGACACCACCTGGCAGGTCTTCGACCATCTCCTGTCGCCCGGCGGGGGCGTGTATTACGGCCACGGGAGTAATGGCTCGCTCTTCCGCTACGCTGACCAGAATCCCTACGACGGCCAGGGCGACGACCTCAGCAGCCAGAGCGCCGTCGGCGCCGAAGGCTGGACCCAAACCCTTCTGTCCGCCCAACCCGCCACCGTCAGCTGACCGAACAACCGACAGCCGCTGGAGGACCCCGGATACCTTCCGAGGTCCTCCAGCATGGCCCGGCCCTCTATGCCTGACTCCACCATGGCCGATTCAGCTCGCCCTCAGCACCGAACCGGGGGGTCAGTACTGGCAGAGACCGTTGATCGAGTGATCTGTATTCGCCGGTGTGGGAAGATCCGTGGTCACTTTGTGTGGTCGCCGACCGCGTAACGGGGGTCTGTCCAGTGATCGGTGTATCTCAATCTTGACTGGGTCTATCGGGTGGCCGGGGTCAGGCGGCCTTCGAAGGTGATGGCGAAGGCGTTCAG